>NZ_PCMX01000065.1 GCF_002530675.1 Flavobacterium columnare NBRC 100251 = ATCC 23463
TTATTAGTTTGTAAAATTATTTTCTCCTTTTTCTTACAAAAAGAACACACCTTCCCTAATTAATTAACTTATTCGGTCTATTTTTTGATATTTGTGATAAGTTTTAGATATTTGTTAAGAAAACGCTTTCAATCATTTAACCGTACGTACTTAAAGCCTACACTAAAATTGACAAATACATTTAGTAATAAAATATTTGAACCTTTTAACTGCTTTGTAAAATGAAAATAATATATATTTTTATACTGTCTATCATTCCTTTTCTAGGGTATTCTCAAAAAACAAAAAAACTCCCTTTTAATATAGAAGAATCCTATTGTCAATCTTGGATAGCGGGTATAAAAGGAGGCGGTTCAGGCACAGACTTTTATATTATTTTTCAAAAAGAATTACCAAAAGAGGTTGTATTAAGTAAACTTTATTTTCAAAACAAAATGGCTCTCCCGAATAAAGTAACACCAAAGGAGTATTTCTTTAGCTTCAAAGAAAATATTAATTGCCACCCAAATGAAGAGATTTCTCAAGAGGAAAAAATAACTAAAGTCATTTCTTCTAAACAAGCTGTTCTAGAATATTTTTATAAAGGAAACCGATCCTTTTTTAAAATTAGAAAAATAAAAGAAAAAGAAATATTAGCTTATCCTTCTGTAAGAACAGATGAAAATGATAAAAATTAATACTTTTGCGGGTTTAAAATAACACAACTGTTTTGGGCATTTATAAAAGTTTATTTAAGCAGACACTAATCTATGGTTTAGCCACAGTCTTACCTCGTATGATTAGCTTTTTATTGAATCCTCTATACGTAAAAAAATTACCAAAAGCGGAATTTGCTGATGTATCTATTATTTTTGCTTATTTAATCTTTTTTAATGTAGTTCTATCCTATGGAATGGAAACTGCTTTCTTTAGATTTTATAATCAAGAAGAAAACAAAAAAAATGTTTTCAAAACATCATTAGCATCACTTTTTTGGTCTTCTATTTTATTTTTGTCATTTTCACTAATTTTTAGAGAAAGTATAGCTCATTTTATCAATATCAAAAAGGAGTATATTACTTATACCATTTGGATATTGGTCTTAGATGCCTTGGTCGTTATTCCCTTTTCAAAATTACGTGCCGAAAAAAAATCAATGCAATATGCTGTGATTAAAATTTCGAATGTTATCATTAACTTTGGTTTAAATATTTTTTTCTTATTAATACTCCCCTTAATTTCAAAAGAAAACCCTATCAGTACACTCTATTTTGAGCATTTTCAAGTCGGATATATTTTTATTTCAAATGTTCTTGCCAGTTTACTGACTTTAGTAATGCTATCTAACCATTATATTAAACGGGAAGGTGTTTTTGATAAAAAACTATGGATTAAAATGATCCAATATGGTTTACCAATTCTTTTTGCGGGAATTGGATTTGCTATTAATGAACATTTTGATAAAATTCTATTAGAAAAACTACATGTTTCCAAAGCGGATATAGGAGCATATTCTGCTTGTTACAAATTAGGAATGTTTATGGTTTTATTTCGTACGGCTTACTCCTTAGGCATAGAACCCTTCTTTTTTAGTCATGCTAAAAATGAAAATGCACCAAAAACCTACGCTACTATCACGAAATACTTTGTTATTTCGGGTTCTTTCATTTTGCTTTTTGTGATTGTTTTTATTGATCTTCTTAAACAACCACTAGTCCCTAATGCAACTTATTGGGTGGCTATAAAAGTAGTACCCCTAATTGTATTAGCCAATTTCTTTTTAGGAATTTACACAAATCTATCGGTATGGTACAAACTAACTGATAAAACATATATAGGAACTATAATATCTCTTATAGGAGCTATTTTAACACTAACATTCAACTATTGGTTAATACCTATTATGAGTTATTATGGTTCGGCTGTTGCAACTATTATAGCTTACGGAAGCATGATGTTTATATCTTATTATTTAGGACAAAAACAATATCCTATTCCATACGAAATAAACAAAATTGCAAGCTATGTAGGAGTATCTATTACATTATCTGCCATGTCCTTTTACATTCCTTTTCTACGTCAGAGTTATATTTTTGGAATATTTGCCTTGATCGCTTTCGGATATTATATTTACAAAAATGAAAAAGAGTTTTTTTTAAGAATAATAAAAAGAAGATAAATTAAAATGAGACTTCGTGTTTTTTATAAGTCTCTTATTATTAAAATAGTGTATTCACAATATGGAAATAAAAATTGTAAATAAATCAAAACACGCCCTGCCGCATTATGAAACTGGTTTATCAGCAGGAATGGATTTAAGGGCTAATTTAGAAGAATCTATTACAATACCTCCGCTCGGAAGAGTCTTGATTAAAACGGGATTATTCATAGAACTACCACAAGGTTACGAGGCACAAATAAGACCCAGAAGTGGTTTAGCTCTTAAAAAAGGAATTACTGTTTTAAATTCTCCTGGTACTATAGATGCTGATTATCGCGGTGAGATAGGTATCATTTTAGTTAATTTATCAAATGATTTTTTCGAGATTGAAGACGGTGAGCGTATTGCTCAATTAGTAATTGCCAAACATGAACGTATTTTTTGGCATCCTGTAGAATCCCTCTCTGACACAAATAGAGGAGAAGGAGGTTTTGGCAGTACTGGACTAAAATAATCTGGTTAATTCAAAAAAAATGAGTATAAAAAAGTAAATAAATTTTAAAAACTACTTTCCCTGTAGCAAGTCCTTCCACAAGGACAAGGGACTAATCTTATGAAAATCATTGTACCTATGGCTGGTCGTGGCTCACGCCTTCGTCCGCATACGCTAACAGTTCCTAAACCATTAATTCCTATTGCTGGCAAGCCTATTGTGCATCGTTTAGTAGAAGACATTGCCAAAGTAATCAACCAAGATATCGAAGAAATTGCCTTTATTATTCATGAAAGTTTTGGTCAAAAAATAGAAGAGGAATTAGTGGCTATAGCACAAAACTTGGGAGCTAAAGGAACTATCTATTATCAAAATGAAGCATTAGGCACAGGACATGCTATCATGTGTGCCAAAGAATCCCTTTCAGGACCTACCGTTATTGCGTATGCTGATACCCTTTTTAAAGCTGATTTCACATTAGATACGGCTGCTGACAGTGTAATTTGGGTAAAGCAAGTAGAAAATCCAGAAGCCTTTGGTGTAATTAATCTGAACGAATCAAATGAGATTATTGAATTAGTAGAAAAGCCTTCTACTTTTGTTTCTGATCTAGCCGTTATTGGTATTTATTATTTTAAAGATATAGCTGTCTTAAAAAATGAATTACAAGCTGTTTTAGACAATAATATCATTCACGGTGGGGAATACCAAATAAATGATGGTATCAAACAAATGATGGACAAAGGAATGAAATTTGTTCCTGGAAAAGTAGAGGAATGGATGGATTGTGGAAATAAAAATGTAACCGTTGAAACAAATAGTAGAATGCTGAATTTTTTACATGCAGAAGGTGAAAACATGGTAGCTAATTCTGCTCGTATTGAAAATTCTACAATCATACCTCCTTGTTTTATAGGGGAAGACGTAGTTTTAATAAACTCAACTGTAGGGCCTAATGTATCTCTAGGAAAATCTACACATTTAACAAATGTTACCATTAAAAACAGTTTGGTTCAAACGCATACACATTTATGTAATGCTGATCTAGACAATGCTATGATTGGTAATCACGCTACTTTTGACGGAAACTTCAAAAGTATAAGCATAGGAGATTATTCTACATTAGAATAAATAAAGAATGAAACTGTCCGGATGTTTTTTTAAATTTTCGGACAGACCTTTTTAAACTGGATATTTTACTGTTATAACAACATTAACACCCCCTTTTTTGTAATAAATAATCTAGAATGATTAAAAAACAACACTATATGTTAATCAATGTACGTAAAATTTAAAAATATGAATAAAACAATATACAAACTGGCCTGTTTTATATTCATAACCAGTACACATCCTTTTTTAGCTCAAACAGATCCTGAAAACATCGTATCAGATGATGATAGTTTTCAAGAGGCCTACTATGAGTCTCTAAAACAAAAAGGAATTGAAAATTATGACAAAGCACTTATTGAGTTGGAAAAATGTTTACAACTCCAACCTAATAATGCAGTTATTTATCATGAATTAGGTAAGAATTATTATTTTAAAAAAGATTATATTTCGGCTGAAGAAGCCTATATAAAAGCGACAGAATTAGACTCAAAAAACAAATGGAACTGGATTGACTTATATGATGTGTACTATAACACCAAGAATTATAATCAAGGAATTTCAGTTCTTCAAAAAATCATTGTTTTAGACAAAAAATACAAAGAAGATTTACTGGCTTTGTACATGTACACTCGTCAGTTTGATAAAGCTCTAATACTAATCAACGAATTAGACGAATCCGAAGGCAAAACAGAAAGAAGAAATCAATACAGAGCAGAAATCAACAGACAAACCAATATCAGTGCTGGAAGCAAATCCGATTTAGAAAAAGCGATTGAAACCAATCCTTTAAACGAAGAAAATTATCTTTCTCTAATTACTAAATATTCTGAAACCAATCAAGAAGAAAAAGCAAGACAAGTAATTGAAAAACTAAAACAAAACCTACCTACTTCAGAATGGGCTGCTGTATTCCTGTTTAAATATCATATTACTGATACAAAGGGAACGGAAGCTTTTAACACACTTGAAACGGTTTTGAAAAGCAGAAAAATAGATAAAAAAATTAAAATTAAAATGTTTAATGAATTTTTAATTTTTGTATCTAAAAATCCTATTTTTGAGAATCAACTATCAAAAGCTATGTCCTATTTTGAAGGAGATCCAGAATTTAATGTACATAAAGAAGTCGGAAAATTTTACTTTAAAAAAAAACAATGGGATTTAGCTATTAAAAATTTTGAAAAATCTATTATCCTTCAAAAAAACGATCTAGAAACAGCTTTATGTACTCTTATTTGCTATGAAGAAAAAAAAGATTATCAAGTAATGTTAAAACTTACTACAGATTATTTAGATCTATACCCTAATCAACCTGAATTTTATTACTTTGCAGGAAAAGCAAATTTTGAGCTAAAAAATTATAAAAAAGCGAACGAATTTTTAGAAATTGGTTTCGATTACATCATCGAAAACCCTGTATTAGAAATTAATTTTCTGAATTTAATAAGCGACGTTTCAATTGCTTTAGGCAATACCAAAAAAGCAGAAGAATACCAAAAAAAAGCATTGATTATTAAAAACACAAAAAAATGATCCAAAAGATTATAAGTATAATAAGCGTAGCACTCCTATTCGTTTCATGTAAAACCAAACAAAATCTTGTTGTACATCCAGAAAACAAGATGCCAATTATTACAGAAACAGTAAAAAATGTTATAACAAATCACGAAGCCGTAAAAAGAGATTTTAAAACAGCCTATATAAAATCGGATATACAGTATAAAGATGAAAAACAGTCCTCTAGCATACTAGCAGACATTCGTATCAAAAAAGATCAAATGATCCTTATAACCGCTAAAATATTAGGCTATCCCATAGCCAAAGTACTATTAACACCTTCTTCTGTAAAATATTATCAAAAAATTGGAGGGAAATTTTTTGATGGGGATTATAAAATATTAAGTAACTGGCTAGGTACTGAATTAAATTTTCAAAAAGTTCAAAACCTACTCTTAGGAAAAACCATTGACGATCTTTCTTTAGACAAATATACCATGACAAAGGAAGAAAACAGTATAAAATTAGTGGAAACAACACCCAGTAATTTCATAAAATCTTACTCCTTTGATCCCAACTCTTTTTGGTTAAACAGTCAAGAAATAAAACAAATTGACCCAGATCAAAAAATGACGATTAATTACACCAATTATAATTTAGCTTCAGAAGCTATTTTACCAATGGAACTTGTTATTTTTGCAACTCAGGATAATAGAACCACAGAAATTACAATACAAAATGAATCTGTTACGTACAATGAAGAACTAACATTTCCGTACAGTGTACCCGAAGGTTATAAAGCCATAAAAATTAATTAAAAAGAATTAATCAATTATGTTAAAACATATCTTATCTTTTGTTTTTATTCTTAACACCATCATGGTCTGGTCTCAAGAAGAAGATAGACAACGCAAATTAGAAGAACAAAAAGCTAGAATTCAAGAAGAAATCCGTCAAAAAGAACGCCTATTGGGTGAGCAAAAAAGAAAAGAAAAAGATGTAACTAAAATTGTAGCCCAACAAAAGGAAAAAATAGACTTACAACTTAAACTGATTCGTACTACAGAAAAACAAAAAAAAGTATTAGGAAACAGTATGTATATCAATCAATTAAAAGTAAATCAATTAAAAAAGGATTTACAAATCCTAAAAGAAGATTATGCTGAAATGATTGAAAAATCATATAAAAGTCGTTCAGAACAAAGCAGGGCTATGTTCATTTTATCTGCCGATAATTTTTTACAAGCCTATAAAAGAGGGGAATATATGAAGCAATATTCTAGCTTCCGAAAAATGCAGGGCGAAGAAATAAAAAGCAAAACAAAAGATCTGGAAAGCTATAACGCTAAATTAGGTACGCAAAAAAAACAAAAAGAAAAATTAATAGCCCTAAGCGAAAAAGAAAAAAAAGATCTTGAACTAGAACGTTTAGAACAAGAACGATTATTAAATAGCATTAAGAAAGATAAAAAGAAAATTATTGCTGAAATTCATAAAAAACAAAAAGAATCTCGCGCCATTGAACGTCAGATAGATCGCTTAATTCGTGAAGCAATTGCTGCAGCCAACAAAAAAGCGGGTAATACAACTAATACAACCACTTTTGTATTAACACCTGAAGCTAAAGAATTAGCTAATGATTTTCGATCAAATCGTGGTCGATTACCATGGCCTGTAGAAAAAGGAGCTTTAACCAAACGCTTTGGTCGTCAGCCCCACCCCTTAGAACCTTCTATCATGATTGAAAGTAGCGGAATTGAAATTTCTTCCGAAAGAGGTGCTCAAGCTCGTGCCGTTTTTGGAGGCGAAGTAAGTGACGTACAAATGGCTGCTAACGGTACTGCAACTGTAGTTATCAGACACGGTGACTATATCACTTCTTATTCTAATCTTAGTGGAGTAAATGTCAGTAAAGGGCAAAAAGTAAGCACCAAACAAACTTTAGGAAGCATTCATTTCAATAGTTTTACAAATAAAGCAGTCTTAAAATTTTATATTTATCAAAATACAACAAAATTAAATCCTCAATCTTGGATTAAAGGATTATAAGAACTATTAAAATCATATTAAATAAAAAGGTTACAATAGAAAAGTTTGTAACTTTGCAAAAGAATAACTTTAACATATAAAGAATATGTATCCAGAAGAAATGGTAAAGCCAATGCGCGAAGAATTAACTAGCAAAGGTTTTCAAAATTTATATACAGCAGACGATGTAAAAAATGCAATTACAGCTACTGGTACTACCCTTGTTGTGGTAAATTCAGTTTGTGGTTGTGCGGCTCGTAATGCTCGTCCAGGCGCTATAATGAGTTTATCCGGTGAAAAAAAACCGAACCAATTAATTACTGTTTTTGCAGGTGTTGATAAAGAAGCTGTAGATGCTGCTCGTGAACAAATGTTTCCTTTCCCTCCTTCTTCACCAGCCATGGCATTATTTAAAGACGGTGAGTTAGTACACATGTTAGAACGTCATCATATAGAAGGACGCCCAGCAGAAATTATTGCTGAAAATTTAAAAGATGCTTATAGCGAATTTTGCTAAGAATTATACAAGCTTATTTTTATAAATGTCACCTAGATATCTTTTTTCTAGATGACATTTATTATTTTTTGATCAAATTAAACTAAGATATGCTAAAACTTATTTCGTACCCATTGTCTATTTTATTTGGAATATTGTTTTTTCTTTGGCTACTTCTTTTCCACCCTATACAATGGTTTTGCTTAAAATTTTTTGGATATAATACCCATCGAATCAGTGTAGCAATTTTAAATGCTTTTTTAGTTAGAACCACCCATGTTTTAGGAACAACTTACAAAATAAAGGGAATTGAAAATATCCCCAAAAACAAACCCCTGATTATTGTAGCTAACCATCAAAGTCTATATGATATCCCCCCTTTTATCTGGTTTTTACGCAAATACCATCCTAAATTCATTAGCAAAAAAGAACTAGGAAAAAAAATACCAAGTGTTTCCTTTAATTTACGTCATGGTGGTTCCGCTTTAATCGACCGAAAAGACCCAAAACAGGCCTTACCAGAAATAAAAAGAGTAGCTGAATATATTAATCAAAATAATTACTCTGTAGTCATATTTCCAGAAGGCACAAGGAGCAAAACGGGAGTACCCAAACCTTTTTCTATAAATGGTTTAAAAATGCTTTATAAATTTGCACCCGATGCTTATTTTTTGCCCGTAACAATAAATAACTCATGGAAAATGACACGTTATGGTCAATTCCCTTTAGGATTAGGCAGTAATATTGAACATATAATTCACCCTCCTCTAAAAATATCTGATTATAGTTTTGATGATATATTCAAAAAAACTGAAACTATAATCAAAGAACATATAAAATAATTATACTAGTCTTATGGAAAAATTAAATAATATTCGCTTGGAAGTCATGCAGTATCTAGAAAAGAGTTTGGATTCTTTTGTAGAAAATTACCTACTTCCTGTAGAAAAAATCTGGCAACCAAGTGATTTATTACCTAACTCTGAAGCAGAAAACTTCATAGAAGAAGTCACAGAGCTTAGAGAAATAGCAAAAGATTTACCTTATGATTTTTGGGTAGTTCTAGTAGGCGACACAATTACAGAAGAAGCCCTACCAACCTATGAATCATGGTTGTTAGATATTGAAGGTATTCAACAAAAAGGATCTACGGGCGATAACGGCTGGGCTAAATGGATTCGTCAATGGACTGGCGAAGAAAATCGTCATGGTGATCTACTTAATAAATATTTATATCTATCAGGACGTGTAAATATGCGAGAAGTAGAAATAACCACTCAACATCTAATAAACGACGGATTTGATCCGGGTACTGATCGTGATCCTTATAAAAATTTTGTATTTACAAGTTTTCAGGAATTAGCTACTTATATCTCACACATGAGAGTATCTAAATTAGCCAAACAATTTGGTGATAAAAAATTAGCTAAGCTATGTAATTTAATTGCAGGCGATGAAATGCGCCACCATTTGGCATATAGTGAATTTGTTAACCGAATTTTTCAAGTAGATCCTAGCCAAATGATGTTGGCTTTTCAATATATGATGAAACAAAAAATTACTATGCCCGCCAACCTTATTCGCGAATCGGGAGAAGCTATAGGAACTGCATTTGAAAAATTTTCTGAATCAGCTCAACGAATAGGTGTTTATACTGCTACAGATTATATTGATATCATGGAAAAATTAATTCAAAAGTGGGAAATAGACAAAATCACCCATCTTACAGATGAGGCAGAAAAAGCACGTGATTATCTAATGAAACTTCCTGCAAGAATGACTCGATTAGCAGAAAGAATAGTTACTCCTGCGGAAGAAAAATTATTTAAATGGGTACAACCTGCTTTAATAGTTTAAAAATAGAAACCAAGATAAATTCAAAGAGGCTGTCTCAAAAGTAAAAACAAAAACGTATTTCATACTAAAATATAAGGAAGGATAGGTAATTAATATCTCTAATCTACTTCCTATATTTCTAAAAAACATGACAATTAAACTTATTTTAAGACAGCCCTTTTTTAAAGATATAACCTATGGAAATTATACAAAAAACAATTGAGTTTGTAAAAAAGCAATTAGAAGAAGCTGAAGGAGGACATGATTGGTTTCATATAGAACGAGTATATAAAAACGCCCGACAAATAGCTAAAGAAGAAGAATGTAACGAAACTGTAGTTTACCTAGCAGCTTTATTGCATGATATAGCCGATAGTAAATTTTATAATGGTGACGAAACTATTGGTCCCAAAACAGCGTCTGATTTTCTTACATCACAAAATATTGATCAAACCATTATTGATCATGTAGTAAAAATTATAGAAAACATCTCTTTTAAAGGGGGTAATTTTGCAGCTGCCTTTCATTCTAAAGAACTTGCTATTGTTCAGGATGCCGATCGTTTAGATGCCATTGGTGCCATAGGAATTGCCCGAGCCTTTAATTATGGTGGATTTAAAAACAGAAAACTCTATGACCCCGCGATTATCCCTAATTTAACAATGAGTAAGGAAGAATACAAAAATACCACATCGCCTACCATTAATCATTTTTACGAGAAATTATTACGCTTAAAAGACAAGATGAACACAACAGCGGGAAAACGAATTGCCTTACAACGCCACTTGTTTATGGAACAATTTTTAGAACAGTTTTATGATGAGTGCGAAGGAATAAAATAATGAAAGCGAAAAGCATAGGGTCTAAAAGTTTAATTTTTCTGTTTAACCCTAAGAAAGACCTCCATTGGTCGATTCTAACTTTAATTAAACTAGCAAAGCTAAATAGTAAGATTACAACCTTTTAGAATCGCTTTTTAAAAGTAGGTGTCTAAAAAAAGATCGGAATGAACAAACTAACTGTTAAGCTACTACTTTTTTTAGACACCACATATTTAGAATTAAGCCAAAATTAATATAGTACCATTCAAATTTTTAGTTTTCCTTTTAAAAATAGTACACCTACAAAAGCAACAAAAATTAGCATTAGCTCTCGATACGCTTTGCACTCGATCTGACGATGATTTCGATTATATACTCAACCGTCAGTTCGAGTTATTTTTGAAATGAAATGGAAAAAACGTATCGAGAACTTTACTTTTTAACCCAGTATATTTTTAGTTCAAATAGTATTATTTTCCTTCAAAAACAGCTTTGCGTTTCTCTAAGAATGCTGTTGTTCCTTCTTTAAAATCAGCAGTAGCAAAACATTCTCCAAACTTTTTAATTTCCGTCTCAAAACCGTTTATACCATCTTTGTAGTTTGCATTTACAGCTTCAATAGCTTTACCTATAGCAACGGGAGAGTTACGTTGTATTTTATCCGCTATAGTCATATAAGTAGCAAACAACTCTTCTTGAGACACAACATGATTTACTAATCCAAATTCTTTTGCGGTCTTAGCATCTATCATACCTGCTGTCATAATCATTTCCATAGCACGTCCTTTACCTACTAATTGTGTCAAACGTTGTGTACCTCCATAACCTGGGATAACACCTAATGAGGTTTCAGGTAATCCCATTTTTGCATTTTCAGAAGCAACGCGAAAATGACAAGACATAGCAAGTTCTAACCCCCCACCTAATGCAAATCCGTTTACCGCAGCAATTACTGGGGTTTTCATGTTTTCTATGAAATTAAAAAGTAGTTCTTGTCCTTTTCTAGCTAATTCAGCTCCTTCTTGCTCAGAAAAATGAGCAAATTCAGATATATCTGCACCTGCCACAAAAGCTTTTTCGCCATTCCCTGTAAGGATAATAGTTCTAATGTTTTCATTGGCTTCTAATTCTTTCAACCAATAATGCAATTCTTTTATTGTTTCAGAATTTAATGCGTTTAATTTTTCTGGTCGATTAATTCTTATAGTAGCTGTAAATTTTTCGTGCTCAACTAAAATATTTTTTAATTCCATGTTGCTATTTATTTATAATAGGTAATATTACTTTAAAAGTAGTTCCTTTAGTTAATTTAGATTCAAAAGTAATCTTTCCTTGGTAATTTTCAATTATATTTTTGATAATCGCTAGTCCTAGTCCCATTCCACTAGTTTTTGTGGTAAATTTGGGTTCAAATATACGCTCAAAATCTTGAATTGCTATTCCCTTTCCATTATCACATACACTAATAATGGTATTGTTTTCTTCTTTTTTTACAGATACTAGAACTTTCTTATTGATTTGTTCTTCGGGTATAGCCTGTATAGCATTTTTTACCAAATTAGTAATAATACGAATAAGTTGAGTTCTATCTATTTTGGTAATGATTTCATCCGTACTAGAATAATATTCTATATAATTTTCATTAAAAATATCTAATGCCATACTTACCACATCTACCACATTTAATGTTTCGTTTTGTTGAGCGGGCATAGATGCAAAATTAGAAAAAGCACTGGCAACAGCACTCATTGTATCTATTTGTTGGATAAGTGTTTTAGAAAAATCAACTACTTTTTGTCTAATATTGGGGTCTTGAGGGTTAAAACGCATTTCAAAACTCTGAACCGTTAATCGCATAGGAGTCAAAGGGTTTTTTATTTCATGAGCTACCTGCTTGGCCATCTCTCTCCAAGCTCCTTCGCGTTCACTTTGTGCTAATTTATTAGCGCTTTCTTCCAACTCATCTATCATCTTATTATAAGACTGAATAAGTTTATCTATTTCGGAACTGTGTGTTACTAAATCTATTTTTTTATTTTTTTCGGTCAGACTGGTTTCGGTCAGTCTACGAGAAATCGTTTCAAGGGATTTAGTAATATATCTTGACAGATAAAAAGCCAACCAAATAGCTAATGAAAACATTCCTAAATATACACTTCCAAATATGGCTAAAAAGTTTTCTATTTCTTGTTTGTAATAGCTATCATCTTGTTTGTAAGGGAGTCGTATAATACCTATGGGTTTCTTTTCTATATGATCCATTAAATAGCTATAAGAAAAATTATACACATCTCCTCTAGCTTCTCCTTCGCCTATAAATCTATTTTTATCAGCGTACTTAATTTTTTCTAATAAATTATCTGATATATTAATAGTAATTTGTCCTTTTATTACAGGTGCTCTTGAATTAATAAGCATACGTCCTTGTAAGTCATAAATATCTATTTCTAAATTATGAATATCGGCTATTTCAAATATTTTTTCTTTAAAAATAGAGGCTAGATTAGCTGTTATTAGAGGATGAGGGGTCGTTTCTAAAACATACTCAATATGTTGTTTGATTTGTTCTTCTTTCCTTAGTAAACGTTCCTTATGATATTCTTGACTTTCATATTGAAAATGAAGTATTGACACTAATGCAATTAATATTGAAGATATTAGTGTTATGAATATAAGCGCGAGGAAAATTCTTGATCGTAAGGAAAGATTTTTACCCCAAAGAAAAATGTTTATCATTATTTTTTTTCTCGTATGTTTTTATAAAACTTATAGCCTAGCATTAAAAGTATAGAAAAAAGGATTATACCTATTACACCAAATATCCAATTGATGGCATTTTTTAAAATTACTAAAAAAACAACTGCAAATAAAATAATAGTGGCTCCTTCATTCCATAATCGAAAAAAAGTAGAACTCTTTTTAACTTCATTTTTTTGCAATTGATTAAAAATTTGATGGCATTTTAAATGATACAAATACAAAAGAAATACAAAAGTTAACTTAATATGCATCCATGATTGTGTAAGCCATAGATTACCTGTATCAGTAAAGAGTAGCATCCAAAAAGCAAAAATACTAGCTAATACGGCACTTGGCCAAGTTATGATGTACCATAAACGGTATTGCATCAATTGGTACTGCTTAATTAGAATACTTTGCTCTGGTTCTGGTTTTTCCTTAGCTTCAGCGTGGTATACAAAAAGCCGTACAATATAAAACAATCCTGCAAACCAAGTGATTACAAAAATAAGATGTAATGATTTTATGTAGTTATAAAGTTCCATTAATTCCAATTCTTAATCCAACCTGCTATAGTTTGTGCCCAATCATCACGATCATTTAAACAAGCTACTGTTAAAAAGTTTTCTCCTCCATTTTCTTTAAAACTATGAGCAGCCTCCATACCTATTTCTTCCAAAGTTTCTAAACAATCTGAAACAAAAGCAGGTGTTACAACAGCTAAATTTTTAATTCCTCTTTGAGCTAATCCATCAATTGTGGCATCAGTATAAGGCTGTAACCAAGGATCACGTCCTAAACGAGATTGGAACGAAGTGCTGTAACTTCCTTCTTCTAATTGTAATAATTCAGCTACTTGTCTAGTGGTTTCATAGCATTGATGGCGGTAACAAAATTCATGTGCAGGAGAGGGTGTTGCACAACATTTTCCATCGATTGCACAATGTGATTTAGTAATATCTGATTTTTTTATATGTCGCTCTGGTACACCATGGTAGGAAAACAAAATATGATTAGCTTCAAAGCCAGCCAAAGCCTCCTTTATTGAAGTTCCTAAATTAGCGATATAACGTTCTCGTTTATAAAAAGCGGGAACCGTTTTAAAAGTCATAGAAGGAAATTTCTTTTTGCGAATTTCTTCCGCTAAGACCAAAATAGTTTCTGTGGTTGCCATAGCAAATTGTGGATATAAAGGCAAAAGTAGTACTTCCGTTACTCCCTTATCATGCAACTGTTGTAATCCAAGTTCTATACTAGGATTACCATAACGCATAGCAATTTCTACTGGAAAATCAACTAATTGTTGTACTTTCTTTTGTAATCGTTGAGTTAGAACAATTAAAGGAGATCCTTCTTCCCACCAAATTTTTTTATAAGCTGCTGCCGATTTTTTAGGTCGCGTATTGAGTATGATTCCTTTTACCAAAAAGGCTCTTAATAAATAAGGAAGATCTATTACACGTTCATCCATTAAAAATTGGTCTAAATATTTTTTTACATCTTTTACCTCTGTACTGTCAGGTGAGCCTAAATTAACTAATAATACTCCTTTCATTTTTATGTTTTTTTGAGACTTACAAAACCTAAAGATAGTTTTAAGATAAAATTATGTTGTATCTTCTATCTTTCATTTTTTGATCTATTTTTAATTTACTTTTTCTAATAAATATTTTTTAGGCGTCGTGCCAAATTTCTTTTTAAATGCTGCAATAAAATGACTGGCGGTACTATAGCCAATTCTTAATCCTACTTCGTTTACATTATAGGATCCGCTATCTAGCAAGTTTCTAGCGTATTGCATCTTATAATCAAACAAAAATCCATAAACTGTTTCCCCATAAATTTGTTTAAACCCTGTTTTTAACTTTTTTAGGTTTAGGCCAACTTGATCCGCTAATTCTTCTAAACCTGGTGGTTCTGACATATTGGCAATAATAATTTCTTTTGCTTTTTTTAGTTTTTTTACATTTTCTTCATCTATCAAAAAAGGGCATTGTTCGATATCAGGATCTTCATTTTTATTAAAAAACAAACTTAGTAATTCATATCCTTTTCCTTTGTAATATAAATTTTTAATTGTTGGGTTTAGATTATAATGAAACATTTGGTTGAGAACAATGGCTATAGAAGGTGTAATATTTTCTTCGCCATAATATTTTCTATCGCGATTTTCTTCACTCAAAAAAGGGATATGATCTGCATCAGTAGTAAATAATCCATGAAATTTTTTAATAGAAATCAATATAGAAATAATCCACGTTTTAGGTTCTATATCTAGGTGTAAAGGAAGTTCTTTTTCAGGATTATAAAACAAAAGAGATTTTTCTCCTTCTAGTCCTATTGTATAACTACCATTATTAAAAATAAATCTGCCTTTTCCTTTCAAACCAAAATGAAACTGAATCAAACCTGTCTTTACTGGTCGTTCATATTTTATAACTTCTTCTGTATCATTTTGAAATCTTAACAAAACAAATTCGTCATCCATTTTTATTTCCTCGGTAGCACCCATAGCGACATTTTTTTACGTAGGCGGTTCCCCTAAATTAGGTTTATTATTTAGAATAATTCTATATAATAAAGTTCTAAAGAGCCTATTATAGAACAAAAATAGAATAAATATCCCTAAAAATTCAAATCAACTATCAAAATAACTTATAGCGATACAAAAAGTACTTATAGCGTTATTTTGGAAAAACAAAACTAAATACTTTTGTTTGTAGAAAATTTGATTAGGATTTTAATGACACAGAATATTCCCTCAAAATCTGCCACTTTTTACGCAATTGGTTTAAGCTATTTAAAAGCAGATGCTGAAATGCGAGGAAAATTTAGTTTAGATGAACCAGCTAAAACCAAATTGATCCAACAAGCCAAAGAAGATGGTTTAGAAAGTTTGATCGTTACTTCCACATGTAACCGAACTGAAATATATGGGTTTGCACAACACCCCTTTCAATTAATTAAATTACTTTGCGAAAACAGTCAAGGTACCGTTGAAGACTTTCAAAAAGTAGCCTACGTCTACAAAAACAAAGAAGCAATCAATCATCTATTCCGAGTAGGAACTGGACTAGATAGTCAAATTTTAGGGGATTTTGAGATTATTTCACAAATAAAAAACGCTTTTATTTTATCTAAAGAACATGAAATAGCTAACGCCTATATGGAGCGTCTAGTAAACTCAGTTATTCAGGCCAGTAAACGTGTAAAAAACGAAACGGAAATATCATCCGGAGCCACTTCGGTTTCTTTTGCCTCTGTTCAGTATATTTTTAAAACAGTCCCAGATATTTCGGATAAAAACATTCTACTCTTTGGTACAGGAAAAATTGGTCGTAACACTTGTGAAAACTTAGTAAAACATAGCAAACACGATCATATTACCCTAATCAACCGCACGAAAGATAAAGCTGAAAAATTGGCTAAAAAATTAGATTTAATTGTAAAAGACTATGCTGATTTACAAGAAGAAATTCAAAAAGCAGATGTTTTGGTTGTTGCCACTGGAGCACAAAACCCAACGGTTGATAAAACCATTTTAAATCTTAAAAAACCTTTACTAATTTTAGATCTATCGATTCCTAAAAACGTGAACGAAAACGTTCAAGATATAGAAGGCGTAAGACTGATTCACATGGATCACTTGTCACAAATGACAGATGAAACACTAGAAAATCGCAAAAAATTTATCCCGCAAGCAGAAGCTATAATTGAAGAAATTCAAGACGAATTTATAACCTGGACAAAAGGTCGGAAATATGCCCCAACTATACACGCACTAAAAGCAAAACTACAGTCCATCAAAGAATTAGAAATGGCATACCAACGAAAAAAAATGTCTAATTTTGATGAAGAACAAGCCGAAATTATAAGCAACCGAATTATTCAAAAAATAACGAATCATTTTGCCAATCATTTGAAAGATGAAAACACTTCAGTGGATGAAAGTGTAGATTGGATTCAAAAAGTTTTTCAATTAAATGGATAATCATTTGAGGAATTGTTTTATAAGAAAAGGGTTCGTATATGTTACAAAATTATTCAATTGACATACCCACTTATAAAAAACAAATCTCCCCTTTATGAAATATCTATCAAAACAATCATAAAGAAAAAGGCAGAAACGAATCGTAAAACAAAAAGGTAATTCGTTCTTTATTTAAATTTTTAAAAATGTGGTTAGAAACATTATAACATATAAAATCATGAACCCAAATTACCTATATATTTTGAAAATAGTAACAAGATCGCTAGATCTTCTTATTAATTTCTAAACAACCAACATCACAAAGGAATTAATTAAGTTGACAAACATATTTTTCATAGAATTAAAGAATTAAAAATTAATTCCTTAATGAGATAACAAGAATGAAGGAAAAGAAAATAAAAATCGGAACTCGTGATAGTGAATTAGCACTTTGGCAAGCGCACACTGTAAAAAAACAATTAAATGATTTAGGATATCAAACAGAAATTGTAGCAGTAAAATCACAAGGGGATATCATCCTTGACAAGCCTTTGTATGAGTTGGGCATTACAGGTATATTCACTAAAACCCTAGATGCCGCCATGATTTCTGGTCAAGTCGATATTGCAGTACATTCTATGAAAGATGTGCCAACCGCTTTACCGCAAGGCATCGTACAAGCTGCCGTTTTAGAAAGGGCCAACTCAGTAGATATTTTAGTTCATAAAGGAACTACTGATTTCTTAAATACCACCACCACAATTGCCACAGGAAGTTTACGTCGTCAAGCCCAATGGTTACACAAATACCCACAACATAAAACAGTCGACTTAAGAGGAAATGTAAATACCCGCCTTCAAAAATTAAAAGATAATGATTGGGGGGGAGCTATTTTTGCATCTGCGGGCTTAGAACGTTTAAATTTAAAACCAGAAACCACCCTTTCTTTAGATTGGATGATTCCTGCACCTGCACAAGGAGCTATGATGGTCGTGGCTATGGCAGAAGATACATTTGCACTAGAAGCTTTATCTGAATTGAATCATATAGAAACTGAAATTTGTACCTATATAGAACGCCAATTCTTACGTACTTTAGAAGGAGGATGTACCGCTCCTATTGGTGCTTTGGCAACTTATAATGAAAAAACAGATCAAATCCATTTTAAAGGAGCTTTGTTTTCAATAGATGGTCAACAAAAAATAGCGATAGAGCGTTCTTTTGAGGTTTCAGAATGGAAAAAATTAGGATTAAATTGTGCCAAGGAACTCTTAGAAAATGGAGGCACTGAATTGATGTCTGTAATAAAAGAACAATTAAAAAAATAATTACATACGCATTTAATAACTCGAAGGAGTGTTAGATCATGACGATATATCAGTTCAATAAATGGTTTTATTTTTTATAAATCCCTTTTTCACATAAAAATGAAAATAGTGCGAGTGTTATCCACAAAAAAACTACTTCTTAATCAAAAAAAATTATTGCTAAATGACAACTTAGCAGTTATTGAAAGGGATTTTATTAAAATTAAAACAAAAAAAGTAGTTATTAAAAAAGTAGCAGATGCTCTTATTTTCACGAGTCAAAATGCCGTTCTTGCCGTTTTAAATTCCGAAGATATTAATTTTTTTAAGAGTAAAAAGATTTTTTGTGTAGGAATAAAAACAAAAACATTATTGGAAAAAAAAGGATTTATTGTCGAAAAACACACAAATTATGCGGAAGAATTAGCCGAAATTATTTCGTTGAATTATCATCATTTAAGTTATACCTTTTTCAGTGGAAATTTAAGACGAGATGTATTGCCTAAAAAATTAAAAGAATTCGGGATAGCTTTCAATGAAATAGAAGTATATAAAACCGTTATAGCGTCCAAACTAAACAACATCACGGTAGACAGCATCTTATTTTACAGTCCATCAGGAGTAGAAAGCTATTTAAAAAAAAATAAAATTACAAATGAAGTTTGTTTTTGTATTGGTAACACCACCGCAAAAGCATTAGAAAATATAACAAAAAAAATCGTAATTGCTGATCAGCCCTCAGTTGAAAATGTAATTATTAAATGTTTAAATTATTATAAAACACCTAACAGGTTTTAAACACCTAACGGGTATAAATACAAAAGTATGTTGAAAAACGATTTATTCTTAAGAGCATTAAAAGGAGAAACTGTTGAACGCCCACCTGTATGGATGATGCGTCAAGCAGGAAGATATTTACCAGAATTCAGAGCGTTACGAGATAAATATGATTTTTTCACACGTTGTGAAACGCCAGAATTAGCTGCAGAAATAACAGTGCAACCCATTCGTATCGTAAAACCTGATGCAGCCATTTTATTTTCTGACATTCTAGTCGTTCCAAGAGCAATGGGAATTCATGTAGAATTAAAGGACAATATTGGACCCATAATTCCTAATCCAATTCGTTCAATAGAACAAGTAAATCAAGTATATGTTCCTGAAATTAATGAATCCTTAGGTTATGTAATGGATGCTATCAAATTAACAAAAGAAATGTTAAACAATGAAGTACCATTAATAGGCTTTGCAGGATCTCCTTGGACTATTTTTTGTTATACAGTAGAAGGAAAAGGTTCTAAAAGTTATGACACGGCCAAAGGATTTTGTTTTTCACAACCTGAAGCAGCACACGCATTATTACAAAAAATTACCGATACCACTATTTTGTATCTAAAAGAAAAAGTAGCTAACGGCTGTAATGCCATTCAAATTTTTGATTCTTGGGGGGGAATGCTATCACCAACGGATTACCAAGAGTTCTCGTGGAAGTATATCAACCAAATTGTAGAAGCATTAGCTCCTATAACAGAAGTAATTGTTTTTGGAAAAGGATGTTGGTTTGCATTAAATGAAATGTCCCAATCAAAAGCATCTGCTTTAGGAGTAGACTGGACGTGCTCTCCCAAAAATGCGCGTTATTTAACAGGAGGGAACATTACTCTACAAGGAAATTTTGACCCTTCTCGCCTATTGTCACCAATACCTACTATCAAAAAAATGGTACATGAAATGATTGACGAGTTTGGAAAAGACAAATATATTGTAAACTTAGGTCACGGTATTTTACCTAATATCCCTGTGGATCATGCAAAAGCATTCATAGAGGCTGTAAAAGAATATCAAAAGTAAATCATATAGGATTAAATAAAAACTAATAAAGTATTATACCTTAATCACCCCCTTGTTATGACAAGGTTTTTATAATTATCCCTTTCTTATAAAATGGGACATACTATAAAAATGATTAGATTTTTTAGTTATAAAATTATATTGCTTTACCGTTTTTATTGATAAATAAACAATATTTAGTTTACTTTTGAAAACCATATAATCCATTTAGAATTTTTGCAGTATATATGTATACTATAATATAGTGCAAAACCAAATAAAAAAATATGCAAAGACTATCTAATAAAATAGATAAAGGATTAAAAAAGTATATAAAATATTTTATATACTTTTTTGTCATCAATACCTATTCCCAAACTTCTGTTAAAGGAAATATAACCACCATTCTAGGAATACCACAAGTAGGAGTAGAAACAACAATAGGAAAAAAATTAACATTTCAAGCAGACCTTATGGCCTCATTATGGGAATCTGTTAATAATGCTCCTCAAAAATTTGTGATCTTAATTCCAGAAGTAAGATATCATTTCAATACACTTGAAAAAGGATTTTATTTAGGAGGTCACGTTGGCGGTTCTAGTTATAAAATGCAAAAATGGAATTACCTCAATTCAGGTAGGTATCAAGAAGGTTATAGCTTATTATTTGGAATGACTGTTGGGTTTAAAGTTCCTATAAACGAATCTTTCTCGATAGATCTTTTCATGGGAGGCGGTTCTCAACAAGGATTTTACAAAGGTTATTATTTAGAAACAGGAGAACGGTACGAAACAGCAGATAATTTTAACAAAAGTGGCGAATGGTTACCTTATAGAGGAGGCGTTATGATTTGTTATAAACTGGGCAAAAAATAATAAAGAACTAGTAACTTAAATACAAATAAATATAGATAATCCGATATCTAAAAAAACAATCAATGAAAAATAAATTCTATACATATATACAAAATCTACAAGATCAAATTTGTAAAGGTTTAGAAGATATAGACGGAAAAGCTAAATTCCGTCAAGACTTATGGGATAGACCCGAAGGCGGTGGGGGTCGTACTCGCGTAATTGAAAACGGAGCTGTTTTTGAAAAAGGAGGCGTTAATATTTCTGCTGTCCATGGAAAATTACCTGATACCATGCAAAAAATGTTTGGTGTTGGAGAAGCTGATTTTTTTGCCTGTGGACTAAGTTTAGTAATCCATCCTAAAAACCCAATGGTTCCAACAGTTCATGCCAATTGGCGTTATTTTGAAATGTACGATGATAACGGAACTATTATCAATCAATGGTTTGGTGGTGGACAAGACTTAACGCCTTACTACTTGTTTGAAGAAGACGCCATTCATTTCCACAAAATATGTAAAACAGCTTGTGATAAACACAATCCAGAATTTTACCCTAATTATAAAAAGAAATGCGACGAATACTTTTGGAATAGCCACCGAAATGAGGCGCGTGGTATAGGTGGTTTGTTTTTTGATTATTTAAAAACAACTGACACTATGTCTATGGAAAATTGGTACAACTTTGTTACAGAAGTCGGAAACAGTTTTTTAGATGCGTATTTGCCAATTGTACAAAAAAGAAAAGATTTACCTTATACAGACGCTAACCGTACATGGCAAGAAATCCGTAGAGGACGTTATGTAGAGTTCAACCTAGTTCATGATAAAGGTACTTTATTTGGATTAAAAACAAATGGTAGAATTGAAAGTATTTTAATGAGTTTACCTCCCCATGTACAATGGGTATATGATCATCATCCAGAAGAAAATAGCGAAGAGGAAAAATTGATAAAAACCTTATCAAAACCATTAGAATGGTTGAAATAGTATGCGTAATTGGCTAAAAGTTTTAATATTAATATACTACCCTGTTTCTCTTGCTCAAGAAAAAGAGGGAGAAATTAGACATGCCTTATGGCATAAATACAATCTAGATTATCGTTTGAATTATTTTGACAAAATGATCTTTAAAGTAGATATTAATTCAGAAGTAGATAATTTTTATATCCCTAAATTAAATTATACAGATAACAAAAAAAGCATTTTTTCTCCTGATGAAAAATTAAAACTTCGTTTTTCATTTGATTATAAATTTTTAGGGATTAGTTATTCATTTTCACCTGATTTCATACCCGAATTGAATAATCAGAGAGCTAATACAAAAACATTAGATTTAAGTTTTAAATTTTTCTATTCTGATCGTTTAAGACAAGAAGTTACTTATAAAAAAGTAAAAGGATTTACTTTAAGAAATCCAGATGATCAAAACCCAATTGAGGTCTTTGACGATTTAGAAATCAATACCATTGGAGGCAAAACTTTTTATATAACTAATAAGAATTTTTCATATAGAGCCTACGAATCACAAACAGAAAGACAAATAAAAAGTGCTGGTAGTTTCATGCCTTCACTCACTTATTTTATTAACAATTTATATACTAATAATCCTAATTCTTTTGAACAAAACTTAGAACGGATAAAGTCTGTAGATTTCATTCTTCAATTGGGTTATATGTATAATTACGTGATTAACAAAACATGGTTTGCTACTGGAGGTTTACATCCAGGTATTGGATTTCATGATTCTAAAAATTATTATACAAATAACAAGGAATCTGTTGTTTTTGACAATAAAATCAAATGGAATTACAATTTAGATTTAAACTTTTCATTAGGTTATAATCAAGAAAATTTCTTCTCAGGAATTCGAGTCAATTACAAAAATTACCAATATGATAGTAAAGTAGCAGCTGATATAATGAACTCAAAATTTAATGCTGTACTTTTTATTGGTTATCGCTTTAATGAAGCTAAAAGTGTTAAAAAAGTATTTGAGAAAATAGAAAATAAATTCGGTATATAACTAAAAAAACAAGAAGATATGTTCCCTATACACAGAGGTAGAAGATTAAGAGTGAACGAAACAATACGAAATATCGTGAGAGAAACCAGCTTAAGTCCATCTGATTTCATGTTCCCTATGTTCATAATGGAAGGAGAAAAGACTATAATAGAAGTTCCTTCTATGCCAGGTATCTACCGTCGTACACTGGATCTAACAATAGAAGAAGTTAAAGAATTATACGCCTTAGGAATCAGAGCTGTAAATATTTATGTAAAAATAAATGATGATTTAAAAGACAATACAGGAAAAGAAGCCTGGAATCCTAACGGATTAATGCAAAATGCCATTCGTGCCATCAAAAAAGTATGTCCTGATATGATCGTCATGCCAGACGTAGCATTAGACCCGTATTCAATCTACGGTCATGATGGAATCATAGAAAAAGGAGATGTAGCAAATGATATTACAAATGATGCCTTGGTAAAAATGGCTGTTTCACATGCAGAAGCAGGTGCTGATTTTGTTGCACCAAGCGATATGATGGACGGACGTGTATTCCGTTTACGTCAAGGATTAGATGCAGCCGGTTATCATAATGTAGGTATCATGAGTTATTCCGCTAAATACGCATCCGCATTTTATGGTCCTTTCCGTGATGCCTTAGATAGTGCACCCAAGGAAGCAGACGTTGTAGTTCCTAAAGATAAAAAAACCTATCAAATGGATTATGCAAACCGTATAGAAGCTGTAAAAGAGGCTCTTTGGGATGTAGAAGAAGGAGCTGATATGGTTATGGTAAAACCAGGAATTGCCTACTTAGATATTGTTCGTGAAGTAAAAAATGCGGTAAATGTACCCGTTACAGTATTTCATGTTTCAGGAGAATATGCTATGATAAAAGCAGCTTCGGAAAGAGGCTGGTTAGATCATGATAAAATCATGATAGAGCAATTAATGTGTATCAAACGTGCAGGTGCTACTTTAATTTCGACTTATTTTGCTAAAGAAGCTGCTATTTTGTTAAACAAATAAACTTCTTGTAATTTCCAATTAAAACAAAAATCCTATATACTTTATAAAATTCTTTGTTCGTTCAAAGAGGACACATTTAAATACAGTATGAAAAAACTCTTATTATTATCACTTATCGGATTTATTTTTTCTTGCAAAAAAGAAAGTCAAGAGCGTTTTGGTAAATCTACCTCAGAAACCATTACACAAAAACCTATCGATTTAGGCAAAGAAATTTTTGAAGGAAAAGGCGTTTGTTATACATGTCATAAACCTGATATAAAAACAGTGGGACCTTCTCTAAAAGAAATAGCGAAACTATACAAAGAAAAAAACGGAAACATTGTTGACTTTCTCCAAGAAAAAAGCCAACCTATAGTAGATCCTAGTCAGTATAATACAATGAAAGCTAACTTTGCTATTACTAAAAATCTTCCTGAAGAAGAATTAAAAGCCATAGAAGCTTATATATTAAGTTTTTAATATATTTCAAACTTATTTTAAATCTAAATTATAAAGACCTAGCGAGTTTAAAAAAAACACTAGGTCTTTTGTACCCCATTTTTATGAAAACAGCATTTATTCATTCCCCATTAGGTATCGTTAAAATAGAAGGAAATGAAGAGGGAATTGCTGGCATTTCAATAGCAACAGAAGGTAAGTTATCTGATCCAATTCCAAAAGAACTCCTAGATGCCGTAAATCAACTACAAGAGTATTTTAACGGTAATAGAAAAGAATTTTCATTTTCATTAAATCCAGAAGGAACTGATTTTCAAAAAAAAGTTTGGAATGAATTACTTCAAATTCCTTTCGGAAAAACAATTTCTTATTTAGATTTAGCAAAAAAGCTAGGTGACACAAAGGTCATTCGTGCTGCTGCTTCAGCTAATGGCAAAAATCCCCTTTGGATTGTAGTACCTTGTCACCGCGTAATTGGAACCGATGGGTCTCTTATTGGATATGCAGGCGGCTTATGGCGTAAAAAATGGTTATTAAATCATGAAAGCTCTTCGAAACAACAAATACTATTTTAATTTTAAAAATTCTTTATTTTTTAATCATAAATCTTTATTTTCGTAAGGAACGGTTAAAATGGGTAATATGCTAGACAAACTCCTACTTGAAAATATTTTATTTTTAGATATAGAAACAGTACCTGAACATGAAACCTTTTCTTCTTTAGATCCCATACGTCAAGAACTATATGAGCTCAAAACTCAATACCAACGTAAAGATGAATTTACCGCGGAAGAGTTTTATGATCGAGCAGGTATTTGGGCTGAATTTGGTAAAATTGTATGTATTTCTGTGGGCTATTTTTCTTTTAAAAAAGATATCCGTCAATTTAGAGTAACTAGTTTTTGGGGTGATGAAGTATCCATTCTAAATGGTTTTTCAAATTTATTAAACAGTCACTATAGTCATACACAGCATCTACTATGCGGACATAATGCTAAAGAATTTGATTTTCCTTATATAGCCAGACGAATGATCATTAATAATATTCCTATTCCCAAAAAACTAAACCTTTTTGGAAAAAAACCATGGGAAGTCCCTCATTTAGACACATTAGATTTATGGAAATTTGGAGATTACAAACATTATACTTCTCTAAAATTATTAACAACCGTTTTAGGTATTCCTTCTCCCAAAGGAGATATAGAAGGGAGTGATGTAGCTAAAGTATATTATCAAGAACAAAACATAGACAGAATTATAACCTATTGTGAAAAAGATGTAATAGCAGTTGCTCAAATCATTCTCCGATTACGAGGAGAAGATTTGTTAATAGACGACGAAATCTTTATTGTATAACATCCTGATTATTCTATATGCTTCTTAAAAAAACCTTTTATATCGTATTTCTTTTTTTGTTAGGTCATTCTTTTAATGCTCAAGAACAAATTTCTAATCCAGATAAAAAATACCGATTTATTTTTCAAATGGACAATCGTTTTTCCAGCTTAAGAGGAAACCAAATTTCTATTTTGGGCACAAAAGTAGGGGTTCAATATAAAAATAAGTTCCGATTCGGATTAGGCACTTCTTTCATTCTATCTCCCGTTAACATTACCTATGTAAACAAAAAAACGCAGACAATTAATGACAACAAGGTAAGTCTGTGGTATGGAAGTCTTTTTACCGATTGGATCTTTTACAAAAATCCTAAATGGGAATGTTTTCTAACAGAACAAATAGGTTTTGGAAAACCTAGTTTTGTTAGAGAAATAAATGATGATATTGTTCGTGATACTAATCTCTCTTTATATGTAAATGAACTATCAGGACAAACCAATTACAAGGTATTAAAATGGTTGGGATTAGGAGCTGGCGTAGGATATCGTGCCATTCTAAACTCAAAAGCAGCATTAAAAACTACTTTTGATGCCCCTATTTATATTGGAAAAGTTATACTTTATCCCGAAAATATTTTTTGATTTATTACTTTTATACCCTTTATAACGTTATTTTACCCATTTAAGATAAATTTTTATGGTTTTAAGCAGATTTTGGTTGGCAATTTTTATTTCATCTATTTTTTTCATTGTTCTAAATCTTTTCAATGAAGGAAGTTATAGTACTGATTATATTTTAAATGGTAAAAAAGAGGACCCCATCTTAGTATCTGAAAAATATTTAAACCAACTACCAAAATTTGTAGCAGATAGTATCAAAAAAGCTCCTGAAATGACAATGGTTGTCAATAAAGATACACTAAATGCTGACACTACTTATGTATATAAAAATCAAACGGTTAAATTATATAGCGGATTTCAAAAAGCAGATGGGCTACTTCCTACTTGTAAAAACAGTTTAGTAGATTTAATTCTTCCCTTAATTGCGTATTTAGCATTCTTTTGTGGGTTAATGGAATTATTAATTATTTCGGGTGCTTCTGAAAAATTAGCTAAAAAATTAAGTCCTTTTTTCGCACAAGTATTTCCATCAGTTCCTAAAAACCATGAGTCTATATCGTATATGACCTTAAATTTTGCCGCTAACTTCTTAGGATTAGATTCAGCTGCTACCCCATTTGGCCTTAAAGCAATGGAAAGTTTACAAACACTTAATCCAGACAAAGACAAAGCTAGTGATGCACAAATTATGTTTATGTGTTTACATGCTGCGGGTCTTACCCTAATACCTACTTCAATTATTGGTTATAGAGCAGCCGAAAACGCCTCTAATCCTGCTGACGTAATGCTTCCTTGTATCATTACCTCTTTTATAGGTACAATAGCAGCGTTATTAATAGTGGGTATTCGTCAGCGTATCAATTTTAAAAGCGTTGGGTTATTAAGTGTATTAATGGGTATAATAGGTGCCATCCTTGGGTTATTATTTTATATTAACACATTGGACTTGATTGGCAAAAATGCTTTTACGGGCAATTTATCTGGATTGATGCTAATATCTATTATTGGATTTACCCTCGTTTTTTCTTTCATTCATGAAAAGAGATTTACTTTAGCCAATACTACCATCTTTGACACCTTTGTTGAAGGAGCTCGTAACGGATTAAATACTGGTGTAAAAATCTTTCCGTATGTTATGGGTATGCTGGTTGCCATCTCCTTTTTTAGGAATAGTGGATTGTTTGAGATTGTGAGTAATAGCATTCGCTTTTTATTTGGACAAATAGGAATTAGCAAGGAAATTACGGATGGTCTTCCCGTAGCCCTATTACGCCCCTTTAGCTCAGGTGGTTCACGTGGATTTATGATAGATGCTATGCGAACTTCAGGAGTAGATTCTTTTACAGGGCGTTTGGTTTGTATTTTTCAATGCAGTGCTGAAACTACTTTTTATGTAATTGCAGTATATTTCGGTTCTGTTAATATCAAAAATACGCGCTATACACTAGGAACAATGCTTTTGGTTGACTTCATTTGTGTATTAGCAGCTATTGCTGTAGCAACTTGGTTTTTTTAAAACACAACTAATATTAATCCATTTATTTTAATACTTAAAAACATACTGTTCCCAAACCATTTAAATACTATTTTGGGAACAGTATAAAAAATAATAATCCTACTCCTTAAACTAATTAAAAAAAACATTAAACAATTACCTTTCTATCCCTCTACTTTTAACCCAGATTATCCGTTAACCTTTGTGATGAAAAGGAAAAAGGAAAAACAGATAAAAATGCACGAAAATTTTTTCTCTAAGCTATAGTTTTAACCAATTAAGGCTAAAAAAATGAATTCTTTTTAGATTCAAAGCCATTTTTATCTGTGATAAATTTCTGATACACAATCTGAGTTTAATACTCAAAAAAAGTATTACATTTAAGAGCTACAAATGAAGAATTATAATTATCAAATCATTTTTGTAGCATATTGATGAATATATTTTCCTACTTTTGCAATATTAATTCAATCTAAATAAACAAGTGAAGATTAACCTATCCCAACTAAGGCAAGGTCAAAAAGCAAAAATTGACGATTTTGATATCGACAGTATTCCATTAAAATTATTAGAAATGGGGTGTCTTCCTGGTAATGAAGTCCAATTATTACAAGTAGCCCCCTTAGGAGATCCCTTGTATTTATTAGTAAATGACGCACATTTAGCTATTCGAAAAGAAACAGCTGATGCTATTCAAGTAACCCTTTTTGACATTGAGTAATGAAAGTTGGTAATATTAACATTGCTTTAATTGGCAATCCCAATGTAGGAAAAACTTCTGTATTTAATCAACTAACAGGATTAAATCAACAAGTCGGTAATTATCCTGGAATTACCGTTGAAAAAAAAATTGGAGTCTGTAAACTAGCTTCTAATCTAAAAGCCACCATACTTGATTTACCTGGAACCTATAGTCTAAATGCAAGTTCATTAGACGAAAATTTGGTAATTGAACTTCTTTTAAACAAAAACGACAAAGATTATCCAGATGTGGCTATAGTTGTTACAGATGTTGAAAACTTAAAGCGAAATTTATTACTATTTACCCAAATTAAAGATTTAGAAATTCCAACCATCTTAGTTGTTAACATGGCGGATCGAATGTCTTATAAAGGCATTTCATTAGATATTCCTTACTTAGAAAAAACGCTCAAAACCAAAATTGCTTTAGTAAGTTCACGCAAAGGAGAAGGTATAGAAACCCTAAAAGATCTAATTATTAATTATAAAAACGTATCTACAGAACCTTGTTTGAACGCTTCCGAAATTGATCTAGAATATTTTAATGATTTACAAAAAGCATTTCCGAACCAACTATTGTACAAATTATGGTTAGTTATTACCCAAGACATAAACTTTGTTCATTTAGACCGCAAAGAACTACCTGATCCTTCATTCACGAAATCAAAAGATCAATTAAAGCGTCTTCAACATAAGGAAACCATTAAACGCTATCAATTCATCAATCAAACCCTCAAAATAGGTCAAAAAATCGATCGTAATCAAGCTAGAGATTTACGCAGTCGATTAGATCGTATATTACTACATAAAGTATGGGGATATTTTATTTTCTTCTTTATCCTGATGCTTATTTTTCAATCTATTTTTGATTGGGCAAGTATTCCCATGGATTTTATAGATCATACTTTTACTTCTTTAGCTAGTTGGGTAGCCTCTAGAATGCCTGCTGGGGTTTTAACAGATTTAATTACACAGGGTATTATACCTGGAATAGGAGGTATTATTATTTTCATACCACAAATAGCCTTTCTTTTTATGTTTATTTCTATTCTAGAGGAAAGTGGTTATATGAGTCGAGTGGTCTTTATTATGGATAAACTAATGCGTCGATTTGGACTTTCTGGAAAAAGTGTAGTCCCTCTCATTTCTGGTACTGCTTGTGCTATTCCAGCTATTATGGCCACAAGAAATATTGAAAACTGGAAAGAACGTTTAATATCTATATTAGTAACCCCATTTACAACCTGCTCGGCACGTTTGCCTGTATATGCTATCATTATTTCTATTATAGTACCAAACCAACGTATTTTGTATATTTTTAATATGCAAGGATTTGCTCTAATGACAATGTATTTAATAGGATTTTTAATGGCTCTTATTTCTGCTTGGGTTTTGCACAAATCATTACATATCCCTTCTAATTCCTATTTTGTGATTGAAATGCCTAATTATAAATTGCCAATGTTTAAAAATGTGGCAATTAATGTAATTGAAAAAACAAAATCCTTTGTACTAGGTGCTGGTAAAATTATTTTAGCATTATCTATTATCCTATGGTTTTTAGCCTCTTATGGTCCTGGAGAAGACTTTAAAAATGCCGAAAAAATTATAACAGAACAATCTCAATCTACAGAGGATCTAGAAGATCAAATTGCTTCCTATAAACTTGAAAATTCATATATCGGCAAAATAGGCAAAGGAATAGAACCTATAATCAAACCACTAGGTTATGATTGGAAAATTGGAATTGCCATTATTTCTTCATTTGCCGCACGTGAGGTGTTTGTAGGTACTCTAGCTACTATTTATAGTATAGAAGACTCCGAAGATCAAGAAGCAACCGTTAAAAATCGTTTGGCAGAGGAAATAAACCCTAATACAGGTGAAAAATTATTCAATACCGCTACTGGGGTTTCATTATTATTATTTTACGCCTTTGCTATGCAATGTATAAGTACATTAGCTATTACCAAAAAGGAAACAAATGGTTGGAAATGGCCTGCAATACAGCTGGTCTTTATGTCTGGATTTGCCTATTTAGTGGCTTTTATTGCTTATCAAGTCTTAAGCTAAAAATTAAAGATTGGTTATAAAAATTATTCAACGAACATTTAAAGTTTTTAGTTAAAACATTTTTTTAAAATTTAGAATATGATACAAGAAATAGTTGCCTTTTTGCTTCTGATTTTAGCGATAGCCTATTTGTACAAAAAATTCTTTGGTAAAAAAAAACCAAAGAATTCTTGTAGTAATGACTGTAATTGTCACTAATACCCTAATACGATACTATATTCAATTGGAAGAATTTGTTTTTCTTTTCTCTTTTTAAGAGGTAAAACACGTACTGTTTGCAAAGTCTTTTCTGACTTAGGCAAATGCAAACGAAACCATTCTAGAATTTCTTCTTGGTTGTTTGATCTTAACGTAAATTGTTTTTCCTCTCTAATTTTCCCATTTTCATAACAAGCTACCTGTATTACTACTTCTCCTTCCCAAATACATTGTACTCCTTCTGGGCATCTTGAGTCATTTAGAACTTTTTGTAATACAATTTCTTTCCCATTTGTATGATCTAATTTCTGATCTATTTGAGAAATCGAACGATTACTACTACAACTAATCAAAATGATAGTAAACAACAATAGATTTAAGGTGTTTTTCATATACTATTTTCTTCTTTCTTAACAATGTATAACGGAATTGATATTGCATGTCTTAATTTATCAACTGTTGTACCAAAGAGTATGTCTTTGTATCCCGTATGCCCATGCGTTCCCATTACTAAAATATCAAATTTATTTGTATTAATAATATCGGCTATAGCTTTTGTAGGGTTACCAAACCCGAGTTGGCATTCTACCTTATACCCTAACAGTACTAAATTATCACGATATCCGTTTAATATTTTTTTATCAATCTTTGTTTCTTGATCCTTTATGTGTTGACCATAAAAAATAGCTCCTACGCTTTCCACAATATGTATTAATGTATAATCAGCATCCTTTCCACCTAACTCAATAGCATGATTTACAGCTAACGCATCTGCAGTTGAAAAATCCAATGCAACAGCAATGTTTTTTCTACAAATTGAGTGATTAGGATTGATTTCTATTCTAATATTTTGATGAGTAGTATGTTTGTGTTCATTAAACGTAGGCTTTAGTAACGGTTTGAATATAATATATAAGAGCAACAAACCAAAACCTATACTAATAGGCACTATTGTTAACCATAAACTGATCGCATAATTATACGTTTGAAGTATATTTTGTATTTCTCCAAAAACCAATTTAGCGTTTAGTCCTACTATAATCAGAGCAATGATCCACGCCACAACTTGTGTTAATTTATTTATTTGAAAACCATTCATTTTCTCCGGATCACTCACAAAATGAATTAAAGGAATAATAGCAAATCCCAATTGCATACTCAAAATAACCTGACTAAAAATAAGCATTTTACCCGTTACTTCTTCGCCCAATAGCGTAATGACAATTACAGCAGGCACGATAGCAATCAATCGGGTTAAGATACGTCGTACCCATGGTTGAATGCGTAGATTTAGATAGCCTTCCATAACAATTTGTCCAGCCAATGTACCTGTAATCGTTGAACTTTGTCCAGCAGCTATTAAAGCAATAGCAAATAACGAAGCAGCCCATTTGGTACCTAGCATAGGAGTTAATAATTGATACGCATCTTGTATTTCTGCTACTTCATAAAGTCCATTTTTATAAAATGCTGCTGCTGCCAAAATCAGTATAGCTGCATTAACAAAAAAAGCTAAGTTTAATGCAATGGTTGAATCTATAATATTATATCGAATAGCCTGTTTGATTCCGGCTCTACTCCTTTCGAATTTACGGGTTTGCACCAAAGAAGAATGAAGATATAAATTATGAGGCATAACAGTAGCTCCTATAATTCCAATAGCTATATACAAGGCCGTCTGATCAGGAATAGACGGTATTAATCCACTAGCTACTTTGGCAATTTCAGGTTGAGCAAATACCATTTCAAAAACAAAACAAGAACCAATAATAGCAACCAATGTTACTACAAAAGCTTCCATTTTTCGGATTCCTTTATTTATTAAAAAAAGCAATAAAAAAGTGTCTAAAACCGTAATCATAACACCTTGTAACAAAGGAATTCCGAACAGTAAATTAATACCAATTGCCATTCCCAGAACTTCTGCTAAATCACAAGCAGCTATGGCTATTTCTGCTAGTATATACAAAAATAGGTTTACAAGAGGCGAATAAGTTTCACGAGAGGCTTGTGCTAGATCACGCTGCGTTACAATACCTAATCTGGCACTAAGACTTTGTAATAACAAAGCCATTAAATTACTCATTAATAAAACCCATAACAAACTATATCCAAACTGGCTTCCTCCTGCTAAATCAGTGGCCCAGTTACCAGGATCCATATAACCAACGCTAATTAAATAAGCAGGTCCTAAAAAAGCCAAGGTTCGTTTAAACCATGATGTCTTATTTTGTGTGGATACACTTTCGTGTACTTCTTCTAATGATTTACTCATAATTGTTTGGGTTTAATGAATAAATTTTCTGCAATTTTATTTGAAATCATTAAATTTCGATCCTCTATTTTGATATGAAGCGATGCGTCAAATTCTTCTTTACTTATTATCTTAATCGTAGAACCTAATCCTATATTTTGTTTATCTAAGTATTGTAAAAATTCTGTTGATGAATTTTTAACCCCAACAAAAAGATAAGCGGTTTCTAACTCCGCTTCACTAAGGAGTAATTCATGAATCCATTTAATTTCGCCATTTTTGTTAGGTATCGGATCTCCATGGGGATCAAAAGCAGGAAAATCTAAAAATTCATCTAATTTATCAGTAAGCTTTTCGGATTTTATATGTTCTAATTCTTCCGCTAAATCGTGTACCTCATCCCAAGCAAACCCCAACTTATTTACTAAAAAAACCTCCCAAAGACGGTGTTTTCTAATAATCATCTTAGCGGTATGCAATCCTTTATCTGTTAAAGTAACTCCTTGGTATTTTTGATAATCTACCAATTCTTTTTCAGCTAATTTTTTCAGCATATCCGTTACAGAAGATGCTTTTGTTTCTATCATTAAGGCTATAGCATTCGTATTAACTCCTTTGTGTGAAGCACCATTTAAATGATATATTACCTTGAGATAATTCTCTTCAGAATGAGTCATTTGCATTTATTTTACACAAATATAATTATAAATTTTGTTTTGAAATAATAAAATTTTTAGATTTGACTAAAAATTATTTTAAAAATTTAAAAAATGAAATTTATACACTTATTAATATTTTATTTTTACTCCCTAACAAGCTTCTCTCAAGCCTACATAGAAGGTATTGTGCGTACAGAAAATATAGCCTTATCTTCTATACAAATTCTAATAAATAAAAAACAAATTACACAAACAGACACCCATGGTTATTTTAAATCAACCGCTTTAGAAATTGGAAATTATGACATAGAAATTAACGAAAACGGCTTTCAAGAATTCAAGAAAAACATCCGTATAACCAACAACATTCCCATTGTCTTAACTATAAATCTTATTCCTACTAAAGAAAAACAAAATGACTTAGAAGAAGTGGTTATTACAGGCACTTTAAAACCCGTAAGCCGATTAGATAGTGCGGTGCCTGTTGAAGTATTTAAACCTTCTTTTTTTAAAAAAAATCCCGTTTCTAATATTTTTGAAGGATTGCAAAACATTAACGGTGTTCGGCCTCAACTCAACTGTAGCATTTGTAATACAGGAGACATTCATATCAATGGTTTAGAAGGTCCTTACACATTCGTATTAATAGACGGAATGCCTATTGTAAGTGGTCTATCCACAGTCTATGGGCTTTCTGGAATTCCTAATTCATTAATAGAACGTATAGAAATTATAAAAGGTCCCGCCTCTTCATTGTATGGCAGCGAAGCAATAGGAGGATTAATAAATATCATCACTAAAAACCCTAAAAATGTACCTATAATATCTTTAGATGGATTTTCAACAAGTTGGGGGGAAGCAAATTTAGATTTTGGATTTAAATTCAACCTTAAAAAAACTTCCGTACTAACTGGAATTAATTATTTTAATTACTCCAATCCAATAGATAACAATAAAGATCACTTCACTGATGTTACCTTACAAGATCGCATTTCCGTTTTTCAAAAATGGAATTTTGAAAGAAATTCAAAAAAAATGCTTTCCCTTGCGGGTCGATATTTTTATGAAGACAGATGGGGAGGTGAAACACAGTGGAATAAGTCATTTAGAGGAGGCAATCAAGTATATGGCGAAAGTATTTATACCAAACGCTATGAAATACTAGGTTTATACGAACTCCCTATAAGGGAAAAAATGAAAATACATTTTTCTTACACCAATCATAATCAAAATTCAGCTTATGGAAAAACATTATATTTAGCACAACAAAATATTGGATTTGGGCAACTAACTTGGGATAAGGTTATCAAAAAACATAATTTACTCTTTGGCCTAGCCACACGTTATCAATTCTATGAGGACAACACGCCTGCTACGCTTTCAGAAGACACAAACTGGATTTCAAGTGTTTTTTTACAAAACGAGATAAAGCTGAATGATTATCATACTATATTATTAGGGACACGATATGATTTTAATAAAAATCATGGAGTCATATTTACCCCTAGGTTTGCCTACAAATGGAAACCTAATAACAATACAGTAGCCAGACTTAATGCAGGAACTGGTTTTAGAATTGTAAATCTTTTTACTGAAGAACACTCCGCTTTAACAGGCGCTAGAAACCTAATTATCGCTGAAAACCTAAAACCTGAACAATCATATAATGGCAACTTAAATGTACTACACAAATGGTATTTAAAAAACGGGAGTTTCATTAGCTGGGAAAACTCTATTTGGTATACTTATTTTACCAATAGTATTTTACCAGATTATGAAACTGATGGTAATGCTATTATTTATAAAAATTTAGATGGTTTTGCCGAATCAAAAGGAATAAGTAGCAACCTTGATCTAATTCTTGGCAGCGGATTAAAAGTAAGTTTAGGGGCTACTTTTATGGACGTATCTAAAACCTCAAAAGGCATTCAAACAAGGCAATTATTGACTGAACGTTTTTCAGGAACATGGTCTATATCTTATGCCTTTCCTAAATGGTTTTTATCATTTGACTACACTGGAAATTTATATGGCCCTATGAAATTGCCGATTTTAAACAACACAGATCCAAGAAAACCAAATTCGCCAACCTATAGCATTCAAAACATTCAATGTACCATTAACAAAATTAAAAATCTAGAAATTTATTTAGGAATCAAAAATTTATTAAACTGGACACCTAACAAAGGGAATCCTTTTATTATTGCTCGTTCAGATGATCCTTTTGATACTAATGTTCAATATGACACGAATGGTAATGCAATAGCAACTCCTGACAACCCATACGCACTTACATTTGATCCTACTTATATCTACGGTCCGAATCAAGGCATTAGAAGCTTTATAGGAATTAGATATTTCATGAATTAAGAATAAATTCGGCTCAGATTAATTTTTTGGGGATTAAGCAAAAAGTTTCTCCATTCTAAAGAGGAAGAATTTAGTATCCACCACACCTCTTTGATTAGCTCTAAAGAGTTTTATTTTTGAGTTAAAGGATTCAGCATTTGCGTTTGTATGTCTTTTTACGAAGAAGTTTGCAATTGTTTCCAAATGATAA
>NZ_PCMX01000066.1 GCF_002530675.1 Flavobacterium columnare NBRC 100251 = ATCC 23463
TCGGGTTTGTTGTTTTATATAGAGGTTTTTTATAGTTTTAATTTAGATGCAATGCCTGTAGGTACCGCTTTTTTATGCAACATAATGGCGGTTGCTTTATATTTTGCAAATTCTTTCGTCATATACAAATATCCTTTGTAGTCATTTGTTGTACCCCAAGAGTTTTTAACGATATAATATTCTTTACCGTTTTGATCTTTAGAAATTCCAACAATATGCATACCGTGATCATCAGTAGTTGTGTAATTATCAAATGCCTTTTGACGCATTTCCTCAGTTACTGTCATTTCTTTTTTAGGGCCATTAAACATATCTGATTTTTCATCAGCAGTCATCTCCTCAAATTTTTTCTCAGGGACATAAGCTACACCGTTTTTCCAAGAAAAACTTTTTTCGCTAACATCGCCAGCCCAAGCTACTGAATAACCATTTTTAATTGCGTTGTCAATAATATCAGTTAATTCATTCATTTTTACATTATATACTTGATCAAAATTCCAATTATCTGGAACCATTAATACGAATTTAGTATAGTAGGGATGTTCTTGTAAGGAAGAAATTTCTACATAATCATCGGCATTAACGCCTACTACTTCTTTAGCAAAGGTTTCAGGGGTATAGGTTTTACCTTCAAATTGAAAAGTTTTGGGTACTTGTCCAAGATAACTATCAATCATTGCAGTATAGGCTTTTTCCCAATTAGGAGTTAGTTCTCCATTAGGATTGGTAACAACAGCCTTTAAGAAAGCTTCAATTAGAGAACTCATTTCAGCAAATTTATTTTTATCAGTTCCATAATTCAAGCCTGTATAAACAGATTGAGGAACGGCTCCATATTTGCGATACATATTAATCACATCATGAAAAGCTCCGCCATCGCCTAGAGCAACTGAACCATGCATACGGACATAGTTTCTTCCTTTTTCGATATACGCATTACGAGCAGAATAAATTTGTGCTAATTCTACTGGTTTTTTACCCATGCGTATCATTTCTGATTCTAAAAATGAATTAGCAGAATAACTCCAACAAGTCCCTGAAGAGCCTTGGTTCTTTATAGGAGTATTTTCAATATTTATAACGTCAGTAAATTTGAAAGATTCTTTACTTTTTTCACTTGCATTTATTTTTAGTGAATTGACTAAATTATCTTGTGCAAAAGCACTGATAGTTATAATAAACGAAGCTGTTAGAGCAATGTTTTTTCTAATTTTAAACATATCGTTTTTGAATTTTAATATTTTGGAGGTAAAAATAAGAATACTGAATGAATAAGATTTGAATTTAATCATTTTTTGTGTTTTTTAAATATGAGAATCTAAAAAAGACTTTACTTCTTAGATGATAACATATAAAAAAGTGGGTTTTAATCCAGATTGCGTACTAGAAATGTATTACAGATAAAAAGGACTTTGAATCTAAAAAAGTACTCCCTTTTTTGTCCTCAATGTAATAAAACTACCGTTTTGGTAAAAAAAGCTGTTTATTCTTAACTTTTTTGTATTTTTCATCTTGATGCGAAAGGCTAACGCATATTTGGGTTTAAAGAAGTCTGAATATCTTTATTATAAAAAAGGCTGCCTTAAACTATTTTGCACTGCAGCCTTTTGTGTTTTTGAATTAGATTGAGCCTTATTCGATTATAATTTTTCTAGTTGCTGTTTTACCTTTTTCGGTGATTTTAGCAAAATAAATTCCTTTAGTTAAAGATGAGATATTAACAATTTGATCAGTTACTTTAGATGATAAAGTTTTTTGTCCTAAAGTATCATATACTTCAATTTGTTTTTCTTCAAAATTACTAGAAGTAATATTTAAAACTGAATTTGCAGGATTTGGATGGACTGATAAGCCTTCTATTTCATTGTTTTTTTCATTGTTTAAAACAGAACTAGCTTCAATTTTTACATTGTCTATTCTCCAATTAGCAGCAGGGTCGTAAACTCCTAAAATAGGTTCATAGGTATTGTTGTTTGGATTAACAATAGAGACAATTCGGAAACCAAAATTAGGATTGTTATTGCATCTGGGATCATTGATTAATAAAGATTTCATTGGAGAAGCTGTAAAACCATTTGTCAGATCTCCATTGTTATTAGCTAAGATTTCCCAAGAATTTCCGCCATCAATAGTATATTCGTATTGTTGCCATTTAGAAGAAGCATCCTGTCCTCTTGGGTCAAATTTTATGATAATTCCTGAGTAGCCATTAGTACTTACCATAAATTGATAGCCAGCTGTTCCAGAAGCCGTTCCTTGAAGTGGAAAATTTTTTATACTATGTGCAAACCCTGCACCATTGCCGCTTTGGTAAGTGTTTGGGTTGACCCCTCCAATTAGACTTAATGTTCCTGTTCCTAGGTTTGGATTGGTTGTTTGTCCATCAAAACTCCAAGAGGTTAATGTGGTCTGTGCAAAGCTGTTTGAAATAAAAAGGAATAAGCTGAATAGGGAAAATAATGATTTTTTTTTCATTTTAATAGTTTTGTTTTGTTTGCAAAAGTATAAAAAAACCTCTTTGGGTGTTTGCTTAGAGAGGATAGCTTTTTTTATTCAAATAGAGTTTACTCAATTACGATTTTTCTGATGGCTATTTTGCCTTCTTCGGTGATTTTAGCTGTGTAAACTCCCTTGGTTAAAGAAGTAATGTTTATATTTTCATTAGTTGTTCTAGTGGATAAAATTATTTTTCCTAAAGAGTCATATACTTCAATTTGTTTTTCTGAATACTTGTTTGATGTTATGTTTAGAATTGATTTGGTTGGATTGGGGAATATTTGTAGTCCAGAAATTTCATCTAATTTTTCATTAGATAAAAATTGTGGATCTGTTGATGTTGCTTGAATGCTAAAGTCATCTAAACCTATCATAGCGTCATTTCCTAGGTCGTTTGTGTCAGTCCATCTGATCCAGAGTGTTCCCCCATTGGCCGGCCAGCCATTTCCTGTTAATCCAAAGGTAAAAGTAAAATTACTATTGTTTCCTAAAGCGTTGCCATCTATGTTAGCTGTTGTAGGAGTAGTTGTACTGGTAGTAGCGTTTTGTTCTACTAAATCGCAGTTAGTTACTGTTGTCCAAGTACCTGTTGATAAAGAGGTAGCATCATAACTATAGGCAAATGCTATTTTTTCAATTATAGAACTGGTGGCTAATCTCCATTGTTCGGTTTTTCCACTAATCTGTATTTGGGTAATGTTTTGTGTCAGATTATTGATAAGGTTTAGACCTATTCCAGGAATTGTGCCTGAAGAGGCTAGTACCGCAAGGCATCTTTCATTAGTTGAGTTAGTTCCTGCTGCGTAAACTCCTCCGCTGTTGGTAGACCCGTCATTATTTGTTAGTGTTAGAGCTGTAGTAGATGTACCTGAAAGTCTTGCCATAAACCAATTGGCGGGTAGAGCAGGGGCTGTTGTTCCAGTAGTCATTGAGTTGAAATCCTGATTGTAGGGGGTGTTTAATGCTGAAATTGGAACTTGGCAAAACCCTAAATTTGCTAACAAGAATGTTCCTAATGCGTAAATTTTTTTCATGTGTTGTTGTGTGTAATTTGGTTTTAAATTTAATAAAAAATATATTAAATTTATTTTTTTGATTGTTTTTTTGATTATTTTGTAAGAATAATCTATGATTGATTGATTGAGTTGAAAGATGTTTATTTTTGTGAGGGGATTCAGGTACTGATGTTAGGCAAAAGAGGGTGCTCTTAAAATTGGTTTGAAAAAGATCTATTATTTGTATGTTTTGATGAGAAAAGGGGTAAGTTTTCATAACAGATTTCCATTCTTTAATATTTTAAAAAATGAAAGGTAGATTTAAGGGGGAAATGTTTTGGGCAGGTTACTTTACAATAAGTTTTCTAGTTATTCTTTGTTCTCCTTCTTTAATTTTTATTATGTAAACGCCTTCGTTTAGGCTGGTTATGTTTAACTCCTTTGCTGTTAATAATGTTTGAAGTACTAATTTTCCAAGGACATCATAGATTTCAATCTCTTTTGAAGAGGTTGATCTAGATGTAATGTAGATTCTTCCACTACTGGCGGGGTTAGGATATATTGTAAGGTTGTCCAAAGGCTGTTCTTGATATTTTCCACTATAGGAGTCTCTAGCCTCCTGAGCTTGAAAGACCAACGTAAATAATGTGGAAATAAGGATACTGTACAAGTAGTTTTTCTTCATTCAATACGGATTTCTACAAAGTTAAAAAAAATATATATAGATAAAACAAAAGCCTCAAAAATAGAGGCTTTTGTTTTGTTAAAAAATACTAAAAAATTAAAAAGCGTATTTTGTCCAATTAAAAGCAGTTTTGTCAGCTCCTGTATTGGTTTCGTTTTTGTTTAATAGCCCTGCTCCATTGATTTCTTTAGCTGGAGATGTTGTTAAATCTTTAAGGTTAACACTAATTGTTGTGGTAGGATTGCCAGCTCCTTTTTTATCGTTCATGTTAATTAAGGTTACTGCGTATCCTGTTCCCTTTACGACAGCATTTGTTATTGTAGATTTTGCACCACGACGAACCATAAAGACATCCATCATTTGTTTTGTTATGTCATTAGTGGTTACAGGGTCTATTTTAAGGTCAATAGTTAAATTCTTGATGGTGTTATCAGATTGTAAGTTACAAGTAGGAGTGTTACCATCTAAATTACCATCTCCTTCTAGACCTCTTGGGTCGGCTTCTGTACTTGTAAAACCTTTTTCCCAAATTCCATAAGCATTGTCTAAAGTGCCTCTCCATCCTTGTGTATAGTCAAACATATCGTCATCTGTGTTAATACATAAGATATTTTTTAGGTTGACAGTTCCACCAAAGAGTTCAACACCATCATCAGCGCAATTTTTTACAAGTATATTTTCAATAATGGTACTATTTCCAACACCATTTAGGGTTAGACCGTTGTGTTCAATATTGGCAGAGGATTTAGCTCCTGTATTATTGAGTATCAAATAACGAATAATGCCTGAGTTATCAGTGTCGTCATTACCACCATAAGTATAAGCTGAGTTAATTTCGGTTGAACCGGTTGGGGTAGCATCCGATAATTTAGCTTTGCCATTAATGATTAAACCGCCCCAGTATCCTGATTCTGTTGTTTCTATGTCAGCTTGCATGATTACAGGTTTATCAGCCGTACCGTTTATGTTTATTTTACCTCCTTGTAAGGCTAAAATGTAATTACTAAACCCTTTTTTAGATTTGATTATGGTACCTGCGGGAATGTTTAGAGTTCCTCCATTATCTATAATTAGAGAGCCGTTCAAATAGTATGTTTTAGAAGGATCAAGAGTTATATTGTTTGTAATAGTGCCTGATAGGTTTTCTGTTCCTGCTGGCGCACTGATAGTTGCAATTGCTTCATCATCTGTTGTTTTTGTACAAGATATTATAGCTGTTCCAGAAACGGTTAGCAATGTTAATAAACTTAAAACTGATTTTTTCATTTTGGTTAGTTGTTTTAATTAGCAATTATATAATTTTAAAAATCATACGTTAAACCTAGGCTAAAATGGATTCCTTTTTGGAATGATTTAAGGACAATATTTTCGCCTCCATTAATGCCTCTTCTGCTTAGTGAATAAGTAGGATCTAATAAGTTTCTAGTTTTTATTTTGATAGCGAGATGTTTGTTGATTTTAGAAGTAGAAATAAAATCCAATCCTAGTACTCCTTTTTCTATAATATCTTCGTAAGTTAGGGTTCCAATAGTATAAATACGATCACTAAAATAGTTTAATACGAAAGTATTGGTAAAGTTTTTGTCATCTTTAGATAAAGTACTGGATAGGTCAAAATTAACTAAGAAAGGGGAAGAACCTTCTAGTTGAGTTTCTTTTTTAGGTGTGTTCAAAACATCTAATGTTAATTTAGAGTAGATATAAGAAGCATTAAGTCCTAATGCTAATTTAGCATCATAAGAATGAAATTGTGATTCTAGAATGTTTTTTCTTAGTTCAACTTCTGCTCCTAAGACTTTAGCTACATTAGCTATGTTTTTATATGTTAAATAACCTCCTGATCCTCCTTCTTCTACACGAGCTATTGGATTTTGAATGTGTTTATAAAAACCCGTTAATGAAAAAAGTTCTGATTTGCTTATATAAAAATCCCATTTAGCATCTAGGTTGTAATTTTCAGAATACTTTAGGTCTTTATTTCCTTGACTATTAAAATTTACGTCTATGTAAATATATGGTGAAATTTCTTTAGCTTGAGGAAGGGTATAGGTTTTGCTACTGGCTAAACGGAACGAGTTTTTTTCTGATGCGTCCCATTTTAAACTAGCGTTGGGTAATACGAATGTATTTTTAATAGTTGATTTTCCAATAGTACTACCTTCGTTTACATTGTATTGCACAGCCAGATTTACGTAGTCTATGCTTGCTCCCATATTTATGGTTAGTTTAGGGGTAACTAAATAGGTTAGATCACCGTATCCAGAATGTATGTTTTTTTGTGCATTGTATTGATCTTTATTGGCATCAAATGTTACTTTTCCATCAATAAAATTTTGTTTGTTATAAGAATCGTCTAAGTTTATATTTTCATTATATATTCCCGAAAAGGCTCTAAAATTGTATAGTGTAGCTGAAAATTTATCTTCAACTTGTCTTCCATTGTAGCCAAACTTGATAAAAGACGTTTTATCATTTGCGTTTTGATTATTTAGTTTGTGTGAAACTTCTAGTTTCGTATTCAAATCAGTTTCATCTAAATTCAAGAAAGTTCTTGTTTGCCTACCATCTCCCCCTGTAAAAATAAAATCTTTTTCGTTTCTTTGAGTGAGATTGTTTACTCTTCTATCAGGCTCTTTGCCAGAAGTAATATTATATGATACACCAGCATTGAAGTTTGTGTTTTTGTTTAATTGAAATTGAGCTAATAATTGATTTACAATTAATAAATTATCATTATTTTGTTGTCTAATCATTAGTCCTTTATCATCAAAACCTCCCTGAAATTTATCATTGTCTAAACCGTAAAATTTAGAATAATATTGATTATTATTGTGAATTGCCATACCGTTATAATCAAATCGGAACTTATTTAGTTTTAGAGATAAATTCAATAGTCCTAATTGATTAATGCCGCGATTAAACTTGTCGCCTACTTGATCTCTGAAGATTACTCCTGTGGTAGTTGTGTTTTTTACAAATTGTTTGGTGTAACTAAAATCCGTTGCATGTGATCCTACTAAAAATGCAGAAAAGCTATTTTCGCCAAATCTAATCTTTTTACCTATTGTTAGTCCCAAAGAATGGTTATAAGGCAAATGATTTGTAGTAGGATTAAGCTTATTAGGAAAATTGTATTTTTGACTAGTTAATCCAGGGTTAGTGATGTTAGATATCCCCCAGTAATCTACTCCTGATTGTTGTTTGAAATCAGTATTGAATACTCTTGTATTACTACCTGTTGAAAGGTCTAGGGATACAACAGATGATGTGTTTAGCTCTTTGGATGAAATGTCTATATTAGCTCCGCCTACATCACTAATTTTAGTGGAATTAAAAACCTTATTAACAGAAATATTTTTGATAATATCTGTGCCAAAAAAATCCAAGGAAATATTTTTGTATTCAGGATCTTCGGAAGGAATTGGAAAGCCATTTAATGTAGTTGAATTATAGCGGTCTCCTAAACCTCTTACGAAAACATTTTTTACTCCTTCCTGTTTAGAAATCCCTGCAATTTTAGTAACAGCAGCCTGTGCATCACTTATTCCCTTTCTACCCATTTCTTGAGCACCAATTATTTGCTTCATTTCAACGGCATTCTTCTGTTCTAATAATAAAGCAGTTTCTTTTTCCCGACTTACAGTTGCTTTTACTACGACGTCTTCCATGGTTACACTACCAGAACCAAGAATCTGATTAATTTCTTTTACTTCTCCAGTATTAACAGTAATTTTAACTTCTTTAGTTTCATATCCTAAAAAACTAAAGACTAACGTGTGCATACCGGAAGGAACAATTAAGTTGTACCTCCCTTGTAGATCAGTAGTGGTTCCTGTAGATGTGCCTTTTAGAAGAACATTAGCAAAGGGTAAGGCTTCATTGTTAAGATCTTTATCTGATACTGTTCCAGTAATAGTTGCTTTTTGAGCCAATGTAATCATTGTAAAAAAAAGGAACAATAGAGAAAATTTAAATTTCATTTTGTTGTGTGTTTAATTCGAATGCAAAGTAATTTGGACTATGTAAAAAGGAGGTTATTTGGATATTATAAATAGGTTTAGTAAACGTTACCTAATCGTTAACATATTAAATTTGTGTAAGGTTAAGTTTTTGTTTCGAATAATAGCTAATTTTACACTCGAACAAACACAAAACACAGTGATGAAAAAGAAGGATATTAGAATTCTTTTAGTAGACGACGAAATTGATATTTTAGAAATTGTTGGCTATAATCTTTCACAAGAAGGGTATCAAATTTTTACCGCTGAAAATGGTAAAAAAGCGGTAGAAAAAGCAAAAAAGTATTTACCTCATTTAATCTTAATGGATGTTATGATGCCTGAAATGGATGGAATGGAAGCATGTGAAATTATTCGTAATACGCCAGAATTACAAAATACGATTATTGCATTTTTAACCGCTAGAAACGAAGATTATTCGCAAGTTGCAGGTTTTGATGCTGGCGCTGATGATTATATAGCAAAACCCATTAAACCTAAAGTATTAGTTAGTAAAGTAAAAGCTTTATTAAGAAGGTTTAAAGAGGTAGAAGTGTCCGCTGAAAAACTAAATTTGGGAGGTATTGAAATAAACCGTGAAGAATACAAAATATACAAAGACAATAAGGAAATTATTCTTCCAAGAAAAGAATTTGAACTTTTTTATTTACTAGCATCTAAGCCAGGAAAAGTATTTAAGAGAGAGGAAATTTTAGATAAAGTTTGGGGGAACGAAGTGGTAGTAGGAGGAAGAACCATAGATGTTCATATCCGAAAATTAAGAGAAAAAATTGGGGAAGAACTATTTAAAACAATAAAAGGAGTTGGGTATAAGTTTGAATACTAATGGGGTTAATGCTTAAGAAATCATATACGTTTGCGTTTCGATCTTCTACATATATTACCCTGTTTTCAACAGGGTTAGTGCTTTTATTAACCTATTTATTCTTTTTGATTAATTGGTTATTTATAAGTGTTTTTGCTTTCTTAACCATGTCTTTTTCATTTTTCGTCTTGCAATATCGAGTAGAAAAATTTATTTACAAACGAGTAAAGAAAATTTATGATGAAATTTCTTTTTTAGATGCTGTAGATTTTAAAAACCAAGCTATAACTACCGATATGGCTACATTGACCAAACAGGTTAAAAAATTTGCAACGGATAAAAAGTTAGAAATTGAAATGCTCAAAGATCGTGAAGAATATAGAAGAGAATTTCTAGGAAATGTTTCACATGAACTGAAAACACCTCTTTTTACGGTTCAAGGTTATATTTCTACTTTATTAGAGGGCGCGCATAAAGATAAAATACTCCGAAAAAAATATCTAGAACGTGCCGAAAAAGGAGTCGAAAGATTGGTTTATATCGTTAATGATTTAGATATGATAGCTAAATTAGAATTAGGAGATGAAACGCTAAATATTCAATCATTTGATATTGTTGCATTAGCACAAGAAGTAATGGATTTATTAGAAATTAAAGCTAATACAAAAGAAATTACCTTAAGTTTTGATGAAAAATATGTTAAACCTATTCACGTAATAGCCGATAAAGAAAAGATTCAGCAAGTCTTGATTAACTTGGTTGTGAATTCTATTAAGTATGGTAAAGAAAAAGGATCAACCGAAATTTGTATAGATGAATTAGAAAATAACAAGGTATTAGTACGCGTTATGGATAATGGTGAAGGAATTGAACGAAAACATATTCCTAGATTATTTGAACGTTTTTTTAGAGTAGATAAAAGCGGATCCCGTATGGAAGGAGGCTCTGGTTTAGGGTTGTCTATAGTAAAACATATTATTGAAGCCCATCATGAAAAAATATATGTAAAAAGTACATTTAATAAAGGTTCTGAATTTTTATTTACACTCCAGAGTGCTAATCAATTTACTGCTTAAAACATTGTTTTGTTATTTTTAATGTTAATAAATTGTAAAGTAAATGTTTTTTAATTGTTAATTATGTAAGTTTTTTTTAAATTTGATGGAGACTATTTGTAGAACCCATAAAATTTTGAATTATGAAAAAACGTATATCAATCATTACTTTATTATTTACAGTAGCCAGTTTTGCTCAGTTAATAGAGCCTAAATATGAGATTCAAAATAATTTAATAAAAGCCACTTACTATTATGACAATGGTAAAATAATGCAAGAAGGTTTTTATAAAGACGGGAAAGTTCATGGGAAATGGGTTTCCTATACGAAAGAAGGAAACGAGCTAGTTACAGGACAATATGAATCGGGGCAAAAAGTAGGAACTTGGATTTTTAAAGAAAACGGGGTCATAGCCCAAGTAAACTATAATGATAATCGTTTAGTTAACTTAAAAAAATGAGAACTGTTTGAAACAAATAAATAAATATCTTTCGCCTATTATAAATGTTAGTATCTTACCTTAAAAGAAGACAAGTAGAGTACGTTTAAAAATCACTATTTGTCTTCTAAATTAAAAACTTCGAAATATTTTTTCCAGTTAATTTTATTCTGAAATGGAATAAATCCTTTAAAATTAACTATTTGTTCCAATTTTTTAAGACTAAATTCATCTTGTAGACAATACGGTATTATTTGTTCATGACTTAGTTTATGTGCTAAATATATCTGTTCGTATTGTCCAGGAGTAGGAATAAAAAAAGCTTTTTTACCTAGATAAGCTAAGTCCATAACGGTGGTATAACCAGAACGACAAATGATGTATTCACTCGTGTTAAAAGCGATTTCTAATTGTTCAGAATTCATAAAATTATAAAAAGTAAAAACGCCCTCATTGCTGATTTTTTGCTCTTTATCAATGTTTCCTTTTACAAATAAAACAGACCCGTTATAGTCTTTTAGTTCTAATATTAATTTTTTTTCAAGAAGACTTCTTTGTGGTTCAGGACCTGATAAAACAACCATAAGATCATACTGAATATTTAATTTTTGGTTTTTAAAACGACTGATAGGACCTAAATAAAGAACATTTGTTAAAGGCTTTTTTAGATGACCTAAATCACCTGTTAAATTTCTATCTCCTTCAAAATCAGGTACCCAACAAGATGTGTATTGTTTAATCACTAGTTGGTGTAACCAAGAAGTAATCAAAGTCGTATTACCAGTTAAAACATTTAATTGATGAGTAATATAAACACAAGGTATTTTTTTTGAATAAATACCCAACCGATTGTCAGAAATAATACCTTGTATATTATAAACTGCAATAATCTTTTTTGTTGCTAATCGTTCTAAAAAAATGGCTCTTAAAACCGTATGACTATTTTGCATTAATTTCCATTTAAAAAAACGACCCTTTTTTGCATATTTTATTTTATACGAAGGAATTGAGATAAAAGTTAAAGAAGGAAATTCAAATTTTAATAATTCAAGAGCCTCACCATCTGAGGCTATGATAGGATTCATGCCATGATCTAAGAGGGCTCTTATAATAGGAATACAACGCGTGGCGTGACCTAAACCCCAATTAAGGGGGGCTACAAGTATGTTTTTAGTTGTTCTCAAATATTATATTTATAAAAGAAAGGTAAAGATAAATCGGATCAAGAACAAAAGTTG
>NZ_PCMX01000067.1 GCF_002530675.1 Flavobacterium columnare NBRC 100251 = ATCC 23463
AAAAATAAAGTTTAAAAAGAAATAACTTTTTAATTCTTTTTAAACTTTATTTTTTAAGTCCAAATATGAAAGTGTTTGGATTTTTCTTTTTTTAAAGCGTAATTTTGCCCTATGGATTTTTCTTCAAAAATATTAGAAAATGCGGTAGAAGAGATTGCGCAATTGCCAGGAATTGGTAAAAGAACAGCACTGCGTTTAGTCTTACATTTATTAAAACAACCTACAGAACAAACGATCTTTTTGACAGACGCATTACTGAAAATGAGAAATGAAATTAAGTTTTGTACGTCCTGTCATAATATTTCAGATGTAGACCTCTGTGAGATTTGTTCTAATGATAATAGAAACCAAACTTTAGTTTGTGTAGTAGAAGATGTAAGAGATGTAATGGCTATTGAAAATACAGGACAATATCGCGGAGTGTATCATGTATTAGGAGGTAAAATTTCACCCATAGAAGGAATAGGACCAAGTCAATTAAAGATTAATTCTTTAGTTGAAAAAGTAAAGTCAGGAAGTGTTAAAGAAGTTATATTTGCTTTAAGTTCTACCATGGAAGGAGATACCACCAATTTTTATATTTATAGACAAATTAAAGATTGTTCCTTAATTGTTTCGTCATTAGCAAGAGGTATTTCTGTAGGAGATGAGTTAGAGTACGCAGATGAAATTACCTTGGGACGAAGTATTTTAAATAGAATTCCTTTTGAAAATTCATTAAGAACCCCTTAAAAATTAAATTTTTAAAGGGTTTCTATTTACAAAATGAAAAACTATATTTGTTTCTTAAAAATCGGTACGATATGATACCTTAAAAATTTAAAAATAAAGTATAACGGTTTAATATTAGTTACTCTATAGATTAGCTAATGTTAAGCGTATGATTATGTTATTGTTGAATATAAATACAAACAGATGTTATAAATACTCAAATGAATAAACTAACTGCGTATCTATTAATTTTTATTTTATTTATCGTTTCCTCTTGTATATCCAATAAAGACGTAATCTACCTGCAAGGAGAAAAGAAAGTTGATGCTTTAGAACAGGTAAAACTCAATCCATATCGACTTCAAATTTCGGATGTGCTTTCTATTAAAATAAAAGCGTTGGATTCAAAATTAGTAGAAATGTTTAATATCTCTAACACGCAAGGAGGAACCTCAGTAGAGGATTTATATTTTGAGGGATATCCAATAAATGATCACGGGTATATTAGAATACCTGTATTAGGAGACTTGCAAGTAGTTGGTTTAACTATAGAAGAATTAAGAGTTAAGATAGAAAAACAACTTTTATTAGAGTATTTCCATAAAGAAGCAGATATTTTTGTAGTAGTAAAATTAGGAGGCTTTCGTTATACAATTAATGGAGAAATAAAATCACCAGGAACAAAAACATTGTTACAAGAAAAACTCACAATTTTAGAGGCAATAGCTAATAGTGGTGATATCCTTATAACAGGCGATAAAAAAGAGGTCATGCTAATTCGTCAACACCCTCAAGGAACCGAAATCCATACACTCGATTTAACGAGTATTGATTTGTTAAAATCCCCTTATTATTATATTCAACCGAATGATTATATTTATATAAAACCTATTAAGCAAAAAAATTGGGGATTGGGGACGAATGCTTTGCAATCATTTACTACAATTGTTAGTGCATTGTCATTAGTACTTACTACCTTTTTATTAGTCAAAAATATTAAGTAATGTTAGATATTAAAGATTTTAACTTTTTGGAATCTCAAAGCACTTTTGATATTAAATCTTTTTTTAATAGAGTTTTAGGGTATTGGTATTGCTTTGTAATTACTTTATTAATTACTTTTTTCATAGCCTATCAAATAAATATTAGAAAAGAGAAAATTTACAGTATGTCTACCACTGTAGCTTACAAAGAAGAAAGTAATCCTTTCTTTACTTCTAATACAAGTTTGGTTTTTAATTGGGGAGGAACCTCGGATCAGGTGCAAACATTAATAAGTACCTTAAGATCAAGATCACACAATGAAAAAGTAGTTAAAGAATTACGCTTTTATATCCAGTATTTACAAGAAGGGAAGTATAATTTAGAAGATGTATATGGAATGACCCCTTTTGTTGTTGATATTAATGAAAATTACCCTCAATTACTAGGGAAATACTTAACCGTACAATTTGTTACTAAAGAAGAATTTGTTCTGTCAACCCAATTTGATGAAAATAATGCGTCTTTGTATAATTATTTAAAGGATGAGTTAACCACAATACCCGTAACTAAGGGAACATTTTCGAAAAAGTATAGAATAGGAGAACCTATTATTTTGCCTTTTTTAAATCTGAAATTAAAATGGACTAAAAATCCAGGTTTCTATGAGGGAGCAAAATACATAATTGCGTTTGCTGATTTTAATAGTATAGTAGCTACCTATCAAGGAGTAGAAGTTGAAAATGATTCAAAAACATCAGCCATCGTTAGATTAAGTATGCAAGGAACCAATAAACCAAGATTGGTAGATTATCTTAATGGAACGGTAAAGTATTTGATTAAGAGTCATTTGTTGGCTAAAAATCAATTTGCTCAAAACACTATTGATTTCATAGATAGCACTTTAGTAGCTATGGAAAGAGATTTGAAGAACACAGAAAATGAATTAAAGACCTTCTCTAAAGGGAAAAATATTTTCGAATTAGAAGAAGGAGGAATAAAGTATTCCGATAAATTAACAGAATATGACGTAGAAAAAGAATTATTAGATAGAAAGTATAGCTATTATAATTCATTAAAAACATATTTAATTAAAAATTCTGACTTTTCTAAACTACCAGCTCCTTCTGTTGCAGGTATTGATGATCCTAATATAGTTACTAATGTTGGCAAATTAACCCAATTATCAGCTGAGCGCGCAGAACTATCCTATACTCTAAAAAACGATAAAAAATTTAAAGATTTCGATGCTCAAATGGAAGCTTTAAAAGCCGTTTTGTTAGAAAATATAGAATCTGCTAAACGATCAATGAACTTTGATTTACTTGCTGTAAACAAAAAAATAGAAATGGCAGAATATCAAATCAGAAAATTGCCAGAACAACAGCAAGAATTAGTAAAAATCAATCGGAAATATGATTTAAATAAAAATATTTATAATTCTTTTTTAGAAAAACGAAGTGAGGCTAATATTGTAAAAGCAGCAAATCTTTCAGATATCCAATTTATTGATCCAGCTAAAGATGTAGGAGGAGGATTGATAGGACCTAAAACAAGTACAAATTATGTTTTAGCATTTTTTATAGGCGTTTTATTGCCTTTAGGTATAATTTTTGGTTTAACTGTTTTAGATAATTCAATTAATAAAGTAGATGATATTGAAAGATTAACCCAAATACCCGTTTTAGGTGTTGTTGGAATCAAATATATGCAGTCTAATCTAGCTGTTTTCGAAAAGCCAAAATCTCCATTAGCGGAAAGTTTTAGAGCAATACGATCATCCTTACAATTCTTGTATAAAAAACAAACCCAAAAAGGAACCAAGGTCTTGATGATTACTTCTTCAGTTGGAGGAGAAGGAAAAACATTTTGTTCTCTTAATATAGCCTCTGTATTTGCATTAAGTGAAAAGAAAACAGTAGTGGTTGGACTTGATTTGAGAAAACCTAAGTTATTTCAAGATTTTGATTTTACAAATACTGAAGGAGTTGTTAATTACTTAATTGGACAAAAAAGTTTAAATGAAATAATAAAACCGACACATATACCTTATTTAGATTTAATAAGTTCAGGGCCTATACCGCCTAATCCATCGGAATTAATTCTTAGTGAAGGTATGGAAAATTTAATAAATGAATTAAAAATACATTATGATTATATAATATTAGATACGCCCCCAATTGGGTTAGTAGCAGACGCTTTAGAATTAACTCCTTTTTGTGACGCATCCATTTACGTGGTGAGGCAAGGAGTAACTAAAAAAGAAATGTTACGCATTGTAAATGAAAAACACAAATCAGGAGTGCTAAAAAATATAAGCATAGTATTTAATGGATACCAGAATAAATCAAAATACGGATATAGTTATGGAGATGGGTACGGGTACGGGTACGGGGCGTACGGAAGTGGGTACTTAGAAGTAGATAAAAAGATATCGGTTGTAAAAATAATTATAAATAAAATCATTAATATTTTTAAAAAATCTTAACATGAAGATTGTAATTACTGGTTGTGCAGGTTTTATAGGCTCTAATCTAACAGAGCATTTTTTAAATAAAGGTTATCAGCTAGTTGGTTTGGATAATTTGGCAACAGGACATTTGAAAAATATCCAAGATTTTATGTTAAATAAGAATTTTCAATTCGTTAAAGGCGATATCAGAGATATTGAAATATGTAAAAAAGTATGCGATGGCGCTGATTATGTATTACACCAAGCAGCTTTAGGATCTGTTCCTCGCTCTATAAAGGATCCCTTAACATCTAACGATGTAAATGTGAATGGCTTTTTAAATATGTTATGGGCTGCTAAGGAAGCAGGTGTAAAACGTTTTGTTTACGCAGCAAGTTCATCTACTTACGGAGATTCGGAAAGTTTACCAAAAATCGAAGAAGTTATAGGGAAACCATTATCACCGTATGCCATTACAAAATATGTAAATGAACTTTATGCCGATATTTTTGGAAAAATCTACGGGATAGAAACAATAGGTTTACGTTATTTTAATGTATTTGGGAGAAAACAAGACCCAAATGGAGCTTATGCCGCTGTGATACCTAAATTTGTAATGCAATTTATGAAGTATGAAAGTCCTGTGGTAAATGGAGACGGTAATTATTCTAGAGATTTTACCTATATAGACAATGTAATTCAAATGAATGAACTGGCTATGTTAACTCAAGATTCTAGAGCCATAAATACAGTTTTTAATACAGCGTTTGGAGAACGTACAACATTAAATCAGATGATTTCTATTTTACAAAAAGAATTAGTGAAAATAGATTCTAAAATAGCAGATGTTAAAGTTGTGTATGGATCCACAAGAGCAGGTGATATTCCTCATTCTTTAGCATCTATAGATAAAGCAAAAAAAATACTAGGATATGCTCCTAAATTTTCTTTGCAAAAAGGATTAGAGGAAGCGATTAAATGGTATTGCGAAAATTTAAAAATAAATTAATGATCAAAATAGGTGTAATCGGATTGGGGTATGTAGGGTTGCCATTAGCTAGATTGTTGGCAACTAAATACGCAGTAGTTGGTTTTGATATAAATCAATTCCGTATAGTAGGTTTAAATGAAGGAAATGATGCTACGTTAGAAGTAAGTTCAAAATTACTAAAAGAGGTATTAAAGCCAATGAATGATAACTCCAATGGATTATTTTGTTCTTGCGATTTAAATAACTTAATAGATTGTAACTACTTTATAGTTACTGTGCCAACACCTGTTGATAAACACAATAAGCCCGACTTAGCCCCTTTGTACAAGGCAAGTGAAACAGTAGGGAAAGTATTGAAAAAAGGAGATGTAGTTATCTATGAATCTACTGTTTACCCAGGAGCTACTGAAGAAGAATGTGTTCCTGTTTTAGAAAAAATAAGCAACCTCAAATTTAATGTTGATTTTTTTGTGGGCTATTCCCCAGAGCGAATCAATCCAGGTGATAAAGAACATACGGTAGAAAAGATATTAAAAGTAACCTCAGGATCTACACCTGAAATAGGGCAAAAGGTAGATGCACTTTATAGCTCCGTTATTACAGCAGGTACACATTTAGCTCCTACTATTAAAGTAGCTGAAGCGGCTAAGGTCATAGAAAATTCACAACGGGATATCAATATAGCCTTCGTAAATGAATTGGCTAAGATCTTTAATTTGTTAAATATTGATACACAAGCTGTGCTTGAAGCCGCAGCAACAAAATGGAACTTTTTGTCTTTTAAGCCCGGTTTGGTTGGAGGGCATTGTATAGGAGTAGATCCTTATTATTTAGCTCAAAAAGCACAAGAAAAAGGATACCACCCAGAAATAATTTTAGCAGGACGGCGTTTGAATGATAGTATGGGAGAATATGTAGCATCGCAAGTAGTTAAATTAATGATAAAAAAAGGAATTTCAGTCAATGGATCTAAAGTTTTGATGCTTGGAATTACATTTAAAGAAAACTGCCCTGATGTTCGTAATACAAAGATTGTAGATATGATTGCTGCTTTAAAAGATTATGGAATAGAAGTGGTTATTTATGATCCTTGGGTTAGTATTGAAGAAGTTAAGGACGAGTATAATTTAAAAGCATTAACAGAATTGCCTTCTGATAGATTTGATGGAATCGTTTTAGGAGTAGCTCATCACCAATTTTTAAATCTGGATTTTGCTAGTTTGCAAAAAGAAAAATCAATTATTTATGATGTAAAAGGAATATTACATTGTAAAGTGGATGGAAAATTGTAGTTTTGTACTCTCATAAAAAAGAAGGATGAAAGTTAATAATATTTGCTGCATAGGAGCAGGATATGTTGGAGGGCCTACTATGGCCGTAATTGCACAGAAATGCCCTAATGTAAAAGTAACAGTTGTTGATTTAAATGAAGAAAGAATTGCAGCGTGGAATAGTTCAGAACTTTCAAAGTTGCCCGTATATGAACCTGGATTAGATAAAGTGGTAGCGGAGGCTAGAGGTAAAAATCTGTTTTTTTCTACAGAAGTAGATAGAGCTATTGATGAGGCCGACCTGATTTTTATATCGGTAAACACCCCAACCAAAACCTATGGTGCTGGTAAGGGGATGGCAGCTGATTTAAAATATATTGAACTTTGCGCACGTCAGATTGCACGTGTAGCAAAGACAGACAAGATTGTGGTTGAAAAATCAACGCTTCCAGTGAGAACGGCTGAAGCTTTAAAAAGTATTTTAGATAACACTGGAAATGGAGTTAAATTTCAAATTTTGTCGAATCCTGAATTTTTAGCAGAAGGAACCGCTGTGCAAGATTTGCATAGCCCAGACAGAGTTTTGATAGGTGGTGCCGAAAAAGAAGCTGTTGATGCTCTAGTTGATATCTATGCGAATTGGGTTGATAGAAGTAAAATTCTAACAACCAATGTATGGTCATCAGAGCTGTCTAAACTTACTGCAAACGCTTTTTTAGCTCAAAGAGTCTCCTCTATTAATGCCATTTCTGAATTGTGTGAAAAAACTGGAGCCGATGTTAATGAAGTGGCTAGAGCCATTGGAATGGATACTCGTATTGGAGCTAAGTTTTTAAAAGCATCTGTGGGCTTTGGAGGATCGTGTTTTCAGAAAGATATTCTCAATTTAGTTTATATCGCAAAATCATACGGTTTAAATGAAGTGGCTGATTATTGGGAGCAAGTGATTATCCTGAATGATCATCAAAAACATCGTTTTGCAAAAAATATAGTAAAAACACTTTATAATACCGTTTCAGGAAAAAAAATAGCAATGCTAGGTTGGGCTTTCAAAAAAGACACCAATGATACGCGTGAATCTGCTGCCATTGATATAGCTAAGGACTTAGTAATGGAACAAGCAAATGTGGTGGTTTATGATCCTAAGGTTTCAGAAAAGCAAATTTTTATAGATATGGGGCAAAAGTCAGAAGAATTACAGGTTGTAACAAATCCCTATTCTGCATGTGAAAATGCACATGCTATTGCGATTCTTACAGAATGGGACGAGTTTAAAAACTACGATTGGCAAAAAATCTATGATAATATGTTAAAACCAGCTTTTGTTTTTGATGGTAGAAATATATTGGATCGAAAAAAAATGCAAGAAATTGGGTTTGTATATACTGCCGTAGGTTCTTCTAACGAATAATTAAAAAAGGATGAAAAAAAATATTTTAATTACTGGAGGTGCTGGATTTATTGGTTCACATGTAGTAAGACAATTTGTTACAAAATACCCAGAGTATTCCATCTTCAACTTAGATGCATTGACCTATGCAGGTAACTTAGAAAATATTAAGGATATCGAAAACTATCCTAATTATACTTTTTTGAAAGGTGATATAGTAGATGAAAACTATATCAACGAAATTTTTGCTAAATATCAATTTGATGGTGTTTTGCATTTGGCGGCTGAATCGCATGTGGATCGTTCGATAACTGATCCATTAGCGTTTGTAAAAACCAATGTGATTGGAACCATGAATTTGTTAAATGCAGCCAAAAATCTTTGGAAAGATAATTTCGAGGGTAAACGCTTCTATCATATTTCTACCGATGAGGTATATGGCTCATTAGGTGATACAGGTTTGTTTACTGAAACCACTTCGTACGACCCTAATTCACCGTATTCAGCTTCAAAAGCAAGTTCGGATCATTTTGTACGTGCGTATGGGGAAACTTACGGATTACCGTATGTATTGACGAATTGTTCAAATAATTACGGACCTTATCATTTTCCAGAAAAATTAATTCCTCTTTTCATCAACAATATTATAAATAAAAAACCATTACCTGTTTATGGCGATGGAAATTATACGCGTGATTGGTTGTTTGTAAAAGATCATGCAGTAGCTATTGATTTAGTATTCCACGAAGGTAAAAATCATGAAACTTATAACATCGGTGGGTTTAACGAATGGAAAAATATCAATTTAGTTAAGCTATTGTGTGCAAGAATGGATGAAAAGTTAGGTAGGAATGAAGGTGAGTCAGCTCAATTGATTACCTATGTGAAAGATCGTCCAGGTCACGATTTGCGTTATGCTATTGATGCAACTAAAATTAATAAAGAGTTAGGATGGAAACCTTCTGTAACTTTTGAAGAAGGTTTAGAAGAAACCATTAATTGGTATTTAGAAAATACGGAATGGTTGAATAACGTAACCTCAGGAGAATACGCTAACTATTACGAAAAACAATATCAATAAACAAATACGTTTTTAGACTTATCAGAATTGAAAAATTCTAATTTCTAATTTCTAAATTTCTATGAAAGGAATTATATTAGCAGGAGGTTCAGGAACCCGATTGAATCCACTAACGCAGGTGGTTTCAAAGCAATTGTTACCGATATATGATAAACCCATGATTTACTATCCACTATCAGTATTGATGTTGGCAGGTATTAAAGAGGTATTAATCATTTCTACACCTCACGATTTACCTAATTTCCAACGCTTATTTGGTGATGGAAGTCCGTTAGGAATGCAATTGTCTTATGTGGAACAGCCTTCTCCTGATGGATTAGCGCAAGCTTTTATATTGGGTGAAGAGTTCATTGGCGATGATGATGTGTGTTTGATTTTAGGGGATAATATTTTCTACGGAGCAGGATTACAAAATTTATTGAATAATGCGGTTAATACCGTAAAAGAAAAGAATGAAGCAACTGTTTTTGGCTATTATGTAGATGACCCAGAGCGTTATGGTGTTGCCGAATTTGATGCAAATGGAAAAGTACTTTCTATTGAAGAAAAACCAGAAAATCCAAAATCAAGTTTCGCAGTAGTAGGTTTGTATTTTTATCCAAATTCAGTAGTTGAGATTGCTAAAAATGTTAAGCCATCTCATCGCGGTGAATTGGAAATCACAACCGTTAATCAAACGTATTTAGAACAAGGCGCATTGAACTTGCAGTTAATGGGGCGTGGTTTCGCTTGGTTAGATACGGGTACTCATGAATCACTGACCGAAGCGACTGAATTTGTTAAAGCAGTTGAAAAACGTACAGGTTTAAAAATTGCGTGTATTGAAGAAGTGGCCTATCGTAAAGGGTTTATTTCTAAAGAAGAGTTTAATAAATCTGCAGATGGGTTAGGAAAAAGTACGTATGCAGAGTATTTGAGGAAGATTTTTAATATTTAGATTATAGAAATGTTTAAAGATAAAATATTGTTAATAACTGGAGGTACTGGTTCATTTGGTAATGCAATGCTAAAGGGCTTTTTGAATTCGAATTTGAAAGAAATACGTATTTTTAGTAGAGATGAAAAAAAACAAGAAGATATGCGTATCGAATACAAAAATGATAAATTAAATTTTGTGATAGGAGATATACGTGATTTTGATAGTATTAATAATGCGATGGGAGATGTTAATTACGTATTTCATGCAGCAGCGTTAAAACAAGTTCCTTCTTGTGAGTTTTATCCTATACAAGCAGTACAAACAAATATTTTAGGAGCGGAAAATGTACTAGAAGCAGCAGCAAGAAATAATGTGGAACGTGTTGTTGTATTAAGTACAGATAAAGCTGTTTATCCTATCAATGCTATGGGAATATCTAAGGCAATGATGGAGAAATTAGCGGTGTCAAAAGCAAGAGATTCTAGAGTTAGTAAAATTAATGCGGTTTACACTTCTACTCGCTATGGTAATGTAATGTGTTCTAGAGGTTCTATTATACCATTGTTTATTAAACAAATAAAGGAGGGAAAACCACTTACGATTACTAATCCCAAAATGACTCGTTTTATGATGTCATTGAACGATTCTGTGGAACTAGTTATGTTTGCTTTCACTAACGGAAATCCAGGAGATATATTCGTGCAAAAATCACCAGGTGCCACTATGGAAACATTAGCGCAAGCTCTAAAGGAATTGTTTAAAGCTGATAATGAAATCAAAATTATAGGAGAAAGACACTCTGAGAAGTTGTATGAAACACTTTGTTCTAAAGAAGAAATGTCTAAAGCTGAAGATTTAGGCCAATTTTATCGAGTGCCTGCTGATTTCAGAGATTTGAACTACACAAAGTATGTTCAAGAAGATGGCCCGAGTTTGAATAAAGAAGAATACAATTCTCACAATACAAAGCAATTAAATGTTGAGGAGTTGAAAAAATTGTTATTAACTTTAGACTATGTTCAAAATGAACTAGCTGATCAAAATTTTTAATCGTATGATTCCTATTGTAAAGCCTTTTATATCAAATCCTGAAGAATTAATGCCTGCAATTCAAGAAACTTTGTACAGTGGCTATATAGCTGAAGGTGAAAAGGTATATGAATTTGAAAAATTATTTTCTGATTATATTAACAATCCATTGTCATTATCACTCAATTCAGGTACCGCAGCATTGCATATTGCTTTGCTTTTGGCTGGTGTTGGTGTCGGGGATGAAGTTATTAGTACCGTTCTTACAGCAGAGCCTACAAACGTTGCCATAAAGCTGGTTGGCGCTAAAGTAGTTTGGGCTGATGTTCAAACTAATACAGGACTTTTGGATCCTAAAAGCGTTAGAGAAAAAATAACTCCAAGAACTAAAGCTATTATGCTTGTGCATTATGCTGGTATGGTTTGCGATATGAATGAATTTGTTAAAATTTCAAATGAGTTTAACATCCCAATTATTGAAGATGCAGCCCATGCTTTAGGAGCAAAATATAATGGATTACCTATTGGATGTCATTCTGATTACACCATTTTTTCTTTGCAGGCTATCAAACATTTGACTACTATTGATGGAGGAATTTTATCATTGAAATCAAAAGAAAATTACAATAAAGGAAAATTATTGCGTTGGTTTGGTTTAAATAAAAATAAAGCACGTTTAGAAAATGATATTACTGTTCCAGGTTACAAGTACCACATGAACAATGTGAATGCTACTATTGGAATTGTACAAATGAAACATGTTGAACAAGTTGTAGGGAAATATATTACTAATGGAAAGTATTTTGATCATGAATTGAAAAATATACTAGGAGTAGAGTTATTAGATTATAATTCCAACACTGAGCCATCTTATTGGCTGTATACACTAAAAGTTGAAAATCGCAAAGGGTTTATAAAAAAATTAGTCGAAAACAATATCATGGCTTCTGAATTACATTTGAGAAATGATAGACATTCATTGTTCAATGAATCTAAAGTATCATTGCCCGTTTTTGATGAATTTTACAAAAAAATGGTTCATATCCCCTGCGGTTGGTGGTTAACAGATGCTGATAAAAACAAAATAGTTGAAGTAATAAGACAAGGTTGGTAATGGTTCCTGTTTTTAAACCGTTTATGCCAGAGGGGATCATGCCTGAATTAACAGAAATATTATATTCTGGAAATCTGTCATATGGAAAGTATGGTAAGTTATTAGAGAAAGAGTTATCAAAATTTATTGGTAACCCGTATGTTCTAACGGTAAATTCTTATAATCAAGCTATGTTATTAGCTTTGTCTGTTTTAGGTTTGCGTCCTGGTGATCAAGTAATAGCTTCTCCTGTAAGTTGTCTGGCGTCGAATCAGCCTTTTGTAATAAAAGGAATAGAGGTTGTTTGGGCAGATGTAAATCCGTTAACGGGGACTATATGTCCAGATGATGTAAAAAGAAAAATAAATTCTAAAACAAAAGCTATTTTTCATAATCATTTTTGTGGTTACATAGGTCATGTAAATGCTATAAATGCTTTAGCTAAGCAATATAGTTTATGGATAGTTGATGATTGTATTGAAGCTTTTGGTTCAGAGTATAATGGCGTAAGAGCTGGGAACTTAGGGGCACACATCAGTGTGTTTTCATTTCAAACAGTTAGAATTCCTAATACAGTTGATGGAGGAGCACTAACATTTAATTCAAAAGAATTATATGATAAAGCTTTTTTAATGCGAGATTATGGTATTGATCGATCAAAATTCAGAAACGCTCTAGGAGAAATTAATCCAGATTGTGATATTTCTTTGGAGGGTTATGGTGCTACTATGAATGAAATTAATTCTTATATAGGATTCAAACAAATGGAAATTATATCTGGGCTTATTGACAGGCAAGTTGAAAATGCTCATAATTGGGATGATTACTTTAAAAACTCCAAAGGGGTTATGCCGTTGGAGATAAACCAAAATGTTAATCCCAATTATTGGGTTTATGGAGTGTTGGCTAAAAATAAAGAGGCTTTTATAAAGGGAATGAGGTCTAAAGGATTTTATGCAACTGGTGTCCATATCAATAATAACATTTATTCCGTATTTAAAAACGATATCAATCTAAAAGGAGTAAATGAGTTTATTGAAAAATTTGTAGCAATTCCATCTGGCTGGTGGTTTGAAAATAAATTAAAATAACATATCATGAATACAAACATAATTGATCCTACAGCAAAAATACATCATAACGTAATTTTAGGAAATTACAATAGAATTGGAAAAAATGTTGTGATTGAGATTCTGGGAAATAATAAAAATGTTAAAGCTGTAATTGGAGATAATAATATAATTAATGATAATACCAGAATTTTAATCTATGGAGAATTTAATGTAGGGGATTGGAACGTTTTTCATAATGATATGTTGTTAATGGCGGAGGATCATTTAACTGTTGGACACAATTGCTGGTTTGGTCAAAATACTATTTTGGATGGAGCAGGAGGTCTAGAAATAGGGAATGGAGTCAGAGTTGGTATGTATTCACAAATTTGGACACATGTCGCAAGCGGAGAACAAATAGAAGGCTGTATACTTTATGCAAAAAGAAAAACGGTAATAGAAGATAATGTTTGGCTTGTGGGAAGTTGTGTGGTTGGTTCTGGTTTGGTTTTAGGTAACAGAAGTACCGCTTTGATAAATTCTGTATTAACCAAAGATACATTAGCTGACAAGGTTTATGCAGGTAATCCAGCTAAATTAATGGAAAATGCGAACTTTTATATACCGAAAAATTTAGATGAAAAATTTGAGATGCTTAAAGTTTGGCTTATAGAATTTGTCACTTTAAATGAAAGTTTCAAGTTGGATGTTCTGGAGGATAAATTATTAGTATCAAATAATGATTTGAATGAAGAAGTGTTTTTTACAAAGCTTGAAGAGAAAGTAAAAGATAAGTCTATTAGTATTTTTTATTTAACAGATAAAACTTTTAATAAAACAAATTCTTTATCAGAAAGGACTGTTTATAAATTTCTTTATAATAATAAAGCGAGATTCGTACCATTAAAATAAATTTATAAATTTTTTGAACAAAATAAAATTGCGTATTTTAGGTATAATTTATGAAATTATCCTCTTTTTACCAGATACGTTTAGTAAGGTAAAGGTTTATTATTATAATTTAAAAGGGTGTGAAATTAGTTACGAAGGTACAATTTCGCCAAATGTAAGGATAAGAGGTAAATTTGAAAAGGAAAGAGGTAGCTCAATTGCCTAAAACTGTACAATTTCAAGGCAATCCGCTGGTGTATTTATTTGAGAGGATGTCATGATTGCTCCTAATGTTGTTTTGGTGGCATTTAATCATGGTTTTTAGTTTTTGATGTTCCCTATGGTAAAGCAAAAAAATCAATGGCTCCAATTTTATATAGAAGATGATGTCTGGATTTCAGCAAATTGTTCAAAAGCAAAGGCGTTCGCATAGGTAAGGGTTCAATAATAGTTGCTAATTCCTTTGTTAATTAGGATATACCTCCTTTTAGTATTGCAGGAGGTGTACCCGAAAAGTAATAAAATCAAGATTAAAATAGTTTGAAAAAAAATATAATAGCAAATTTAGCTGGAAGATTTTGGGGTATTCTGTCCAATTTTATTTTCATTCCTCTATATATTAAATATCTAGGGTTTGAGAGTTATTCTGTCATAAGTTTTACTTTAACGATTACTGGTATTATGACAGTATTAGATGCAGGATTAACAGCGATTCTATCTAGAGAATTTGCAAGAAAAGATATTTCAAGAGAAGAAAAGTTTCGTATTTTTAAAAGTTTAGAAGCGGCCTATTTGCTAGTAGTCTTACTATGTATTAGTCTTATTTTTATTTCAGCTACATATATTGGTTATCATTGGATACATGTAAAGTCTTATGATCCTGATGAAATTACTTTGTTTATTAAAATAATCGGTTTTGAGATTGGATTTCAATTGCTTATGAGATTCTACATGGGTGGCTTAATGGGGATTGAAAAACAAGTGGAAGCAAATGTATACCAAATTGGTTGGGGTATTCTTAGAAATGGACTTATAATTGTAGGAATTATATTTATACCAAGCTTATTAATGTTTTTTATTTGGCAGACAGTTTCCACTATCTTATTTACATTATTGTTCAAAATTGTATTACAGAGAAGTATATCTAATGGTAGTGCTTTTGCTGTGAGTTTCAAGATTGAAAAAACTGTAATTGCAAAGGTGGGCAAATTTGCGGGCGGAATGATGCTTATTGTTTTGGTGGCAGCCATAAACACACAATTGGACAAACTCACTATTAGTAAAGTATTGTCTTTAGAAAATTTAGGATATTATACATTGGCTGTTTCTATTAGTCAAGGATTGTTAATTTTGATTAACCCAATATCAGCAGCATTATTACCACGATTTACAGCGTATTACTCAGAAAAAAAAACTAAAGAAGCAACTGTTTTATTTTCAAAATTTAGTTTGTTGGTTTCCATTTTAGTTTTTTCAATTATGATGAACTTGTCTGTCTTTTCCTCAGATCTTATTTGGATTTGGACAGGGAAAAGAGATGTAACAGAAAAAACATTTCAACTTGTACCGATAACAGCATTAGCTTATAGTATGTTATCGTTGCAACTTCTGCCTTATAACATTGCTATTTCGAATGCCTATACAAAACTCAATAATATATTAGGTCTTATAAGTTTGTTTATAACAATACCAGGTTATATTCTTGCTACGATGTACTATGGTGTTATCGGTGCAGCAAGTGTATTTTGTTTTGTACAAATTGTAACTGCAATAGTCTATCTGTACTTTATTAATTTAAAATTTCTAAAACTTAATTTTTTTGTAGATATATTTTTACAACAAATTATTTTTCCTCTATTGGTGTCGTCAATTATTACCTTTGGATTCTATTTGTTACCGAATTATTTTAAAGTAAACAGATTTTTAGATCTTTTATGGATCGGTTTTTCAACGATAATTACTTTGTTTGTTACAACAATATTTTTTATACCAATAGCAGAATTAAAAAGAAATTTACCACCATTAAAATTGAAGAAAAATGGATAAAAAACCATTACTAACTATTGCAATTGCAACAAAAAATAGAGAGTTTTATTGTATTGAAGCGATTAAATCTATTTTAAAATATAATGATGAAAATATAGAAATTGCAATTGCTGATAATAGCGAAACCACAATTGTGAAAGAATTTGTTGAGAAATTAAATTCAAAACAAGTTAAATACATTTATGATAATGTTGCAGTTTCATCTATTGAAAATTTTAACAGAGCAATACAATTAACAACAGGAGAATATATAATGCTTATTGGTGATGATGATTCTATTTTACCAAATGCAGTTGAAATAGCCCGATGGGCAAGTGAAAATGATGTAGATACAGTATCTTCAAAAAATATTTACACTTATTTCTGGCCTCAATCTAATCCAAATTTTCCAAAGGGATGTTTGGTTTCCCCAAAATTTAAATCAGGTTTTAAAGAAGTCGATTGTAAAAACGAGTTAGTTACCCTTTTGAAGGACGGACTGGTCAATTATATGTTTTATAATGTGCCTAAATCGTACCATGGTATTGTTAGGAAAGAAGTAATGGAACAGATTAAGCTTAAAACAGGAGATTATTACGGAGGATTGAGCCCTGATATTTTTTCTGTAGTTGCCATTTCGTTACTTTCTAAAAAACATTTTATTACAGAAATTCCATTTTCAATAGCTGGAGTTTGCTCGTCAAGTACAACATCAGACCAAATGAAAGGGAAACATTGTGGTAAATTAGAAATTATGCCACATTTGAAGCTTAGAAAAGGATATGTGTGGTCAGATAGAATACCAAGATTTTATTGTGTTACAAATACTTGGGGGGATAGTGGCCTTAATGCTTTGGTACAAATGAAAGCGGATGATTATTTAAAATATTTTAATGTATATCCTTTAATTGCTCAGAGTATATTAATGAACAGAAAATGGATATTAAGACTTTCATTGAATGAGTCTAATAAATTAAGAAAATTGAATAATATTAATTTTTTATATTTTTGGATTAGAACTGGTTTTTCATCATTAAGATTAATAATAGAAAAAGGGATTAGGGTTTGTAATGAAAAAATTAGTGCTAAAAACCTTTTACATAACAATGTTAATAGCATTCAAGACGCAATAAATATAATAACAGAGAAAAATAATAAATGATATATTATCTATTACCCTATTTTTTTTCAATTTTAATTTTTTTTCAATTTCGTGAAAAAATAATAATAAATAAAAAGACATTTTTATTCATATCTCTTTTCTTCTATTTGTTGTTTTTATCTTTGAGAGGAGAAGTAGGTACTGATTATGTACATTATCAAACTATTATAGATTACACTCGAAATGGCGATTTTGATTTTGTTAGTTATGAAAAAGGTTTTGTCTTACTTACACAAGTATTTCTTTTCTTGTTTAATAATACGATTCATTGGGTTATAGTTTCGGTAGGAATTTTAACTTTTTTTGTTTTATTGTTTACTTTTTCTCATAATAAACAGCAGTATACAGTTTATCTATTGTTGATAGCTCCTTTTTTTTTAACAGATATGACTTTTAACGGATTACGTTATGGCTTAAGCTTTTCTCTTGCATCGCTTGCAGTATATCAATTGTATAAGGAGCAACAAAATATATTGAAATTTATAGTGTTATCATTAATTTCACTGTCAATGCAATATTCTTCTTTGTTAATAATTTTAATTTTCTTTGCTTTTAAATTTAAATTTACAATGAAACAGTTTGTTTTGTTAGGTCTTTCTGTTTTAGTTTTTTTTATCAATTTAAAATTTGATTTGACTTATTTCTTGGACAAAAGAGATAATTACAGTGAGATAGTTTCTCCAAGTGAATTTTCAGGGATGGGTCCTTTAATCGTTTTTTTGATCTTATTTTGTTATGCTTATTTTTACTTGAAAAATAATAAAAAAAGGCTAGTTGTTTTACTTGTATGTGTTATATTGTCAGTTTATTTGTCCACAATAACTTATGCAGGGTTACGATTTTTAAATCTTTTCTTATTTTGTTTGTTTCTTTATTTTGCTTTTGAAAATTTTGAAAAGCATAAAAATTTTATCACGATACTCTTTATTGTTGGCTTATTAGGTTTTGGATTGAAAATTAAAAATTTTATGGATGAAGAAGGACAAAATGATACTCCTTTTTTACCCTATAAATTTTATTATGAAAATAAAATTATATGATTTCAATAGTAATACCAACATATAATTCCCAAAGAACTATTAGGAAAGCTCTCTTATCTGTGATTGAACAATCTTATCAGAATTGGGAACTTATTGTTGTTGACGATGGATCTATAGATAGAACAATTGTTGAAGTAAATAATTTGATTAATACTTTGCCTGACCATGTAAAAAAAAAAATTAAATTAATTCAGCAAGCTAACACGGGGCCTTCGGGTGCTAGAAATAAAGGGATAAAGAATGCTAAAGGGAGATTTATTGCTTTTTTAGATGCAGATGACTATTGGTTTAAAGATAAACTAGAAATACAATACCGATATTTTGCAGATGACTCAGATTTGATCTTGTGCGCAACAGCTTTTGGACATAAAAAATTAGCTGATCCGATGGTACTTAAAATAATATCCTTTAAAAAGTTATTGTTTAAGAACTATTTTTCTACACCAGCTGTGATGATTAAAAAAGAAGCTTTGCGCGAAGTAAGTTTTGATGAAAATCAACGATTTTCGGAAGATTATAAGCTTTGGTTGTCTATTGCGTTTGATAATAAATGTCTATATATAAATGAAGTTTTAGCTGCAAATCAGGATCATAAATCAGATTACGGACAATATGGCTTGTCTGCCAACTTGTTCCAAATGGAAAAAGGGGAACTCTCCAATTATATAGATCTTTTTGAAAAAGGCAAAATTAATTTTACATTATTATTATTATGCGTTTCTTTTTCTATCGTCAAATATATGAAGAGAATTATCGTTAGTTTATTGCAAAAAAAGTTTTAGAACCATAATGTTTTATATCAATTAAAATGAAAATAGCCTTAGTAATCACTGATTATGGTAGCTTTAATAATTTTTTAGGAGAAGTTGCTAGAGATTTTGTCTTAAACAATAACGAAGTATTTGTAATCTGTGACCGTAAAAAAGTGATTAATTATGAAGATAGATTTCCTTATGAAGAATTAGGGATTAGATTTCATTTTGTAAATTTTTCAAGGAATTTCAGTATTATTTCGAAGATAAAAACTTCCTGTGAGATAAAAGAAATATTGAATATAATAAAGCCTGATTTAGTCAACTTACATTTTACTTCTGGTATTTTTGTTTCTCTTTTAACAGGTAGAATTAAATTTAAAACAATAGGAGTTTTTCATGGTTTGGGTTTTCCTGTAATTAAAAATACATTAAAAAGATTAATATTTAAAAGAGTTGAGTTTTTTTGTTTTAATAGATTAGACCAAATAGGATTAATTAATGATTTCGATTATCAGCTCGTAAAAAAATATTACCCTGAGAAGACTTTTAAGTATAAATCTTTTGGGGTTGGATGTGATTTGGATAAATTTGATAAGCAAAAATTTTCATTAGATAATATCGCCCAAATTAAAGCAGATTTGAATATTCCCAATTCGTCTTTTCTTATAATGTATACAGGTAGATTTGTTTATTTCAAAGGTTTTGATTTGGTTGTTAAGGCGATGAAATATATTGAAGAGGAATTGGGAGAGGATACAATTAAATTGGTTTTGGTAGGAGGTAAAGACGATGCGCATGTTACAGGACTTACTCCTAAAGAAGAGGCTTATTTGCAAAGCACTGAAAATATAATAAATATTGGTTTTACTTCAGAAGTCGAAAAATATTTAGCTATCGCGGATTTATTTGTATTTCCAAGTAGTAAAGAAGGTATGCCGGTTTGTATCATGGAGGCTACCGCGATGGGGGTTCCAGTCATTACATTAGATTCAAGAGGATGTAATGATGTAATAAAAAATAATTTTAATGGTGTTTTGTTGAATGAAATCTGTAGTCATATCGATTTGGCAAAGGTAATTTTGGATTTACAGTTAAATCATGATAAATTAGATATTTTTTCCAAAAATGCTTTGAATTTTAGAGAAAAATTAGATAGGAAAAATTTTATCTCTGAAAGTATATCCATTTTTAAAGAAAATATATTATGAAAATTATAATGACAGGAGCTGGTGGATTTGTTGGTCAGAATCTTTTCGGATATCTTCAGAAAAATAATTTTGAAATTCAAACATTGTCTTTAAGAAAGTCAAATTGGGATCAAATTATTCATAAAACAGCTAATGCCATTGTACATTTAGCAGGTAAAGCTCACGATACCAAAAATACTAGGGAAGCCACCGAGTATTTCAATGTAAATACAGATTTAACTATTCAGTTATTTGATGAATTTCTAAAAAGTGACATTCGGGATTTTATTTATTTTAGTAGTGTTAAGGCTACTGCTGATATTGTAGAAGGTGTTTTAAATGAATATCATGTATCTGCCCCCCAAACCCCATATGGGCAATCTAAACTAAAAGCTGAGGAGTATCTATTATCAAAAGAACTTCCTAAGGGTAAAAGATTGTTTGTGTTAAGACCTTGTATGATTCACGGGCCGGGTAACAAGGGAAACTTGAATTTATTATCTGAAGTTGTAAATAGAGGAATACCCTATCCATTAGGTTTATTTAATAACGAACGTTCTTTTTTGTCTATAGATAATTTGAATTATATCATTGAAAAGATATTGAATGATGATACGATTAAATCAGGAGTATACAATTTAGCAGATGATGAGTTTGTATCAACAAATCGTTTGATTGAAATTATAGCGGATATCCAAGGAGGTAAAAGTAGAATCTGGAATGTATCAAAAAGAACCATTAAATACATAGCTAAATTAGGTGATTATTTAAGGTTGCCTCTGAATTCTGAACGTTTACAAAAAATGACAGAAAATTATAGGGTCTCAAACAAAAAAATAAAACAAGCTCTAAACATAGAAAAACTACCGTTTACAGCAGAAGAAGGTTTAAGAAAAACAATACAAAGTTTTAAAAAATAAATACTATGACACGCTTTTTTGATTTTATATTTTCATTACTAGGCATACTTTTTTTATGGCCTTTTGGGGTAATATTGTATGTTATAGGGTTGTTTGATACAGGTAAACCTGTATTTATCCAACAACGAGTGGGTAAAAACAAAAAACCTTTTAATTTATTGAAGTTTAGGACAATGAATGTAAATGCAAAATCAGTTGCATCTCATTTGGCTAATCAAAGTGATGTGACAAAATTTGGTGCCTTTTTACGAAAATCAAAGTTGGACGAATTACCTCAATTACTAAATGTATTGAAGGGAGATATGAGTTTGGTGGGGCCAAGACCTAATTTGTTTAATCAGACCGAGTTGATTGAAGAAAGAGAAAGGTTAGGAGTGTATAATTTCTTGCCTGGTATAACGGGTCTTGCTCAAATTAACGAAATTGATATGTCAACCCCAAAAAAATTAGCGGAGGTAGATGCTGAAATGTTAAAAGAATTAAGTGTAAAAGATTATTTTCGTTATATTTTGGCTACTGTTGGAGGTAAAGGGCAAGGAGATAGAATTAAATAAAATTTTTTAGGTGTACCGATTTTTTTTTAAACGATTATTAGATATTATAGGAGCAATTATACTGTTGTTGTTTGTTTTGCCTTTTGGAATTTTATTGTGTATTGTTTTATATATTTTGTTTAAAAAAAAACCGTTTTTCATTCAAAAAAGATTAGGAATGAATGGAGTCGAATTTGATATTTATAAATTTAAAAGTATGTCTGATGAGAAAGATCAAAATGGATTTTTGCTTCCAGACAAAGTTAGGATGAATCGTTTTGGGGAATTTCTTAGAAAAACGTCAATTGATGAGCTGCCTCAATTGATAAATGTTCTCAAAGGAGATATGAGTTTAGTTGGTCCAAGACCGATGTTGCCTCATTATATGCAGCTTTATAACGAATTTCAAAAAAGAAGAAATGAAGTTAAACCTGGTATCACGGGACTTTCACAAGTTAAAGGGAGGAATCAGCTACCGTGGTTAAAAAGATTTGAATACGATGTCTTTTATGTGAAAAATATATCTTTTTTTTTGGATTTAAATATTATATTTAGAACTTTTATTATATTATTTAGACAGGGAAAAAAAAGTGAACAGTCAGATAGACCAACTGTAGAATTTGAAGGTAATAAATAAAACTTATGTTTTGAAAAAATACGATATATTTCTTTCTACATCTCACCTTAGTGGACACGAAGATAAATATGTTTTTAATTCGAGTAATTGGATTAATTTTAAAGGTGATAACGTTTCTGATTTTGAATCAGATTTAGAGAGTTATTTTGAAGAAAAAGTATTTGTTGCTGCCTTAAGTTCAGGAACAGCCGCTTTACATTTAGCTTTAATTCTTTTAGATATTAAAGCAGGTGATGAAGTAATTTGTCAGAGTATGACATTTTCGGCTTCAGCAAACCCTATTGTATATCAAGGAGCAATTCCTATTTTTGTAGATAGTGAATCTGAAACTTGGAACATGTGTCCAATTGCTTTAGAAGAAGCTATAAAAGATAGAATTTCTAAAGGGAAAAAGCCAAAAGCAATAATAGCGGTTCACTTATATGGAATGCCGTACAAGCACGATCAAATAAAAGCAATTTCTCAAAAATATCAAATTCCTGTTGTAGAAGATAGTGCAGAAGCATTAGGGAGTTCCTATAGAAAACAAAAATGTGGAACATTAGGAGATATTAGTATACTGTCTTTTAACGGTAATAAAATTATTACAACTTCTGGAGGGGGAGCGTTGGTGACAGATGATATAAGTATTAAGCAAAAAGCAGTATTTCTTTCGACTCAGGCTCGTGATGATGCACCTCATTATCAGCATAGTCATATAGGTTATAATTATAGAATGAGTAATGTTTGTGCGGGTATAGGACGTGGGCAAATGGAAGTCTTAAACAAACATGTTGAGTTGAGAAGAGAGATGAATCAGTTCTATAAGGCATTCTTTGTAAATATTCCAAATGTAATTGTTTTAAGTGAGCCAACGGACAATTTTTATTCAAATCACTGGTTAAGTGCGGTCCTATTAGAGTCTTATGAACAAAGAGAAGCACTCCGTTTAGCTTTTGAAAAAGCAAATATTGAAACAAGACCACTCTGGAAGCCTATGCACCTTCAGCCAATATTTAAATCATATCCTTATTACGGAGCGAGAATATCAGAGGATTTATTTGAAAGAGGTTTATGTTTGCCTTCAGGTTCTAATTTGACAGAAAGTGAAAAAGAGAGAATTCTCTCGGAACTTCAATTATTTTTTCGGTAATTTGTAGCCTGAAAAAACTAAATTAAAAATAATGTTCTTTAAGAAGTGAGAGAGTACTTAAATAAAAAAATTAATAATAAAATTCTGTCTAAAATTGACTTAAATAATGTAGGTTATTTGCCTAGATGGTCTGTTCTTTTTTTAGATATTCTAGTAATTAGTTTTGCTACGGCATTAACCTATTATTTATTTAAAGGAATTAATCTTAAATTTATAACAACGCAATACGAAGGAATTAAAATTCCCTTATATTTTTTCGTTAATATTTTCTTCTTTTGGATATTCAAAACGTATTCAGGTATAATTAGGCATTCTTCTATAGTAGATGCTGTTAAAATTTTTTTTGCACAATTTTTTGCTTTTTCATCATTAGTAATAATAGATGCTTTTAGTAAAACTTTTTTTTCCGTAGATTTATATTTTACGACTGCCTTGTTAGTAAACTCTTTTATAGTTTTTTGTTTACTTTTTTTTTATAGAGTTTTTGTCAAAAAAGTATTTGAAATATATTTTTCTAATATTTTAGTAGGGAAACAAGAAATACTACTTATCTATGGCTCAGATGCGAATGCTATAGCCGTGGCAAATGCTCTATTGTCAGAAATACCGAAACGATTTCATATAAAAGGTTTTATAGACAAGTATCAATCTAATGATTCTAAAAGAGCATTGGGGCTGCCTATATTTTGTGTTAGAGAAAATCTTTCGAATTTATTTGAACAAAATAATGTGTCAGGTTTAGTTATTGCTGATAAGAGTTTAACAAGAGAAGATCAAATCCAACTCGTAGATGAATGTTTAGAATTAGGGATTAAAGTTTTTACAGTGCCTCTTGTTACAGATTGGGAGAATCAAAAAGAAATTTCAAAAAAAATTAAGAGTTTTGAGATAGAAGATTTATTAGATAGGAAGCCAATAGTTTTAAATAATAAAGCGATTTCTAGTACACATACCAATAAAACGGTTTTAATTACAGGTGCGGCAGGTTCTATAGGAAGCGAAATAGTTAGACAAGTAATAGATTTTAAACCCGATGTATTGTTATTAATAGATCAAGCAGAAAGTCCTTTGCATAACCTATTAATTGAGTTAGATAAATATGATACATCTTCTATTAATATTATTGCTAAGGTCGCTGATATAAGAGATAAACAGCGTTTGGAAATATTGTTTAAAAAATACTTGCCTAAAATTGTATACCATGCAGCAGCATATAAGCATGTGCCTTTGATGGAGGAAAATCCATCCCAAGCAATATTTGTTAATGTAATGGGAACTAGTAATTTGGCTGATCTAGCAGTTCAATATCAAGTAGATCGTTTTGTAATGGTTTCAACAGATAAAGCTGTAAATCCGAGCAATGTAATGGGGGCAAGTAAACGAATTGCAGAAAAGTATGTTCAATCATTACATTTTGAATTATTAAAAAAGAATATCAAAACAACAAAATTCATTACAACTCGTTTTGGAAATGTTTTAGGATCTAATGGTTCTGTGGTTCCTTTGTTTACAAAACAAATTTCAGAGGGAGGTCCAGTAACTATTACCCATAAAGACATAATTCGATATTTTATGACTATTCCTGAAGCTTGTCAACTTGTCTTGGAGGCAGGAACTATGGGGAATGGAGGAGAAATCTATATCTTTGATATGGGAAAACCTGTTAAAATTTATAGTTTGGCAGAAAAAATGATACGATTAGCAGGTTTAATACCTAACGTAGATATTAAAATAAAAGAAATAGGGCTAAGACCTGGTGAAAAATTGCACGAAGAATTATTGAAAGACGATTCAAAAACCTTGCCTACTCATCATGAAAAAATATTAGTCGCTCAGGATATGATAGAAGATTATAAATGTGTGAAAGAAAATATTCAATTATTGATTGATACTACATTTAACTATTCTAATAATGATATAGTAGGATATATGAAAATGATCGTGCCAGAATTTAAAAGTTTAAATTCGGATTATGAAATTTTAGATAAAAATTGATATATGAGAGGTAAAATTTATTTAATTATTTTTGGAATAATTTCTTTTTTTGTATTAGGATGTTCGCAACAAAAAAAGATAGCGTATTATTCGGATTTATCTAATAATTCGAATTTTGAAAGTGTAGTGTTTTTTGAACCTAAAATACAACCCGATGATTTGTTACTAATTACAGTTTCTGCTCCAGATCCTGAGGCAGCAGCTCCGTTCAATTTAGAAAGTACCACGGCACCCAATGTTAATAATCAAGGAGCACCCGGTCAGAGACAGCAACAATTGTATTTGGTAGATCAAAAAAACCAAATAGAATTTCCCGTTATAGGAACTTTAACTTTTGGAGGATTAAAAAAAGAAGAAGCAATTAATTTATTAAAGAATAAATTAAAAATGTATATAAAAAATCCTATTGTTAATATTCGTATAATGAATTTTAAAGTAAGTGTTATAGGAGAGGTTGTAAAACCAGGTAGTTTTAATGTAATTAGTGAACGTATTACACTGCCCGAAGCTTTAAGTTTAGCGGGTGATTTGACCATCTATGGAAAAAGAGAAAATCTTTTATTAATAAGAGAAAATGAAGGGAAGAAAACATATCATAGAATTGATTTAACGAAGTCTGATTTTATGAACTCACCGTATTATTATTTGAAGCAGAACGATCTAATTTATATAGAACCTAATAGAGCAAGAGCTAATGCCTCTACATTTAACCAAAATATACCCGTTTGGATTTCGTTGAGTTCTGTTCTTATATCACTAGTACTATTGTTTAAAAAATAATGATAAAATGCAAAATAATTTCATGCCCCAAGAAGAAAATATTAGTGAAATAAATATAAAACAGATACTAAATAAATTTTTGATAAATTGGTATTGGTTTGTTGTCTTAATCATGCTGTTACTATGTCTAACAAAAGTTTATTTACGTTATGCAACATCTATATATAAAGCATCTACTACGGTATTAATAAAAGATAAAGAATCAGGAGGTTTGGCATCTGAGCTTTCTGCTTTAGAAGATATTAGTGGTTTTGGAGGAACTAAAAATAAGATTGATGATGAAATTGAAATCTTAAAATCTAGAAACATTATAAGAAAAACCTTGTTGTCAGGCGGATTTAATATAAATTATTATGCTGTTGGGAGGATTAAGACTACGAATGTTTATGGAAAGAGTCCCATAAAATTCTTCTTTGAAAATAAAGAAAAGATAGATTTAGACACAACTCTTCTAGTAGAATTAAAAGGCGTTAAAAAATTTCTATTGTATAGCCAAAATAAAGATTTAATAGGAGAATATCGTTACAATCAGATTATAAAAACTGCAAGATTGGGTAATTTTATTGTAGAGAGAACACCTGTTTATAAGGATGATGGAAAGCTAAAATATAATCAAGAAGGAACGTATCAGGTAACTATAAAAGATCTGGATAAAGAAATTAGTAGCGTTCAAAAAATGATTTCTGTTCAACCACTCAATAAAAAAACAAATGTAGTGGAAATTACTTTTACAGATCCAGTACCTCAAAGAGCCATTGATTTCTTAGATAAGCTAGTAGTAAACTATAACCAAGATGCTATTCTTGATAAGAATTTAATATCAGAGAAGACTGCAAAATTTATTAATGATCGTCTAGCTATCGTTACAGAAGAATTACAAGGAGTTGAGCAAAATATAGAAAGATATAAAAAGAATAACGAGCTTACCGATATTTCTGCTGAGGTAGAATTGGATTTAAAAACAGCATCTATGTTTAATACAGAGAAAGTTTCTGTTGGAACTCAGTTGTCTGTTATCAATATGATGATTGCTCAATTGAAGAGTGATAAGACAGATGTTTTGCCTATAAATTTAATTCCTTCTGATAACGCATCAGCAGCTGGGTTAATCAATGAGTTTAATATGTTAGTGATTGAACGCAATAGATTATTAAAAAGTGCAACATCGGATAATCCGAATATAGAGAAATTAAATGATCGTATTTTAACTTTAAAAGGGTCTATAGCTCAAAGTTTATCGAAACAAAAATCAGCTTTAGAGCTAAAAAACAACGATTTATTAGGGGAACGTAATTTATTAAATTCAAAATTAAATAAAGTTCCTAAGCTAGAAAGAGAATATAGAGGTATATTTCGCCAGCAACAAATAAAGGAAGAATTATACCTGTATTTATTCAAAAAAAGAGAAGAAACAGCAATTACACTGGCTGCTACAGCCCCTAATTCTAAAATAATAGATAAAGCTTATGCTTCTGAAGAAGCTATTTCTCCCAAGCCTTTGATTATTTATTTCATGGCAATTTTAATAGGTTTATTAATACCTAGTTTAATTATTTATTTAAGAGATTTATTAAATACAAAGGTTGAGACAAAAGCAGATTTAGATAAGTTAGGAATACCATTCCTTGGAGATGTACCTCATTCCGATTCGCACGAAGAAATTATTCAATTAGAAAGTCGTTCAAGTGCGGCCGAAGCAATGCGTATTGTACGAACTAATCTTGAATTTATTTTAAATTCAAAAGTAGAAACTGGGGCTAAAACGATTTTTTTAACTTCTACTTTACCTGCCGAAGGAAAAACTTTTGTTACAGTAAATCTTGCGGGTACTATAGCACTAACAGGTAAAAAGGTTTTGTTAATAGGATTGGATATTAGAAATCCTCGTTTAGACGATTATTTACAATTACCTAATAGAGGGGTTACTAATTATCTTACAACTATTGATACAAAAATAGAAGATTATATAGTTAAATTGCCTAATTATGATTCTTTTGATGTTCTTCCAGCAGGTGTTATTCCTCCTAATCCTGCGGAACTATTAATGAGTCAAAAATTAGAGAAAATGTTTGATTATTTAAAAGAAAAATATGATTACATAGTAGTTGATACAGCTCCTGTAAGTTTAGTGACAGATACCTTACTTATTGCTAAAAATGCTGATGCCTTTATTTATGTAGTTAGAGCTAAATATTTAGAAAAAGAATTATTGAAAATACCAAGTTCTATTTACAGAGAAGGGAAATTACCAAATATGTCTATGGTATTGAATGATACCGATGTAATAAATGGATACGGATACGGATACGGATACGGATACGGATACGGTCAAGAAGTAAGGCAGAAAACGTTCTGGGAAAAATTTAGAGATCTATTTGTCATAAGGTAAAATAATAAGACTTCTACCTAATATTAACAATAATGAGCTCGATATTGTATCGAGCTCATTATTGTTAATATTAGGTACAATAGACTCATTCATAATTTGGGTTTAAATCTATTTTTAGTGATATTAGTTCAAAATACCACTGGTAATAAAGAATCCAATTTTAAAATTTTTCAAAATTGGATTTTTTTATGTTTTTTTAATTGTATTCGGCTTACTTCTGAATCTGCCTAAAAACACGGATACTGTACAAAAAAAGTGTGTAAAGAATTTTTTGTAATTTTAAAATTATGAACCATTAAAATTTACAATTATGGACTTTACACACGCTCAAATTTCGGAATTATTATTGGAAGTTGCAAATTCAGAAAATGGAACGAATTTATTAATGCAAATGACCTTAGAGACCTTTATGAAGTCAGAACGGGTATTGCATCCGCTAGAAAATCCCACGGATTATGCAAATGGATTTAGAACTAGAACTACTAATGGTTTTGGCAAAGAAATGGTTTTAAAGGTACCAAGAACACGAAGAGGTACCTTTTATCCAGCATTGCTTGGAGTTCTAAGAAATGAGGATGAAGAGCATCGAAAACTCATTTTTAGTCTTTATAGAAAAGGTTTAACAACAGAGCAAGTAAGCGACGTTTATGAAGAACTTTACGGTAAAGATTACAGCAAGCAGCAGATAAGTTACTTGATGAGAGTAAAAAAGAAATTGAATTATGGCTTAAAAGAGACTTAGAAGAACATTATTTAGTACTTTATATTGATGCTACTTTTGTTTATACAAGGCGAGATGATTCGGTTAAGAAAGAAGGCTATTTCACAATTTTAGGCATTAAAGAAGAAGGAACAAGGGAGGTTTTAACAATTGTAAATCATCCCACAGAAGGAGCTTTATTGTGGCAACAAGAGTTGGAGAGCTTAAAAACAAGAGGTGTAAAAAGTATTGGATTAGTGGTCTCTGACGGCTTAACATCTATTGAAAACGCTAGTGCAAAAGTCTTCCCTAATGCCAAACATCAACTCTGTGTGGTTCATTTTAAACGAAATATATTAGCTGTTTTTCCACGAACAAAACG
>NZ_PCMX01000068.1:0-8643 GCF_002530675.1 Flavobacterium columnare NBRC 100251 = ATCC 23463
AAGATTAAAAGAACAAAGAAGATAAAAGGTAAAAAAGTACCAAAATTTTCCTTTGTAGATGTTTTCTATTGAGGGTAAAAAAATGAGTATTTTTTAGATTTAAAGTCATTTTTACCTGTAATAAATTTTAAATGTGTAACATAAGTTTAGTCAAGATCGATTTTAGAATTATAAAAAAACCCGAGTTATAGAACTCGAGTTTAAATAAAATTTATAATGAAAACTATTTTGTTTCGTTTCGGTTTTTATAATTGTGAAGGAAATCACCTTTTGGTTTTCCTAAATCAAAAGAAGAATATTTGGTCAACATTCTAGTAGAAGTACGTGCTTTGTCTTTATCCCAATTTTCGTATTCTATTCTATAAAGAGCTGAATATAATTCGGCTCTGCCTACCCCATGATAACAATGAATTAAAACAGGATAATTTTTAGGATTATCCATAATTTTATAAAATGTTTGTAAATTTTGTTCTGTAGGTACTTGGTCAGAACCATTGTTAAAATAATTAAGACCTGGTATTTTTGCAATAGCTTGTTTTTCAGCGGTTAATTCAGAAGGTACTTCTGGGTTGTTTTCTAAATCAGCAGTTCCAGGAAAGCGTAAGTCTACAATTGATTTTATTTTGTACTTTTTTACATAATCTTCTATTTCATCTGGTGGTATAACCCCGCTTTTGTATACTTTTCCTTCTGTAATGGTTTCAAAGTTGTGATTTAGGTGCATATCATATACGTATTTACCACCTATGATACTTCCTAATATTGCTATGAATAATATTATTTTCTTTTTCATTATTGAGCTAATTTTCTATCTATAATTCTATCAAAATAATCTTTAATTAACGCTTTACAAATTTCTGCTGTTTCCAGCATTTCTTGGTTAGGTTTTAGATTAAGTTCTTTTTCTAATGCTTTGTCATTTTTATCGTAAAAATGAATGTCTTTATTGCCATCAAAAGTACAAATATAGTTCCCTCTTTGTAATTGGTAGCTATTACCGTTAAAATTTATTGTAAAAGGGGGTATGTTTGTTTTACTTACTAAACTTCTTCCCCAGCTTCTAAAGGGTTTTGGATACCCAATCATATCTAATAGAGTAGGGTAAATATCTATTTGTTGTGCAAAATCATTGTTTTCAGCTTTTAGACTTCCGTCGGGTTTGTAGATAAGTATGGGTACAGCTTGTCTGTTTACAATTTTGTCGTATTCGGGATATGCGGTCAGGTTGGTATGATCTGCGGTTATAATAAATATAGTGTTTTTAAACCAAGGTTGTTTTTTAGCTTCTTCAAAAAAACGTTTAAAAGCATAATCTGTATATCCTACACATTGATGCATTGGGCTTGTTCCTTTAGGGAATTTACCTTCGTATTTTTTAGGTACTATATAAGGTTCGTGAGATGAAACTGTAAAAATTGTGCTAAAAAAAGGTGTTTTCTTTTGATCTAATGTTTTTTTCATGAATTGCATAAAAGGTTCGTCCCAAATTCCCCATACACCATCATGTTGCGTATCGTCATTAAATTCTGTTTTTCCATAATAATGATCAAAACCTAAAATATTTCCAAATCCCATGAATCCCATAGATCCATTAGGAGCTCCATGAAAAAAAGAAGTATCGTAACCGAGTTCTTTTAAACAAGAAACCAGAGATTGAATTTTTTGATTAGGGTAAGGAGAAGAGGTAAAGGCATCTCTAAAGGATGGGATACCAGCAATGACTGAAGACATTCCATGAATAGATTTGCTTCCATTGGCGTAAGCATCCGTAAAGATTAAACTTTCTTTAGCTAATTCATCTAAAAAAGGAGTATAGCTTTTAAAACCAGGGATGGTTGTATTTTTATTCATACATCCCCAATATTCTCGTCCAAAACTTTCTGTTATAAATACAACAATATTAGGTTTTGTGGGAGGGTAGTTATGGTATTGTTTAATGGGTTGTATTTGATTTTTTAAAACAGAATCGTTGATTGTATAATTAACTTTTTGAAATGTTGTTGTGCGGAATGTTCGAATTAATGCAAAAGGGGTATTTAAAACTATATCTGCATGTTGTGGTTTTGTAACATATTGATTGGCATCTATGAGGTTAATAGGACGAGTACTTTTTTTAAAATCACCTCGTATTCCACCTATTGATAAAACTAAAATAATAATAACTCCAATTTTTGAAGTTAAAAAATATTTCCAATTATGTAGAACCTTTTCTTCTTCAACTCTAACTAACTTGTATAATTTAATCCAGACAAAAGCCGTTATAAAAAAGAGTAGATAAACATACCAATAACTTATAATAAATCTAAAAAACATATTTCCTTTATTAGATTCATGTTTAGCTATATCTAAAATAGCAATAGTGGTTCTTGAATAAATATATTTATAGTAAATAAAGTCAATAAAATTAGTTGCGTAGGCTATTAGATTAGTAATGAAGTATACATATAACAGTACTGTTTGATAACCTTTGCGTGTATTAATCCATAAAGGAAATATAGAAAGTAGTATGAAAAGAGAATTTACATATAATATAGCAGTAGTGTCAAAAGTTAATCCATGAAATGCTAATTTAAAAAATTGACCTAATGAATCTATTTTTAAAAATTTTAGATTAAAAAGAGTAAAAAGAATTCGAACTAAGGAGTAAAAAGCATATACTAGTAATATTCTGTAAATTAAAGCTTTGTATTCTTGAATTCTAATATGTTTGATCATTGCTGTGTTTTTTTAGGGCAAAAGTAATTGATAAAATGATATCTCTATTTATATTTTTTAAAAAATTAACGCTTTTTTGTAAGCAATAGGAACCTTATCTTTGTACGCTAAAATAAAAAATTATGGAAGAGTGTATTTCAGTATTTGATATGTTAAAAATAGGAGTAGGACCTTCAAGTTCACATACTCTAGGTCCTTGGCGCGCGGCTGAACAATTTTTAAATGAAATTAAAGAAGCAAACATTCTAAATAAAACAAATAAAGTACAGGTTGACTTATACGGATCTCTTTCATTGACAGGGGTAGGTCATGCAACGGATTTAGCCGTAATGTTAGGTCTTAGTGGGCAAGATCCAGAGTATATTCCAGTGCAAGATATTGACGGAATAATTTATCATATTAATGACTCTAACGAATTAAAATTAGCCAATGAATTTGTTATAAAATTCAATCCCAAAATAGATATTGTATTTAATAAAAACTTTTTGCCTTTTCATGCCAATGGATTAACGTTTACTGCATTTTATGAGAATGAAAAATATGAATCAACATTTTATTCAATAGGAGGAGGATTTGTTGTAAAAGAAGAAAGAGTATCTGCTAAAGAAAAAGAAGAAGTAAAAAAGGCATTTCCATATCCTATAAATTACGCAACCGAATTATTAAATTACTGCCAGCAACAAAATCGAAAAATATCAGAAATAGTTTATGATAATGAAAAATCAATTCGTACAGAAGATCAAATTCATCATGAACTAGTAAGAGTATGGAACACCATGCTAGAATGTATGTATATAGGCTGTCATACAGAAGGAATCTTACCAGGTGGATTGAATGTAAGAAGGAGAGCATTTGATATACATCAAAATTTAATCGGTCTAGCGCATTATAATTCGCCACAAGAGTGGTTAGAAACAATACGTAAAACCGAAGTGAAATTTAGACAAATACTTAAGTGGGTATCTTGTTTTGCACTAGCAGTTAATGAGGTTAATGCCTCATTAGGCAGAGTTGTTACGGCACCTACTAATGGGAGTTCAGGGGTAATACCAGCCGTGTTAATGTATTATATGGTCATAGAAAATCATCAAGCTAATGAAGATCAAATCAAACAATTTTTGATGGTAGCAGGTGAAATTGGTTCTATTTTTAAAAAAGGAGCCACCATCTCAGCGGCTATGGGAGGGTGTCAAGCCGAAATAGGGGTTTCATCAGCCATGGCGGCAGGTGCTTTATGTGAAGTAATGGGGGGAACACCAGAACAAGTTTTAATGGCAGCAGAAATTGCCATGGAACATCATTTAGGACTTACTTGTGATCCTATTGGAGGTCTTGTTCAAATTCCGTGTATAGAGCGTAATACAATGGGAGCTATTAAGGCTATTAACGCAGCTGAACTAGCACTAGAAACAGATCCTAAGAATGCAAAAGTACCATTGGATAAAGTAGTAAATACCATGTGGGAAACGGCTAAGGATATGAATAATAAGTATAAAGAAACCTCAGAAGGAGGCTTGGCAGTTGCCGTAAATATGGCTGATTGTTAATATATGTATTAATTAAATTCCGAAGGTGTCTGAAAAGTTAAAACTCAATGTTTAGTCTGTTACTTCGACGGTAGGAGAAGTTACATTATCAGCATCATGTGATTTTTTCTTCTGGTTAAGATGGTAAAATTGTAACTTTTTCGGATAGCTTTTTTATCTTTGACTCAATCAAAAAAATATAAAACAATGCATCTTTTCATTCAAAAAATAACAAAAGAAGAAAACATCACCTTTGAAGAGGTTATTGCACATATTGATGCAAATTATGAATTTACGCCTACACTTTTTAAAAATGGAAATCAGGTAAATCAAGCGGGAGAAAATAATGGTTCTTGTAAAATATTTTCTTTTGCTCTTTTACATGAATTAACAAAGGAACAAACGTTAAAACTTTTTGGTAAATTTTATCAGGATGTAATAGCAACCCCAGAGGCAGAAGATCATCAAAACATCCGAAATTTTATTACATTCGGGTGGGATGGAATTGTATTTGAAAAAGAAGCACTTAGATTGATATAAACCTAAAAAGAATGTAGCAGTAGTTTCTAGTGTAAAATTTTAGTAGTAAAAAGGAGGGCTCTTTTTTGTATATTTTAAGGAATCGTTTTCATTATAATTTAGTTTCAAACACAAAAGGGAGCCAGTGTAGTTTTATCCCAGATTACGCATTATAAAATTATTACAGATAAAAATGGCTTTGAATCGAAAAAAGTACTTAATTCTTTGTCCTCAACGTAGCAAAATTACAGTTGCGGTAAAAAATTTCAGTGTATTTTTATCTTCTTCGCCTTTTTCATTTTCATCACAAAGGCTAACGCATAATCTGGGTTCAGTATAACATAATAATCTATAGTTTTATGCGTTGGACGTTAAAATCGAAGCCAAATGATCAAAAAGTACAAGCTTTACAAAATGTACTTCAAGTAGATTCTATTGTAGCAACTCTTTTAATACAAAGAGGGATAGATACATTTGATGAGGCTAAAAAATTTTTTAGACCATCTTTATCTGATTTGCATGATCCTTATCTTATGAAAGATATGGATAAAGCGGTAGATCGAATTGAAAAGGCTATTTCATATAATGAAAATATTTTAGTTTTTGGTGATTATGATGTAGATGGCACAACAGCTGTATCCTTAGTTTCCTCTTATCTAAAAAGTTTTTATCCTAATGTGGCTACCTATATACCTGATCGTTATGCAGAAGGATATGGCGTTTCTTTTAAAGGAATTGATTTTGCTGAGGATCATAATTTTACTTTAATTATAGCTTTAGACTGTGGTATTAAATCTATAGACCATGTAAAATATGCTTCTCAAAAAGGAATTGATTTTATTATTTGCGATCATCACAGACCAGGATCTGTTTTACCAGATGCGGTAGCCATCTTAGATCCTAAAAGAGAAGATTGTTTTTATCCTTATAAAGAATTATGTGGCTGTGGAGTAGGATTTAAATTAATACAAGCATTAGCCTCTAAAAGAAATCAAACAATTCAAGAATTAGTTCCCTATTTAGATTTAGTAGCTACGGCTATAGGAGCTGATATAGTACCTATAACGGGAGAAAACAGAGTTTTAGCTAAATTTGGATTAGAAGTAATTAATACATCTCCTAGGCCAGGTATACAAGCTTTAATCTTAAATATAAAGAAAAAAGAGCTAACTATTTCAGATGTAGTATTTATTATAGCACCACGAATAAATGCAGCAGGAAGGATAAAACATGGGAATTATGCAGTATCATTATTAACAGAATTTGATTTGTTACAAGCGTCTCAATGCGCCGCTGATATTGAAATTTTTAATTCAGATAGAAAAGATCTAGACAAACAAATAACAGAAGAAGCTCTCGAACAAATTATACAAAATCAAGAAATAGATCGTTTTTCTACGGTAGTTTATCAAGAAAACTGGCATAAAGGAGTTATAGGAATAGTAGCTTCTCGTTTGGTAGAAAATTACTATCGTCCAACTATTGTTTTTACAAAAAGTGGCGATAAATTGGCCGCATCCGCTCGTTCAGTAAAAGATTTTGATATTTATAATGCTCTAGAAGCCTGTGCTGAACATTTAGAACAATTTGGAGGGCACATGTATGCTGCGGGTATGACACTAAAAGAAGAAAATTATATTGCTTTTAAAAAAGCATTCGAACAAACAGTAAAAGAATCTATTCATCCTGATTTATTGATACCAGAAATCAGTATAGATGCAGAAATCCAATTAGAAGATATTACCCCTAAATTAATGCGTATTTTAAAACAATTTGAACCTTTTGGACCAGAAAACATGACCCCTGTTTTTATATCGAAATCAATACATGATACAGGTTATGGCAAAGCAGTCGGTCAAAACGACGAACATCTTCGTCTTTTTGTGAAGCAGAATATGAGTGCTAGTTATAGTGCGATAGGTTTTGGTATTGGAAAAAAACAAATACTAACGTCTAATTTACGAAGATTTGATGCGGTATATTCCATTGAAGAAAATGAATGGAATGGAAGCGTTTCGTTACAACTTAGATTAAGAGATATAAGGTAATGAAAATAGAAATCGAATATTTTAAACTTCAATTTAAGTTATTCAATAGACAACTAAAAGAGTTTTAAATTTCACCTCAATTAGCATACCCTTTTTTAATAGTAGGGTTTTGGATTACATCTATTTGTTTTTAGCTTTAGTATTTGTATTTATCTGTCTGAAAAACAAAGGAATTTGTTTTAATAAATCAGAATATTATACGATTATAGATTACTTGAAAACGGTATTCTTAATTTATCTTAAAAGAATACTATTTAAAGTCTTTATTTGTATTATTGAGTATAAAAGCATCTAGTAGTTGTAATTCAATAAAAAAAGTAAAACGATTAAATAACAATAAAGTGTCAAAAAAAAAACATAAAGATCCTTATTCATCATTAAGAATTAAAGAATTTAGATGGTTTTTAGCCATGCGATTAGCAGTTGTACTGGCTTGGTCTATGCAATTCATAATTGTAGAATGGGAAGTATATAGGATTACCCAAGACCCATGGTCATTAGGACTAATAGGTTTGATGGAAGTAATTCCAGCTATTGCTTTAGCATTATTTGCTGGACATATAGTAGATAAAAATGAAAAGCGAAAAATGATGATAAGGTGTTATATTGCGTTATTCGTACTTTCATTCGTTTTAACAAATCTACTCAATCCTTTTTACCCTTCTTTTTTTACAGCTAAAGAAGTCCTTTATAGTATATACATATTAGTTTTTTTAGGAGGTGTAGCTCGAGCTTTTATTTTTCCGTCGGTGTTTAGTTTGTTGGGTTTAATAGTACCTCATTCAGAAAAATCAAATGCTGCCGCTTGGAGTAGTTCTACTTGGCAAATTTCAGCTACTATAGGTCCTGCATTAGCGGGTTTTCTAATAAGTTGGATGGGGGTTTTTGAGGCTATGTGTGTTGTACTAGGATGTGTATTGGTAGGATTATTTGCGCTTTTTCAAATTACACCTAAACCTATTTTAAATACCCAAAAGGTAGAGTCAGTATATGAAAGTCTAAAAGAAGGATTGTTTTTTGTATTTAATAATAAGACCATCTTAAACGCTATATCACTAGATATGTTTGCTGTTCTTTTTGGTGGTGCAGTAGCATTATTACCCATTTTTGCAACAGATATTTTAAAAGTTGGTTCTGAAGGTTTTGGTATTTTAAGAGCGGCACCTGCTATAGGTGGGTTAATAACAATGTTAGTGGCAACACATCTTGATCTTAATCATCAAGCGGGTAAAAAACTATTATGGGCTGTTTTTGGTTTTGGTATTTGTATTATTATGTTTGGTTTGTCTACAAATTTTTGGGTTTCAGTTCTGGCTTTGTTTTTAAGTGGTATTACTGATGGAATTTCAGTAGTAATTCGATCTACTATACTCCAACTTTATACACCTGATACCATGCGTGGAAGAGTTTCCTCAGTTAACTCTATATTTGTAGGATCCTCTAATGAATTAGGCGCTTTTGAAAGTGGGTTTACCTCAAAACTTATGGGCACCGTAAATGCTGTTCTTTTTGGAGGAATCATGACACTGATAGTAGTAGGTAGTATGACAATAGCTTCGCCAAAATTTAGAAACTTAACTATTGATAAATAGGTCTTTTCTTAATACAATCTAAATTATGTTTAAAAGAAAAAACATTTCCCTAGCCTCTAAAAAGAGGTATAATATCTTGTAGGTATAGAATTCTTTTTTGTGAATGTAGAAAACATAAATTTAAATCAATGTTTAGTCTACAATTTAGTGTAGTTTTATTATTGTTGTATAAAAAAGGGGACTAATACATAAAAGGGTAAAATACTATTTCAAATAGCACATCTTTTAAAAACGATTCCTTTA
>NZ_PCMX01000068.1:8699-25934 GCF_002530675.1 Flavobacterium columnare NBRC 100251 = ATCC 23463
TAAAGGAATCGTTTTTAAAAAGCATCTATTAATATTTAAATTTATTTAAACAATCCATCCATCCCAGGGATGTTAGGCATTCCATCTTTAGCAACCGCACCTAATTCAGCTTCGTTTACAGCTGTTGCTTTTTCAATAGCTTTGTTTAATATTAATACCAGATAGTCTTCTAATTGATCTTTGTCTTTTAATAAACTATCATCTATGGTAATACTTCTTATTTGACGGTTAGCACTTAAGGTTACATGCAATAATCCATCATTACTTTTTTGATCTACTAAAACAGTATCTAGACGTTTTTTAGTATCTTCAATTTTTTGTTGGGTTTCTTTTAATTTGCCCATCATGCCCATAATATCTCCAAACATAATTTTTTTAGTTTTAATTTAGCCGCAAACTTACTAATTTCATTTATGAAAGTGTAAATTTGCAATTCAAAAAATAATAAAATGTCAGATATCCTTATACCTCCTGTGGCTAAGATTATACCACAAAAATTAGAAATACATAATGATGTGCGTATAGATAATTATTATTGGTTAAATGATCGAGAAAATCAAGACGTAATTGATTATTTGAATGCAGAAAACGCATATTATGAGCAAATGACTGCGCACACAAAGGATTTTCAAAACAAATTATTTCAAGAAATGAAAGCGCGTATAAAAGAAGATGAATCATCAGTACCTTATCTATATAATGGATATTGGTATATTACACGTTTTGAAAAGGGGGGAGATTATCCTATTTATTCTCGTAAAAAAGAAAGTTTAGAGGCGCCAGAAGAAATTTTGTTTAACTGTAATGAAATGGCAAAAAACTTTGCCTACTTTCAGTTAGGAGGAGTAAGTGTAAGTCCTAATAACAAGTTTGCTACTTTTGGTACAGATACGGTAAGTCGTCGTATATATACGATTCAAATTAAAAACTTAGAAACGGGTGAAATTCTTACTGATAAAATAGAAAATTGTACAGGAGGGTCAATTTGGGCCAATGATAATCAAACGATCTTTTACACCACTAAAGATCCTGTAACACTTCGTTCAAATAAAGTGTATAAACATAAAATAGGAACAAATGTTTCGGAAGATGTATTAGTTTTTGAAGAAAAAGATGAAACTTTCAGTGTATATATTTACAAAGAAAAATCAAAAAAATATTTAGTAATTGGTTCTCAAAGTACCATGACCACTGAATATCAGTATTTGAATGCTGATACACCAGATGAATCTTTCTTGATTTTCCAAAAACGAACCCGTGGTTTGGAATACACAATTTCACATTTTGGCAACAACTTTTATATATTAACGAATAAAGATAATGCCACTAATTTTAAGCTAATGAAAACTTCTGAAACAACTACTTCTAAAGAAAATTGGGTAGATGTTTTACCGCACCGTGAAGATGTTTTATTAGAAGATATTGAAATTTTTAAAGATTATTTGGTAGTTGAAGAGCGTTCGAATGGTTTAACCCAATTACGAATCATACCGTGGAGCGGAGCAGAAGCGTATTATCTTCCTTTTGAAAGTCAAACCTATACAGCTTACACATCCACTAATGTTGATTTTGATACAGAAATTCTTCGTTATGGATATCAGTCACTAAAAACACCTTCTTCAATTATAGATTTCAATATGCGGACACAAGAAAAAGAAATCAAAAAAGAACAAGAAGTTTTAGGAGGTACGTTTGATAAAGAGAATTACGAAGAAAAACGAGTATGGGCAACAGCTCGTGATGGTGTAAAAGTACCTATTTCATTAGTATACAAAAAAGGAATTGAACTTAATGCACAAAGACCTTTGTTGCAATATGCTTACGGTTCGTATGGTTATTCTATGGATTGTACTTTTTCAACCACCCGTTTGAGCCTTTTAGACCGTGGGTTTATTTATGCAATTGCCCATATTCGTGGAGGAGAAGATTTAGGTCGTCCTTGGTATGAAGATGGGAAATTACTAAAAAAGAAGAATACTTTTACCGATTTTATAGATTGTTCTAAATTTTTAATCGAAAATAAATATACTTCAGCTCAACATTTATATGCCGAAGGAGGCTCAGCAGGCGGTTTGTTAATGGGAGCAGTCATTAATATGAATCCTGAGTTGTATAACGGAATTATTTCCGCCGTACCGTTTGTAGATGTAGTAACAACCATGTTAGACGATTCGATTCCATTAACCACAGGAGAATATGATGAATGGGGTAATCCAAAGGATAAAGAATATTATGACTATATGAAATCCTATTCACCTTACGATAATGTAGAGTCAAAAGAGTATCCCAATATGTTAGTAACAACAGGTTTACATGATTCACAAGTTCAATATTGGGAACCCGCTAAATGGGTTGCTAAGTTAAGAGCATCTAAAACTGACAAAAATTTATTATTTTTAGACACGAATATGGATACAGGACATGGTGGAGCTTCTGGTAGATTTGAAGCTTTAAAAGAAATAGCAAAAGAATTTTCGTTTTTGTTTCAACTAGAAGGAATCAAACGATAAAAAATTAATAGCTTTGTAGTTCATTATCCAGAAAAAAATTAATAAACTGTATGAAGACAGAAATTAAGGCTTATAGCTCTATTTTAGAATTAATAGGAAACACGCCTTTAATTAAATTAAATAAGATAACGGATTCCTTTAAAGGAAATTTTTATGCTAAAGTAGAAGCTTTTAATCCAGGACATTCTACAAAAGATAGAATTGCTTTATACATCATTGAAGAGGCTGAGCGCAGAGGGATTTTAAAACCAGGTGATACAATAGTAGAAACAACTTCTGGTAATACAGGTTTTAGTCTTGCCATGGTGAGTATTATCAAAGGGTATAATTGTGTTTTGGCTGTGAGTTCAAAATCTTCACCTGATAAAATAGATATGCTCAAGAGTATGGGGGCAAAAGTGTATGTTTGTCCAGCCCACGTTTCTGCAGATGATGAACGTTCTTATTATAATGTAGCAAAACGTTTGCATGAAGAAACCAAAGGATCTATTTATATCAATCAATATTTTAATGAATTAAATGTTGAAGCCCATTATAAAACTACAGGTCCTGAAATTTGGGAACAAACAGGCGGTCAGGTAACGCATATTATTGCTTGTTCAGGAACAGGAGGAACATTATCAGGGACAGCAAAATTTTTAAAAGAACAAAATCCTAATATCAAAATTTTAGGAGTCGATGCCTACGGTTCAGTGCTAAAAAAATACCATGAAACCAAAGAGTTTGATTCAGATGAAATTTATCCTTACCAAATAGAAGGATTAGGAAAAAATCTGATTCCCACCGCTACCGATTTTGATATTATAGACCGCTTTATTAAAGTTACAGATGAAGAAAGCGCTCACATGTCTCGGAAATTAGCCAAAACAGAAGGAATTTTTGCAGGTTATACTTCAGGAGCCGTTTTAGAAGCTATTAGGTTGTATGATGAAGAAGCTGAATTTAATGAAGAGAGTGTAGTAGTAGCTATATTACCCGATCACGGATCTCGTTATATGAGTAAAGTATATAATGATGAATGGATGCGTTCACAAGGCTTTTTTGATAGTGTAAATGCAGAAGATCAAAAAGTAGAATTTATAAAATAAAATAAGCATAATGTGATGCTTGTTTAATCAAAAAAAACACCAAACATACACGATTCTTATTTGTATTACAGCATACAAAAAGATTTGTCCAAAATACGATGTCATTTGCTTCGCTTATTCGAATGAAGTCCTTAGGTTATCTTTGTTCTTTGATCGATTAGAGCGAAGCGATTCTAACGAAGTTAAATGACACAAGTTTTGTACTCTATATTTTTATATCAGCCTGTTTGAAAAAAAAAACATAAAATTAAAAGAAATAATCAATATTTTTTATAATAGAAGGTTATTCTTGATATTCAGATATAATTTCATTATCAAATTCCATGTGATCTATTATTTCTGAATGTGTTTCAACATCAGGTTTAGAAGCTTTGAGTTTATTAAATCGTTCTACTGCTTCTAGATCATTTTCATCACCACTAAAATAAGGGAATACATCCAGAATAGGAGACTCTGAAATGGCAGGAATGGTATAATCCCCCATTGTATTTTTCATAGCTATTTGTGTATTATCATAAGCTTCACGTACATCATTTGCTTGTACTAATAAGTATAAATTAGTTTTTCTTTCTTTTCCGCTTTCTTCATCATAGGCTATTAAAGAAACTTTTGAACGAAACCATCTATCTGTATTTTCAAATGGATGAATTTCAGCATAATTGGCCACTTTAATATTCGTTATTTTAAACTCCTCAGTCAGATAAGACATCATTTCTTGTGTAATTCTAGATTCAGCTTCGGTATAGGATAGAGCATCGACTAAATAAGGTTCTGTTGTGACTTTTTGGATGCCATTTTCGTCTACTTTTCTAAATTTTACTTTACATTCGTACCAAGTTGCGCTCATAATTTTATATTTAAGGAGGGCAAATGTACTTTTTTAATTCTAAATAATAAGGAGTTTGAGAAGATATATACTACTAGTTTATAAACAAATTTTTATAGTATTTATAATCTGTTTTTTATGCATTCCAAATTTCCCAAGCTTTCTCTGCTTGTAATACTAACATCTCATAACCATTTTTAATGATAGCTCCTTTTTCCTCAGCTTTTGTGAGAAAAGAAGTTTTTTCCGGATTATAAATCAAGTCGTATACGAGATGATTAGAAGTTATGAACTCATAGGGAATTGTAGGGCAGTCTTGAATATTAGGATACGTTCCTAATGGGGTACAATTAATTATTATAGTATATTCTGCCAGTGTAGAAGCATTTAATTGATCATAAGTGATCGTATTATTAAATTGTTGTCTTGAAACAAATAAGAAATCAATTCCTAAGTTTTTTAAAGCGTAAGCAATAGCTTTTGAAGCACCTCCCGTACCTAATAGTAAGGCTTTTTTATGATGATTACAGAGTAGAGGGGTAATTGATTCTTGAAAACCATAAAAATCAGTATTATGCCCAATCAGTTTTTTATCTGAAGTAATTTTAATCGTATTTACCGCTTCAATATCTTTTGCTGTTTCTGAAAGTTCATCTAAATAAGGTATGATTTTTTCCTTATAGGGTATTGTTACATTTAAACCTATTAAATTAGGCTCATTGATAATTATTTCTTTAAATTCACCAATTTTTTGAATATCATAATTATCATACGAAAAAATAAGGGTTAAAGATTCATTTTGAAATTTATTTGTAAAATAATTTTTAGAAAAAGAATAAGAAATATTTTTACCTAGTAATCCTAATTTTTTCATAAAATAATGTATTTATTGTAACTCATTGAATTTATTTATAATTTTTTGAATAGCTTTCATATCAAATACGGCAGGAAATAGTTCCTGTAGAATACTCTTCATTTTAAAATTATGATGTAAAGCATTTGTTAAGTGATATAATCCTTTGGTAGGGTTATCTAAAGAATAATACAACCCAGCTAAACGGTATTCTATTTGATAATGATCTAAAAACAAGACATTTGCTTTTATTAAGGTTTCTACAGAAGCTTCATATTCCCCAATAAATAATTGTGTATCCGCCCAAAATAGAATGGTTTCTAATTCTGTATCTCCTAATTCTATAGCTTTTCGATATCCTTCTTCTGCTTCTTCAAATAGTGCTAACTCTTTATTTATAGAGGCATACCGTTTCCAGTATAAAGGGTTTTCTGCATCTATACCAAGGGCTTTGTTTACATAATAAAGAGCCTTTTGAAAGTTTTCTTGGCGCATATAAAAATCCGTTATGGCTATCCATCCTTTATCTAATAAAGGATCTTCATGTACTGTTTTGTTATAATAATTTAAAGCTTCTGAATCATTGCCCATTTTTTCAAAACATTTGCCTATTCGTAATAAGGCGTAAGAGGTTGGATCTTCTAATCGAATGGTTTCTTGATAGTTCCAGATGGCTTCTTCATAGCGTTCTAAACGTTCAAGTGCTTTGGCTTTTTCCATATAGGCTCCCATGAATTGATCGTCAATAAGGGTTGCATAATCAAATGCTATGTAGGCTTCTTGGTACTGTTTTATAGTAAAGTTTAATCTACCTAGTTGGTGCCATGCAATTTCACTATAAGGATTTGTGTCTATATAGTTTTGTAAAAAGGAAATGGCTTCTTGGTATTGTTCTAAAAATTCAAAACAATAGATGACGTTATAGAGTCCGGATTGTTCTTCGGGTTCTTCTTCTAAACAAGCTATAAAATGTGTTTTGGCGAGTTCTAGTTCATCCATGAATAAATATTCCATCCCTAAAAGGTTATGAACATCAGCATAGTCATCTGTGTATTGTAAGGCTGTTTTTAGAAACTCAACGGCTTGTTTATGATCGTCTCGTTTAGAACAAATGTTTGCTTTTTGTATAAAAATTTCTTCATTGGTGGGTTCTATAGCGTATAAATCATTCAGCAGCTTTTCGGCTTGTTCGATTTTGTCTTCAAATAACAGCATTTCTACCTGAACCAACTTCAATCCAAAGGATTTGGGATGTTGCTCTAGCCCTAATTTTAGAGCTTTTTTGGCTAGACTAGGTTTGCCAATATCCATATAATGGAGGATGATATCCTCAAATTCTTCTGAATCAAAAAATAAGACCTTATTGGTTTTTAACATTGATTCAAATTTTGATAAGGATAAACTATAATCTTCTTCATTGTGACTCAAATCCATACTCCTAAGTTTTTATTATCCTTACTAAAAATAGTAAAGTTGGCGTTTATAATGGGTTAAAAAACGATTTTTTTTGAACAATTTAATGAACAAAATAAAGACGTTTTTGATTATTGTTTTCGTTCAATTTTTGATTATTAATCAGCCTCTATTTCATTCATAGCATCAATAATAATGCCACATCCTTCCTCTATTTCTTCATTTGATAAGGTCAGAGGTGGTGTTATACGTATAGCATTTCCTTCAAATAGTAACCAGAAAAGGATTAATCCTTTTTCTTGGCATTTAAAAATAACTTGATTTGTAATTTCTGGACTATCTGTCATAATAGCCAGCATTAGTCCTTGACCACGAATCTCTTTTATTAGTGGATGGATCAACAATTTACGAAATAATTGTTCTTTTTCCAAACATTGAAACATTAAATCTGTTTCAATTAATTCTTTTAAGGTAGCTAAACTAGCTGCTGCTATTACAGGATGCCCTCCAAAAGTGGTTATATGCCCTAATTTTGGATTTTGACTCAATAAATCCATGTGTTTTTCGTTGGCCGTAAAAGCACCAACTGGCATTCCTCCTCCCATTCCTTTACCCATCACAACAATATCAGGAATAACATCATAGTTCATAAAACCAAATAGTTTTCCTGTACGTCCGAAACCAGGCTGAATTTCATCTAAAATCATTAAAGCTCCCACCTCATCACAACGCTGGCGTACTTTTTTTAGAAAATCATTTTGAGGCTGAATGAATCCAGCTCCTCCTTGAATTGTTTCTAAAATAATACCTGCTGTACGTGTTGTAATTTTTTGTAAATCTTCCTCATTATTGAACGTAATGAAGTCTACATCTGGAATTAATGGACGAAAGGCTTGTTTTCGTTCTTCAAATCCCATAACACTCATTGATCCCATAGTATTTCCATGATACGCATTATAACAAGAAATTAATTGACTACGTCCTGTTACTCTTCGAGCTAATTTTAAAGCCCCTTCTGTTGCTTCGGTACCTGAATTTACTAAATAGGTTTTGTTTAACTGAGTAGGCATATTTTGAGCTAGTAACGTACAAAATTGGACTGCGGGATCTTGTGCGTATTCGCCATAAACCATTACATGAGCATACTTATCCATTTGGTCTATGATGGCTTGTTTGACGCGTGGATGCTGATGTCCTAGGGTACAAGCTGAAACTCCAGCCACAAAATCTAAATATTTCTTCCCTTTTGTATCGTATATATAAGAACCTATGGCGTGAGATACTTCCATTCCTAGTGGATGAGGAGAGGTTTGTGCTTGGTATTTATAAAAATCTTTTAACATGGATTATTATCTAAATATTCTAAAATAAAAATAAAAAAGAATAATTTGTTTTTTAACTCAGATTATGTATTGGAAATTTATTACTGATAAAAATAATTTTGAATCTAAAAAAATATTCTTTTTTATCGTCAATCTAGAAAAACTATATCTCTGATCTTTTTTTGTATCTTTTTATCTTCATCAAAAATCTAACACATCATCTTGGATTAAAATAATTTTGGATTATTTTTTATAATTTGATTTATTTTTTTCTTTGTTTGTTTTAATTTTATTGGTTTTATGAAATTCCAATGTTTCTTTAGTAGGACTTAGTGGTACATTGGGTTCTTGTTCTTTTTTCTTAACTTCTGCTTTGGCTTTAGTATCTAGTTCTATTTCTTCTTTTGGAAAAATATCTTCTAGTTTTAAAATTTGTTCGTTTTCTCGCCAAAGAAAACCTTTTAGTTTTCTATCATTTTCGGGAAGTTCGTCTTCTGGATAAATTTGCCCATCTGGTTTGGTAAAAAATGTAACGCTATCTATAGCATTTCCCTCTCCCATTAACATATTTATTTTACTACTTACATTTTTATTTATACCGATTAGTTCTTGTTTATCATTACGCATGTAGTAAATAACTTCTGTGTTTTTAATCAGGTCTACTTCTTTTAATTTATTATTTATAAATTTACCGTATAAATTAACTCCTTTTACTTGATTAAATCCATCTCCAATGGTATCTTTTGAAATGATAAAAGCATTATTAAATACTTTTAAGGAATCTACTTTTTTAGCAATTGTATCTGAAATAATATGTATTAAATCGCCTGTAAGCTGTCTTTTTTCATTCCAAAATACTGGTTTTCCAATCATTTGGGTAAGTCCTTTTTTTTCATTAAAATGAATAGAATCACATTTACCACTCATATCTTTTTTAAAAAAACGAGCATTATTATATCCTCTTATGATCCTTTTTTTTGTTTTTCCTGTAATTACAATACGTTTTGCATGAAACCAGACTGAATCTTTCTCAAAAAGTCCTGATACTAATGCTTTTTTAGTGATGTACATAGAATCTTTTTTCTTATATACTTCTGCATAATGTCCTTTTATTATTGTTTTATTAATTGTATCCGTTACCTTAACATTATTACGAGCGCGTGCAAAATCATTTTTTCGATCGTAATACAAATCTTCTCCTTCTATTATCCGATCTCTATACTTGATTTTAGAACCCTTTTGTAGTTTTCCTTCATCCTTTTTTGTATCATAAAAACCCTTAGTTGTGTAAATTGTATTATTGGCGGACGCTATGGTTGAGGGGCCAAAAACATACGCGTGTCCTGAATTAGTATAATAATCAAGATGATTTGTGCGAATTGTATGAGTAGGATTATTTACTGTAACAGCCGTTTTAAACTCAAATTTCTTTTGGTTTAAATGATAACGTCCTGATTTACTAGTAAGCGTATTTTCAGCATCTCGAATGGTTCCATAGGTATTATAGTAAGCTTGTTGGCTTTTACGATCAAAATTAATAGTATCGGTAGTTACAGTCATTTTAGGATCCGTCATTACCACATTTCCTGTTGCAAAAGCAAATTTGGTATTTCCATTATATTCGGCGTAACGACTAGACATAGTAAGCGTATCACCTTGAACTAAGTTTACATTTCCAAATGCTTTTACATAATTTTGTTTAGTAAAATGATATGCTTTATTACAAGACATACGTATGCCTTGGTGTAAAATACGAACATTCCCTGTAAAAACAATCGCTCCAGGTACTTCTGTTTCTGATTTGTCCAAAAAGTCGGCGCCTTCAATTATAATTTGTTTGCCTGTTTCTACAGGTAAAGCTTCTATTGGACTAGTAATTTGAGCAGTTGTAATTTGAATACTTAAGAAAGTAACTACAATAAGTATTTTGTATAATATAGAGTTCAAAGTGTTTTTTCTGCCAAAATTAATTAATTATGACCATTTGAGTAATAATATAATCATAAAATTTTAAGATGAAAAGTGGTTCTTATTTAATTTTGGTCTCTTTGGTTAAATTTATAAAATGACTTGAGAAGAAAAAAGAATCTTAAGATTCTTTTTTCTTCTCAAAAAATCTAACATATACACTCTCCTATCAATATTTTTAATAGGATATAGCAATTTTTTAATAAACTAATTTTGTTTCTAATTGTATAGCAGAAGGAAAAAGAATATTGTTTTCAAGATGAATGTGTTTGTGCAAATCTTCTTCAAATTCCTTCAGCATTGCATAAGTAACTTTGTATGTGTTACAAACTCCTTGAGGGGGTGTATATTGGTTAGTGAGCTTACTAATTTTACTAAATCTATCTCCTTCATTCTCATGTTCATGCTTCATCATTTGAATAGGATTATTAACGGTTATAAAACTAGGTAGAGAAATTTCCGTATTATCAGTGACTACTTCTACCATTTTTTTTATAAAAGGAAAAAGAATTAATTCCTCTTTTTTCATGTGCTGGGTTAAATCATTTGAACTGGCTACAAAAAGTGCTCTTATTTCAAAAAGTTCTGGGTGCTTCGTCCCGTGAACATCACAAATTTTATTTAGAAATTGTATTATGATAGGTAGTTTTTCTTCGACATAGGTATGATGTCTTGATTCTATATGTTCAATAAGTCTATCCAATGGCATCGTTTTAAAACTATTTAAATCATCATTTAAATCTTTATCAAAGGAATTTAATTCATCTAATAAAATCTCTTCCTTAATTCCTATTATCTCACATACTTCATTAATGGTTCTATTTCCTTTACAACAAAAATCGATTCCATATTTTGAAAAAATTTGAGCCGTTCTATAATCTTCTGCAACATATTCGCCTATTAGTTTATTTTTTATTACATCCATTTTTGTCCATTTTATAATTAACCTCTCGAAATTACTTCTTAATTCTTTTTCTTTTTATGACTCAGATCATATAGTAAAAAACCTTGATTAAAAAGACCTTGTATGACAAATATCATATATAGTTAAGGTAATGTTAATGAAATTTGTTATTCAAATAAGACAAAAACATCTCATTAATAATAATTAAAAAAAGAATAATTATGCTATCAAAATCGCAGGCAAGAATGTTTTTTTTGGGAGGTACATTAGTAACGTTTCTAATTTTTATTGGATTAACAATCTATTCATTTTCCTCAAACAACGATCAAACAAACTACACTAAGATTAACGCACAGGTAATCCGTGGCAAAGAAATTTGGGAATCTAATAATTGCATGGGGTGTCATACGATTTTGGGAGAGGGTGCTTATTATGCTCCTGAGTTAACCAAAGTTATTGATAGACGAGGTGAAAATTATATTAAAGCTGTTTTAATGTCACCTATACCTTGGGCTCCTAACGGAAGAAAAATGGTAGCCTATAAAATGAGTTCTGAAGATGCCGATGCTATGGTAGCCTACTTAAAATGGATTGGTGGTATTGATTTAAATGGATTTGACAGAGTCGTTTCACCATTATCAAAAGTAAATAATTAATAAAAAGTAATTGATATGAAATATAAATCACAAAAAGTAGCCTATTGGTTTTTTGCCTTATGTATGCTATTATTAGCACTTCAAATAATCTATGGTTTTATTATGGGCTTTGCCCGAATTGGACTAGATGGGTTACATGATATCATCCCTTTTAATACTGCCAGAGCTGTACACACTAATTTACTTGTAGTTTGGTTATTAACAGGTTTTATGGGAGCTGCTTACTACATTATTCCCGAAGAAGCACAACAAGAATTAGTAAATGTAAAATTAGCTTATGTTCAATTAATATCACTGGCTGTTGTGGGGGTAGTAGCTGTAATAGGCTATCACTTTAATCATTGGGAAGGTAGAAAATTTTTAGAAATCCCAAGAGAATTAGATTATTTAGTAGTCATAAATGTGCTTTTATTCCTAGGATTAATAATTACAACCCTATTTAAAGCAGAAAGAAAAACAACAACTGCATTGGTTCTATCAATGGGCTTAGTATTTGCGGCTTTGTTATACTTACCTGGTATGATTTGGTTTGATAGTCAGGTAATGGATTCTTTTTTCCGTTGGTGGGTAGTTCATTTATGGGTAGAAGGCGTTTGGGAATTAATCATGGGAGGTATTTTATCATTCTTATTAATCAAATTAACAGGTGTTGACCGTGAAGTTATTGAAAAATGGTTATATGTAATTGTGGGATTAACATTCTTATCAGGTATTCTTGGAACAGGTCATCATTATTACTACATAGGTGTAAACAAAATTTGGTTAATCATAGGAGGCATTTTCTCTGCTCTAGAACCTTTAGCTTTTTTAGGTATGGCTTTATTTGCGGTGAATATGTATAGAAAAGGAGAAAAAAAGCATCCTAATAAATTAGCTCTGTACTGGACATTAGGGTCCGCAATTGTATCTTTTATAGGTGCAGGTCTACTGGGTTTTGCTCATACCCTTCCTCAAACCAATGTATATACACACGGAACTCTAGTTACCGCAATGCACGGACATCTAGCATTTTGGGGAGCATACGCCATGATTGTATTAGCAATTATTAGTTATGCAATACCTAATCTTACAGGAAGAAAAAGATACGATTCAGTTACAGGACGTATGGCCTTTTGGTTATCAAATATTGGTATGTTAGGTATGACCACCGCTTTTGGGGTAGCTGGAGTCGCTCAAGTATACCTTGAAAGAAAGTTTAAAATGGAGTTTATGACCGTTCAAAATGAAATAGCTATTCATTTTGTAGTACTGCTACTATGTGCCACATTATTCACTATAGGAATTTCTTTATACATATACGATTTTATTAAACACGGTAAAACGAACGATGAGGCCTTCATTGGCTAAAAAATATAACAGCTGAAAAACAAACTAAAACAACAGTTACTAACAAATAAATTTTAATAGTTATGAAACCTGTGTATTTAACAATTGCGGGATTATTCTCATCTGTGGTTTTTTCTCAACAACTTAATGTAAATGCTGATTTAAGAGCACGACTAGAAAATAGAAATGGTTATAGCACACTAAAACCCTTTAATGAAAAAGCGGCCACTTTTACTTCTCAAAGAACTCGTATTTCTTTTGATTATAGCCATAATCATTTAAAATTAGTCGCTTCGCCTCAAAACGTGAGAACTTGGGGGGATGTATTAACTAATTCAAAAAATGATACAGGTATAAATTTCCATGAAGCTTATGGAGAAGTAAAATTAAATGACAAATTGTCTTTTAAAATAGGACGACAAGAAATAGCGTATGACGATCATAGAATTTTAGGAAGTATAGACTGGACAATGCAGGCTAAAAGTCATGATGCTTTTCTATTTAAGATTACTCCTTCTAGTAAACAAATCATACATATAGGTCTTGCATACAATGCAAATAAAGAAACTAATTTTAAAGAAATTTATCTTCCTTCTCAATATAAATCGCTCCAATATGCTTGGTATAATGGAACTTTTAAGAATTTAAATTTAAGCTTATTAATCTTAAACAATGGTATGCCTTATTTGATAAATGGAGAAGAAAAAATAGATTATAGTCAAACATTCGGACCTAGATTCGTATTCAAGAAAGGAAATTGGAATATTGATGGAGCTACTTATCTTCAAACAGGAAAAATAAATACAAATCGTGTAATGGCTAATTACTTTACTACAAACATAAATTACAAATTTGTTCCGTCATTCCTAGCAGGTCTTGGTTTTGAATATATATCAGGAAAAGATCAAGATGATACTAGTAGCGACATTAAATCGTTTAATCCGTTGTATGGAACAAATCATAAGTTTAATGGATATATGGATTATTTTTATGTAGGAAATCACATTAATACTGTAGGTTTAACTGATTTTTATCTGAATTTACAATACGAAAAAGATAAATTTTCTGCACGTCTTTCACCTCATTACTTTTTATCAAGTGCAAATATTTATCAATTAGGAGAAAAAAAAGATAATTATTTAGGTACTGAAATTGATTTTACAGCTTCTTATAAACTATTTGAAAATATAACCCTAGACGGTGGATTCTCTCAAATGTTTGCCACAACCTCTATGGAAATTATAAAAGGTGGTAATAAAAACAATGGTAATAATTGGGGTTTTTTATCCATAAAAATTAACCCCAACCTATTCTATTCAAACTTTAAGATTCAAAATTAACCCTAATACAAATACAATAATATTTAAAATTTACATTATGATTAAGCATTTAATATTCTCGGCCTCTTTAGCCAGCTTATTGCTTATTGGCTGTAAGAAAACATCTAATTCCTCATCTATTGATCCCGCTTCAATCGAAGTAGAAGGCGATCCAATTCAGGCAGAATTAACAGCTCCTCCTTTTGTTCCCAAACCTGTAGGCGATCGATCTGCCAAAAAACTTATTGTCAATATGGAAATTATTGAAAAAGAAGGTGAAATGGCGGATGGTGTAAAATATGTATATTGGACCTATGGTGGTTCTGTACCAGGAAGCTTTATTAGAACAAGAATTGGCGATGAAGTTGAATTTCATTTAAAAAATCACCCTAACAATAAACTTCCTCATAATATAGATTTACACGCTGTTACAGGTCCTGGTGGTGGTGCAAAGTCTTCGTTTGTAGCTCCTGGTCATGAAGTTACCTTTTCGTTTAAAGTACTCAATCAAGGTCTTTATGTATACCATTGCGCTACTGCTCCAGTAGGTATGCACATTGCAAATGGTATGTACGGTTTAATACTTGTTGAACCAGAAGGAGGGTTACCGCCAGTTGATAAAGAATACTACGTAATGCAAGGTGATTTCTATACAAAAGGAGCCAACGGTGAAAAAGGATTACAACCTTTTGATATGGCAAAAGCCATTAAAGAAGAACCTGATTATGTTGTTTTTAATGGTAAAACAGGTTCGTTAGTAGGTGATAATGCCTTAACCGCAAAAGTCGGAGAAAGAATTCGTTTGTTTGTAGGCAATGGTGGTCCTAACTTAGTTTCTTCTTTCCATGTTATAGGCGAAATATTTGATAATGTTCACATAGAAGGAGGAAAAACAATTAATCATGATGTACAAACCACTCTAGTACCTGCTGGTGGCGCTGCTATTGTAGATTTTAAAGTAGAAGTTCCTGGTACTCTAATTCTAGTAGACCACTCGATCTTTAGAACCTTTAATAAAGGTAGTTTAGGAATGATTAACGTTACTGGAGAGGATAATAAAAAAGTATATTCTGGAACTCAATCAGATCAGGTATATCTTCCTGAAGGAGGAACAATTCAGTCTATGCCTAATGAAAGAGTCGTTAAACCTGCTAAAGCAGTTACACTTACTGAACGTATTGCTGACGGTAAATCAGTTTATGGAAAAACCTGTTTTGCATGCCATCAAGCTAGTGGCGAAGGATTACCTAATGCCTTCCCTCCTCTTGCCAAATCTGATTTCTTAAATGCTGATATTAATAGAGCTATTGAAATTATATTAAAAGGTAAAACAGGTGAAATAACTGTAAATGGTAAAAAATTTAATAGTGTTATGACCGCTCAAACACTTACAGATGAAGAAGTAGCAAATGTTCTTACTTACGTATATAGCCAATGGGGTAATAGTAAAAAAGAAGTTACACCTGCCATGGTTGCAGCTGTTAGAGCTAAAAAATAATATCCAAATTTTTTAATTATTAATTCTATGAAACGTTTATATTTCCTTATAATCATACTTATTTTTATTTCTTGTCAAGAAAAAACAGACGTAGAAACGAATCGAAATATAAACCAACCATCTATTTCTACTCTTAAAGACAAGTCTTTCGGAGTAGAAACTCAGATGGTATACATAAAAGGAGGGGCTTATATCCCTCTTTATGGAAAAAACAATAAAAAAGTTGATATTTCTAGTTTTTATATGGATGTATATCCTGTAACCCATCAAAACTTTTTAGCTTTTGTAAAAACCAATAACAGGTGGCAAAGATCAAAAATCAAAAAAATTTTTGCTGATGAAAACTATCTTAAAAATTGGAAATCTAATACTGAAATTGAGAATAAAGATAAATTAAATTACCCTGTTACAAATGTTTCTTGGTATGCGGCAAATGCCTATTGCGAATGTCAAGGCAAACGTCTAGCCACAGTAGACGAATGGGAATATGTGGCTATGGCAAATGATAAACTCCCCGATGCACGAAAACAAAAATCATATAATCAATTCATTTTAGATTGGTACGAAAAACCACAAGCGTATGATCACGAAGTAGGAAAAACATTCAAAAATTACTATGGTGTATACGATTTACACGGATTAGTATGGGAATGGACTTCTGACTTTAGCTCCATCCTTTTAACGGGAGAATCTAGAAATGATGTTACTACTGACAAAAACCTATTTTGTGGCAGCGGCTCATTAAACGCATCGGACCTAATGAATTATGCCGCCTTTATGCGATACGCTTTTAGAGGTAGTATAAAAGCTAATTATGCCATACAAAACCTTGGATTTAGATGCGTAAAAGATTCTATAAAAAGATAAAATTTAGAAACATGAAATACTCCATCTAACCTATGATAAATAAATTTTATATACATGAAAAAATTAGTATTTATACTTAGTTTTCTTTCATTATTGGGATGTAAAAAAATAGATCCAAAAACAGAAAATAACACTATATCAGAAGAATCTATTTTTAACCTAACCAGCCAATGGAAAACCCAAGATAACAAAACCATTTACCTTGAAAACTTAAAGGGAAAGGTAAGTGTAATGGTTATGATTTATACAAGCTGCAAAGCCGCTTGTCCTAGATTAGTAGCGGATATGCGCGATATAGAATCAAAAATACCTAAAAACAAACTAACACAATTAAATTTTGTTTTAGTCAGTATAGATCCTGAAAACGATACCCCTGAAAGATTGAAAAAATTTGCCAAAGAAAACCTAATGAATGCACCACATTGGACTTTTTTGCAAGGTAATCCAAATACCGTTCAAGAATTTGCTAACGTACTTGCTGTTAAGTATAAAAAAATTTCTCCTATGGATTTTTCACACTCAAATATTATAAGTGTATTTAATAAAAACGGAGAACTTATTTATCAACAAGAAGGATTAGGAGTAAACAATGAAAATACAATTCATAAAATTATTGAAACTCTAAAAAATTAATTTATAAAAACAATCAAACGGAATCTTTATCCCCTTCTACACACGTTCATAC
>NZ_PCMX01000069.1 GCF_002530675.1 Flavobacterium columnare NBRC 100251 = ATCC 23463
CAACTTTTTGACTTGATCCTTTTTGATTTAAAATCTTTTTCAGAAAAGCCATAAAGAGGGCTGTTTTCATTAATGATATGCACTAGAGTCCAACTAAGTGTTAAAACGTTTACATGATCATATTCAAGTTCTAATGGATAAAATTTGTTAACCCATTTTCCTTTTTCCTCTACTTTCAGACCTAATGTTATTTTTGCTACGGCATCTGTTAACGTTGTATTTTTAAAAGGTGCAACTCTCATCATCAGCGCCACACCTCCTTGAAAAGGAGTAATTAGTGCATTATGAGAAAATTTTAAATAAGCTTGAGGTTTACTAAATCTACCGTATAACAAACCCGTTGCTAATGCAAAAGCTAATAACCCCATTAGAGCTTCAATAGAAGCTACAGCGCTTGTCAAAAAACCTTCAGGATTAATATGTCCATACCCTACTGTTGTAAAAGTTTGTGCACTAAAAAAGTAAGCTTTTCCAAATTTTTCTAATTCGTTGATAGCTGTAATGCCATTCAGATGTTCTACTCCTATTATATAGTATATAGAGGCAAACAGAAAATTAATCATTACAAACACTGCTAATATTACCAGATGAAATTTCCAAATGGGTAATTGCAAAAGAGTATGAAACCAACTAATTTGATCAAATAACGGAATTCCTGTTTTAATGACATTTGCTGATCCATCTTTACTAACAAAACGTCCTCCATAATTTTCAGGATTTGAACCAAATCCCGTGTGTTCATCTGTTGTTAACCTTCTTGTTTTCCTTCCAAACACTGCCATCCCTTTTTTTTTCGTAAATTTACCATATATTTTATTAAAAACATTAACTGTGAGATTAACTAAATTATTCCAATCGTTTTTTGAGAGCGAAAAAGCCAGTGGCATTATCTTAATATTCTGTACTATCTTTTCTATAGCCATAACAAATTCAGTTTTTGGAGAAAGTTATTCCCATTTATGGCATATTAAAGTTGGTAGCTTTTCAATAGAGCATATTATTAATGATGGTTTGATGACTATTTTTTTTCTAATGATCGGTTTAGAATTAGAACGCGAAATTTATATCGGAGAATTATCGAAAATTAAAAATGCGCTACTTCCTATTTTAGGTGCTTTAGGAGGAATGCTTATCCCCGCTGGACTTTATTTCCTTTCTAATCAAAATACACCTTATACAAATGGAATAGGAATTCCTATGGCAACAGACATTGCTTTTGCTATTGGTATTTTATCTTTATTAGGTAATCGTGTCCCTGTTTCACTGAAAATTTTTCTAACTGCTCTAGCTGTTATCGATGATTTAGGAGCTATCATCGTTATTGCCTTGTTTTATTCTACGGATATGAATTGGATGAATTTAGGCATAGCTATGGGAATATTTAGCATACTATTAGTAATGAATCGAATGAAGTTTTATAAACTTTGGCCTTATTTAATCTTAGGAGTTATAATGTGGTATTTTATGCTACATTCCGGAGTTCATGCTACCATTACAGGTGTTTTATTAGCCTTTGCCATTCCTTTTGAAAACGGAACAGAAAACACCATTTCTTACAAATTAGAACACGCATTACACAAACCTGTTGCATTCATTATTCTCCCTATTTTTGCTTTAGCCAACACGGCTATCGTTCTTTCATTTGATAGTAATGAAGGCTTATTACCTAGCTATGGATTGGGAATTATTTTGGGTTTGGTTGTAGGAAAACCATTAGGAATTACGTTTTTTTCTTGGTTATCTGTAAAACTAAAATGGGCAAAACTCCCAAAAGATCTCAATTGGAGTACAATTTTTGGAGCTGGTATATTAGGCGGAATAGGATTTACCATGTCTATTTTCATAGATCTATTAGCTTTTACAGATGCTACTATAATTAACAACTCCAAGTTGTATATTATCATTGGCTCTTTACTAGCAGGAATCACGGGTTTATTCTACTTAAAAGGTGTTTTAAAAGAAAAAAAATCATAGAAGAAATAGGGTGGGTTTGTTCCATTTCCATAAAACTCAAAAACACGTAGCTCTTTTGGTTTTAAGATTTCTTATTTTGTTATTACAAACCCAGATTTCGTTTAAGAAATTCATTACCAAAAAAAATGATTTTGAATCTAAAAAAAAGGAGTATTTTTTAGATTCAATGTGGTAAAACTACAGCTTCGGAAAAAAGTCCGTACATTTTTATCTTCTTTGCTCTTTTCCTCTTCATCGCAAAGTCTAGGTAAAGATCTTCTATCTCCAATTACATAGAGTATTCTTGCTAAAAACCGAAATATACTTGACAAAAAAAGATTCTTTTTTCTTATTTATCTACTATAAAAATTTCTTTTTTGACACAAATCAGTGATATATCACTAATTGAGAGTCCTAATTTCAAATTAAGAAGAGTAAAAAAAGGAAAAGGTTCAAGTAAATCTGTACTTGAACCTTTTTAAATTAAAATTAACTAATAAATATAATCTGTGATCAGACTATTCTCTTCTTACTTTTTCTGCATTTAATACTATAAAAAATGGAAGGTTTTCCAGATTAGCTACTACATGAGTAACTAATAAAATCAATCACAAGAACAAAACATTTTTTGTATAGAACCCAAACTTATAAATTGTAACAGGAAAACCTAACCCATTTAATATTCAAAAAATTATAAAAACAGAAATAAAAGCTTTTTGTACTATTAATTATCATGCAACATTTTAAAATCCTTCAAAATAGTTTCATAGGCTAAAATTGCATTTATAATATTATTTTTATCAGCAAAGGGCGTAATTGACTTCTGACAACTTTCCGTCTCTGAAACAAAATACTTAATAACTTCATGCTGTCTGTCTAAAAATTTACCATGCGTTGAATTTTCAGGGATCCCTATATCCTGCATAGATATGCCTGCTTTATTTGTCAAGGCAATAAAAGGAATTCGATGAATTAAAACTCGAATACGTTCTAAATATAAATCTACTAATCCTCCTTTTTGCATTTCCTCCAATTCCTTTTTTTCGTGAAATTTGGTAACACGTGCTGTTGGATCAATTATACTTTTTGAAACATTTTTATTTTGTGCACTTATATCATTAAAAAATGTTAAAACAAAAAAAGCTAAAGTTAAAATCTTCTTCATTTTATTAATACTTTTACATACTACAAAAATAAACAAGCTTTATTTTAGGAAAGTTGACCGTCGTCAATGTTTTAAAAAAACTATTTTTAATGAGCTTTGAAATAACAAAATACACCTTTAGAAGTCATGAGCTTCTTAAAAATGTAAAATCAAAATTTTTACAAGAACTAGAAGCCAATAAATCAATTGAAAACTACTCCAAAGGAAATATCCTTTATGAAGAAGGTACAGAAGCTAAAGCTGTATATAGATTAATAAAAGGGAAGGTAAAAATAGAACAACTCAACCAAGATGGCAAAACAAGAATTGTATACATTTTTGTAGAAGGAGAATTTTTTGGATTTAGGCCATTATTGAGTAGCGAAAAACACCCCGTAACTGCCATTCTATTAGAAGATAGTCAAGTAGAAGTTTACGAAGGAAATAAATTTATTGAAATCACTAAAAAATCACCTAATTTATCATTTAACTTAGTTCAAATTTTAAGTTTTGAATTCAATGTTTGGATAAATCTAATCTCCTCTCTTTCTCATAAATCCGCAAAAGAAAAAATTGCTTTAATTTTGCTCATTTTAGATGAAAAGTATAGGACAGAAAAGGAAGAATATGAAATATCTATGACAAAATCAGACATAGCTAAATATTCTGAAACTTCTGAAGAAACAGTCGTTAGAGTAATTAGTTTCTTTGAATCAGAAGGTATTTTAATTAATAATAGCAGAACTATAAAAATAGTAAACATTAAATTGCTTTCGATTCTTTCAGAAGGTTTTTAATGGAATACATCTAATTGATCAATAAATTTTTAAACGTCAACCTATAATTTTCTAGAATTTTAACTTTGTCTAAAACTCCATAAAATTTATTATTCTTGACGACAATAAGACTCATTATTTCCTTTGTATCAAATTTATTCATTATCTCATCAAGATCATCATGAACATCAACCACTAAAAAAGATTTTGACATGACCTCTTCTATTTTTGTAAATCTAACTTGAAAGGGATTAAATAAACGCTTTTTTATTGCATCATAGTATACTACGCCTATAACATCTTGCTCCTTAGTGAGCACAGGAAAAATAGTTTGTTCGCTATCAAATATGATGGCTATAATTTTATCCAACAAATCTTCTGGACATACTGTTTGAATATTAACGTCTATTAATTTTGCCACTTCTATGCTTTGTAAAATATTTTTATCTTTATTACTTGTAAACACATCGCCTGAGCCAGCTAATGCTTTTACATCCATAGAATACTCTTCAAAACGTTTAGAAACGGCATAACTTACAGAGGAAACAATCATTAGTGGAATCATTAAGTCATAACCTCCTGTAATTTCACCAATCAAGAAAATAGCCGTGAGGGGAGCATGAAACAGTCCACTAAGTATACCTGCCATTCCCACTATCGTAAAATTTGTTACAGGTAATTGAGAAATTCCTAATATATTGATTGTTTTAGCTACTACAAATCCTAAATAGGATCCTACAAATAAAGAAGGCGCAAAATTCCCTCCGTTTCCTCCACTTCCTAAAGTAATTCCTGTGGCTATAGATTTTACAAAAACAATAACTCCTACAAAAAAAATCAAAACCCATTTTTCATCTTTAACAGATTCTAATAAGGTGTTTTCTAAAAGCACTTCGGGATGAGAAGTCGACAAGATTTTAATACTTTCATATCCCTCCCCAAATAAGGTAGGGAAAAAGAAAATTAAGATTGCTAAAATCAATGCTCCAAAAATAGCTTTCGCATATATTCTTTCTGAAAAATGATTAAAAAAATGTTCTACCCTTCTAAAGGTTCGAGCATGGTAAACAGACACCAACCCAGCCAACACTCCCAATAAAACATAAAAAAATGTGTTTGAAAAATTAAATACTTGTACTTTTTGAAAGCTCAAAATGACCTCACCACTAATTACTATCTTACTAACTAAAGCTCCTGTTGCTGCCGAAATCATTATAGGAATGAATGCAGAGATAGATATATCAGCCAGTATAACCTCTATAGTAAAAAGAACGCCTGCAATTGGCGCATTAAATGCCGCACCAATCCCCGCTGCTACTCCACATGCCAGCAATAATATTCTATTCTTTTTAGACAAGGAATAATTTTGCGCGTAATTAGACCCAAATGCAGCCCCTGTAATAACAATTGGACTTTCTAATCCTGCTGATCCTCCCAAACCAACAGTCAGGGAACTGGTCATGATTTGAGCATACATTTGTTTTCGGGGTACTATCCCTCCTTTTTTAGCAATAGAATGTAAAATTTTTGCACTTCCTTTTTCTATACTTCCTCCCAAAAATCGTCTAATTACAAAAACTGTTAAGATCAAACCTATAATGGGCAACATACTATTAGGATATGGCAATCTGAGGTATTTATTAAGTAGATTAGCCCAAATAAACACTTTGTGTGCAAAGGTTTTAAGAAAGATTACGGCAAAAGAAACTGAAATTGCAATTGCTACACTGGATAGATATAAAAAATTGCGTTCAGAAAGCATTTCTTTTGCTTTAAAAAAGAAATACTCCAAACGAGCAAAAATAGTTCTAAAAAAAAGTTGGATCTTGGCTGAAACTCTCCTTGGCATAATTTAATTTATAGTATGCCAAATATAGATAATAATAAACAAATCATTCTATAAAAAAGAGGGTGTCTAAAAAGTAGTGGCTTAACATCTAATTTATCACTTCGACAACAGGAGAAGTCAAATTGTCAGCCTATTTGATTTCTCCCTTTGGTCGAAACGACATTTTTAGAGCACTCTCTTAAGCGTATTATTTTGTTAAATACATTTTTCTTCTAGAGTACAATTCGTAAAATTGATCATCTTTTAAATCATCAATAAACAAGATACTTTCTCCTGTTGATTTCATTTCGGGTCCTAATGCTTTATTTACACCTGGAAATTTATTGAATGAAAATACAGGTTGTTTGATAGCAAAACCGTTTAATTCTGGAGTAAATGTAAAATCTGTTACTTTTTTATCTCCTAACATGACTTTAGTAGCATAGTTTACATAAGGTTCACCATAAGCTTTTGCTATAAAAGGTACGGTACGCGATGCTCTTGGATTAGCTTCTATAATATAAACGGTATCGTCTTTTATGGCAAACTGAATATTTATCAAACCTACTGTTTTTAATGCTTTTGCAATTTTTTCGGTATGATCTTTTATTTGTTGCATTACAAACTCTCCTAAGTTAAAAGGAGGTAAAGTTGCATTGCTATCTCCTGAATGTACTCCACAAGGCTCAATGTGCTCCATGATTCCTATTATGTACACATTTCCGTCAGCATCGCAAATAGCATCTGCCTCTGCTTCTATAGCCCCATCTAAATAATGGTCTAACAACAATTTATTATTTGGAATATGTTTTAAGATTTCAATAACGTGTTCTTCTAGTTCTTGTTTATTGATTACAATCTTCATCCCTTGTCCTCCTAATACATACGAAGGACGTACTAATAATGGAAAATCTAATTCATCTGCTAATTTGACTGCTTCTTCAGCATTTTCAGCTACTCCAAACCTAGGAAATGGAATCTTTAATTCTGTTAATAATTCCGAAAAACGCCCTCTGTCTTCTGCCAAGTCTAAAGCATCAAAACTTGTTCCTATAATTTTAATGCCGTATTTACTTAATTTTTCAGCTAATTTTAGGGCTGTTTGTCCTCCTAATTGAACAATTACTCCTTCAGGTTTTTCGTGACGAATAATATCATAAATATGTTCCCAAAAAACTGGTTCAAAATACAGCTTATCGGCTGTATCAAAATCAGTAGAAACCGTTTCAGGATTGCAATTAATCATGATGGTTTCATAGCCACATTCTTTAGCTGCTAAAACACCATGCACACAAGAATAATCAAATTCAATTCCTTGTCCAATTCGGTTAGGTCCTGAACCTAAGACTACCACTTTCTTTTTATCTGTAACAATACTTTCATTAGATACATATCTAGTTCCGTCCGCTTTTTCAATTTCTGCTTCAAAAGTAGAATAGTAGTAGGGTGTTTGTGCTTTAAATTCAGCTGCACATGTATCTACCAACTTGTACACACGCTGAACATTCATTTCTTCTCTTAGTGTATGTACTTGACTTTCTAAACAACCTAACATGTGTGCTATTTGGCGATCACCGTATCCTTTTTGTTTTGCTTCAAGCAATAGTTCTTTTGGCAAAGTATCTAATTGGTATTTAGAAATTTCTTTTTCTAATAAATACAACCCTTCATATTCTTTCAAGAACCACATATCTATTTTTGTGATTTCATGAATTCTTGATAATGGAATCCCCATAGCTATTGCATCATATATAACAAATACACGATCCCAACTTGCATGAGTGAGTTTTTCTATAATTTGTTCATAATTTTTATATCCTTTGCCATCTGCTCCTAAACCATTACGTTTAATTTCTAAGGATTGCGTGGCTTTGTGTAATGCTTCCTGAAAAGAACGCCCAATTCCCATTACCTCCCCAACGGATTTCATCTGCAAGCCTAATGTTCTGTCAGAGCCTTCAAATTTATCGAAATTCCAACGAGGAATTTTTACAATGACATAATCTAACGTAGGTTCAAATAGAGCGGAAGTTGATTTTGTAATTTGGTTTTGCAATTCATCTAACGTATAGCCTAGGGCTAATTTAGTAGCTATTTTGGCAATTGGATACCCTGTAGCTTTTGAAGCTAATGCTGATGAGCGTGATACTCGTGGGTTGATTTCAATGGCTACGATATCTTCTTTATCATCTGGAGAAACTGCAAATTGCACATTACACCCTCCTGCAAAGTTGCCAATGCTACGCATCATGTGCATAGCCATATCGCGCATTTTCTGGAAAGTTGTATCTGATAGGGTCATAGCTGGTGCTACTGTAATACTATCTCCTGTATGAATACCCATTGGATCCATATTTTCAATGGTACAGATAATGACAACGTTATCGTTTTTATCGCGCAACAATTCTAATTCGTACTCTTTCCATCCTAAAAGCGCTTTATCAATTAGCACTTCATGTATAGGTGAAGCCTCTAAACCACGGGTTAATAAGGCATCAAAATCTTCTTTTTTATGTACGAAAGCAGCTCCTGTTCCTCCTAATGTAAATGAAGGACGAATTACTAATGGGAAACCAAATTCTTGTGCGATTTCTTTTCCTTTTAAAAAAGAATTAGCTGTCTTAGCAGGCGCTTGTGGAATTCCTATTTTATTTAAGAGTTCTTTAAATTTATCTCGATCTTCTGTGATATTGATAGCATTCACATCAACCCCAATCAATTTTACACCAAAATCTTCCCAAATTCCTTTATCTTCTGCTTCTAGGCACAAATTTAAAGCCGTTTGTCCTCCCATAGTTGGAAGTACTGCATTAATTTGTGGATGGGCTTTAAGGATTTCAATAATTGATTTTGTAGTTAATGGCTTTAGATAAACATGATCTGCCATAGAAGGATCCGTCATAATAGTTGCAGGATTCGAATTGATTAAGATCACTTCAATTCCTTCTTCTCTTAATGAACGAGCAGACTGAGAACCTGAATAATCAAATTCACAAGCTTGACCAATAATAATAGGTCCTGATCCAATAATTAAAACCGATTTAATAGAATTGTCTTTAGGCATTGTGTGTGTTGTTTGTGCTGTTAGTCAGTAGTATTCGTGTATTAATTTTTTATTTTTATGGGGATCTGAAAAAAGCATTTCAGAATTAAAATTTTAAAAAAAAGGCGTTACCAATAAAAGTAACGCCTTTGTATAGATTGTTAAACAATCATTATTTTTTGTGTCTTGGTTCAGAAGAAACGGTTAACTTATGTCTTCCTTTAGCACGACGACGAGCAAGAACTTTTCTTCCGTTTACAGAAGCCATTCTTTCCATAAATCCGTGTTTATTTCTTCTTTTTCTTTTCGATGGTTGAAATGTTCTCTTACTCATAGCTTTTTATCTTTAAAATCCTGTATATTTATCTAGTTATTTGGTTTTCTCAAAACCGAGTGCAAATATACAACCATTTTTTATTTCTGCAAATCCTTTTTTAAAATAATATCAAAAAACAAGGAACTTTTATTAGATCACTTAAAAAGTTCACTTTATTTGTTGTATAACTTTTCTATATTTGCACCACATTAAAAAGGAATCACTATGTTTCACAGAAATATTAAATTAGCATTAGCAGCTTTGCTACTCATTACAGGAATTTGGCAATTTACGGATAATAATATCGGAAATGGTATCTTTTTATTACTTCTTACTATCATTCCTGTCTTTTTATATTTTCGTAACGAGTACATTTTACTTGCATTCTTAAAATTAAGAAATCAGGATTTTGCTGGAGCTAAAAACTGGTTAGACAAAATTAAGAATCCTGAGACGGCTTTAATTCAAAAACAACAGGGATACTATAATTATCTAAACGGACTCATGGTTTCTCAAACGAACTTAAATCAAGCAGAAAAGTTTTTCAAGAAAGCTATCTCATTAGGATTATCTATGGATCAAGATTTAGCACTAGCTAAATTAAATCTAGCAGGAATAGCATTGTCTAAGAGAAGAAAAATAGAAGCTACTACCCTTTTAAATGAAGCAAAAAAGTTAGACAAGCACAATATGCTGAAAGAACAGATAGGCATGATGAAAGAACAATTAAAAAGAATTTAACTACAAAATATGTTAAAATTTAAAAACCGCACCTAACCCGTGCGGTTTTTTACTATATTTAGGGTAGATAATCGACAAAAGATACTGTTAGTCGGATTTTTTATTCCATTAAGAGTGAGAACTTTATCTTCGCAGCAAATAATAAACATGAAAAAGTTATATTTTTTAATAGTTGCGTTATTTTCAATTTTTAGTTTTTGCCAAGATCAGGTAATAACTACAAGTTTTCCTGACGCATTAAGAGCTCATTTAGGAAAGTATAATCAAAAGGTAAATTATGCTTACGAGAAAAATGACTTTCAGACTTCTAAAATGTTATTTGATTCATTAGTTAACTTTCATCTTAAAGGAACTCGTTTTGAAGATTACACTTTTAAAACGTTTGACCGAAAAAAACTTCAATTAAGCAGTATTCAAAAACCTATCTTTATTCTTACTTATGCCTCTTGGTGTGTCCCTAGCAAAGGGGAGTTTCAGGCATTAAATAAACTAGCAGAAAAGCACGCTAAGGACATTAAATTCATTTTATTATTTTGGGATAAACGAAAAAACATCAAAGAAATAGCTCGAAAGTTCAACAATAACATAGACGTTTGTTATGCTAATGAATCCTATGAAAATGATGCTCCTATAGTTGCTCATTTAAAACACACATTAGGCTTTCCTACCTCCTTCTTTTTAGACGAAAAGTTAAGAATTGTTGACATCAAACGGGGAGGTGCACATCCTCAACCTAATTCTAGCTTTTCAAATGCTTTAACAATGAACTACGACACATTTAATATAGGCCTAAAATCTATTATTTTAGAAAAAAAAATGAATACAAGTCAGATTTCTGACTCTAATTAGCTACTTTTCCAAAAACATCTTACTTCCTATAACAATCAATATAATGCTGAAAATTTTTTTCAGCATTTTTTGATCTAAATTAACAGCCAACTTACTCCCGACATAACTACCTACCACAAAAAATAAAGCTATTACTCCAGCATATTTCCAGTTAATATACCCTTCTTTATAATAATTAAACACAGCCAAAGCCGTAACTGGCACTACTAATACAGCCAAACTAGTACCTTGGGCTTGATGTTGTGAAAAACCTAACATAAAAACCATCATAGGCACCATTATAATTCCTCCTCCTACTCCTACTAAGCCACTCAACATTCCTGCTAACAACCCTGTGATTATTAAAACAATTATTGTTATTGTATTCATACGCTCAATTTTTATTTATTATCATCTAAATTCAACCTTTTTATTTAACGGGTAAATCTAAAATATATTTTTTCTTATTAGGGTTATCCAATTTTACATCTCGCAACCAGGGATTCATCAATTTTAATTCTTTATAGTTGACTCCTTGGCTTTTAGCAAATTTAGCCAAATCTGTAATTGTACTATCTACTTCTATTTTCTTTGTTTTTAACGTTTTGTACAACTCCGTTTCATTTAACTCAAATCCATATTGTTTTGGGTTTTTCATAATTTCTTTTAATGCTAAAATTCTAAATACGTATCGAAATGTTTCATCTGTAAGCAACAAATCGTAGTAGTTAGTAACAAATTGCTGATTAATAGCTTTTTGCAAACCATTCATTCCTCCATTATAAGAGGCAGCCGCTAAAGTCCAAGAACCAAATTTTTCTTTTGCTTTTAGTAAATATCCACAAGCTGCTTGTGTTGCTTTTTCTAAATGGTAGCGTTCATCAACTCCTTCTGTAACTTCCATTCCATTTTCTTTAGCTGTTTGAGGCATAAATTGCCAAAAACCTTTTGCTCCTGAAGGCGATGTAGCATTGGTCAGAGAACTTTCTATAACAGCTAAATATTTAAAATCATCAGGCACGTTGTTTTTAGCTAAAATAGGTTCAATGATAGGAAAAAAGCGATACGCTCTTTTGATAATCAGTATAGTAGAACCATGCATATACTCGTTGATAACTAGTTCCCGATCTAATCTTTCACGCACGTCAGGTATATCAAGAGGCACTTCTTCTCCGCAAAAATCAATCTTTATTGGGAAAAGATGATTATCTTTCCAACTTACTAGCATAAAAACAATACATAAAATAAAAAAAACAATATTTCTCAACTTCATTTTATTCCATTATTAATTTAGGTAAATTTTCATTTAACCATTTGTATTTATTTAAAACCATAATATGAGTTCCTCCTTTAACATTTATATATTTTTCTATATTTTTTACAGGAAAAACCTCATCTGCATCTCCCTGAATATGAATTACTTTAGGATCTGGCTCATTTCTTCCCCAACATACGACTTGTTCTATAGCCCAATCTAAGTACTCTTTTTCGGTACGTGTCATAAATTTTTTGTACAACTCTACTCTTTGTTTTACAATTCCTTTTCCAAAAACGTATTTAGCTAAGGTTTCTATATTTTTAGCTAACCCTGTGGGTAATATTTTATACAACTTAGTTCTTTTTGCAATTTTCATCCTTTTAGGTAATTCTTCATTACTCTTTACACTTGAAATAATGATGATCTTTTTAGGATTTATAAATTGTGCCATTTCTTGCACCAGAATACCTCCAAAGGAAACCCCTATTAAAACAATATTTTCGCCCGATACTTTTTCCGACATTCTTTGAGCATACTCTTTAAGAGTTTCGTTTTGTTGAGGCATTTCCCACTCTAAAAAACACATATCAAAAAGATCCTCTGGTAATTGAATCCGTTCAAATATTTTTGAACTGGCAGCCATTCCTGGCATAAAATATACTTGCAACTTAGACATTACTTTATTTTTATTATTTTTTGACTAAATTAATTATTTATTCTGGCAGTAAAACAGTAGCATAAAAAAAACTTTTTATTTAAAATTGCAAAAAAAATAAAATGAAAAATTTAGCTCTTAAGTGGAAAATAGCTTTTAAAATTTTCCCTATTATTTTGATTGTTGGAATTTTTAAATTACTGAGTCATTACTATAATTTTGAACTAATGGAACTCAATGCTCTTTTTACTAGTTTAGTTGCTGGTACTATTTTTCTAATTGGATTTCTAATTAGTGGTGTGTTATCTGACTACAAAGAGAGCGAAAAATTGCCAACAGAATTGGTTTGTTCTATGCGCACTTTACAAGATGATACACTTACAATCAGTAAATCTAAAAATTCAGAAGCGGCTAAAAACTTTTTAGAATACCAAAAAGAACTGCCTAGGTTTATTAAAAAATGGCTTTACAAAACAGAAAGCACTTCTTCTCTTTTAGCCTATATTAGCTCTATTAATGATCATCTGGTTAATCTTGAAAAAGAAGAAATTCAGGCTAATTATATCATAAAAATGAAAAATGAACAAAATCAATTGCGCAAAACCATTATGAGAATGGATACAATACGTGACACTGATTTTGCTGTTTCTGCTTATGCTATTGTTGAGGCTATGGCGTTTTTAACTTCAATTGGATTAATTATTATTAAAATAGAGCCTTTTTTAGCAGCCATGTTTCTTACTGTACTTATTACCTTCTTAATTTGGTATATGTTGTTTTTGATTAAAGATTTAGACAATCCTTTTGATTATGTTGAGAATGGCGAAACGGGAACTGAAATTTCACTTAAACCTTTACATGATTTCATTGCTGAATTTAAACATTCAGCATAAAAGGAAGTCGCCCAAAAAGATTTTAATCTGATCGTTTAATTTTGTTGAGTTCCTTCGCTCAAATCTACTTTTTATTGATTCGAATGAAGGAACCTGCAAAAAATTACAAAAAGCACTGACAATATGATTCTCCCTCCTTTTGAGGTAAAAAATAAATATTGAAATATAACTTTTTAGACATCTTATTTTATCAAGTATAAAAGACACTAGTCTTTCACAAATTCTATCCTTACACTTCCATCTTCGTCTATCTTAGACAGCTTAACTTCATGCAATGAATTAACTAATTCTGGATTCCATGGTGTTTTTACTTTTACATAATTTTCTGTAAATCCATGAATATAGCCTTCTTTATTTTCTCCTTCAAAAAGAACTGTTCTATTGGTTCCAATTTGACTTTCATAAAAAGCGCGGCGTTTTTTTACAGACAAACCACGTAACATTTTTGAGCGTTTGGCTCGCACATTTCCAGGAACTACGCCTTCCATTCCTGCAGCTTCTGTATTATCTCTTTCTGAATAGGTAAATACGTGAAGATATGAAATATCTAAATTATGTAAAAAATTATACGTTTCTAAGAATAGTTCGTCTGTTTCTCCTGGAAAACCAACAATAACATCTACACCAATACAGGCATGGGGCATTACTTCTCGTATTTTAGTGACACGATCTGAATATAACTCGCGTAAATAACGACGTTTCATGCGTTTTAATATTGTATTAGAACCTGACTGTAACGGAATATGGAAATGAGGAACAAAGGTTCTGCTTTGTGAAACGAAATCAATTGTTTCATTTTTCAACAAATTGGGTTCTATTGAGGATATACGCAACCTTTCGATACCCTCTAGTTCATCTAAGGCTTGAACTAATTCTAAAAAAGTGTGTTCGTGTTTTTTATTTCCAAACTCCCCTTTTCCATAATCTCCGATATTCACGCCTGTTAATACAATTTCTTTAATTCCTTTTTGAGAAATTTCTTGAGCATTTTGCATCACATTTTTCATGGTATCGCTACGAGAAATTCCTCTGGCTAAGGGAATCGTACAATAAGTGCATTTATAATCGCACCCATCTTGCACTTTCAAAAAAGCACGGGTTCTATCGCCTATAGAATAACTTCCTACATAAAAATCTGCTTCCTCTATTTCACATGAATGTACTTCGCCTAAATCATTTTTAGAAAGATCATTCAAATAATCTGTTATCTTAAATTTTTCAGTCGCCCCTAAAACTAAATCAACACCATCTACAGCAGCCAATTCTTCGGGTTTTAACTGTGCGTAACAACCTACGGCAGCTACAAAAGCTTTTTCGTTAAGCTTCATTGCTTTTTTTACAATCTGCTTAAATTGTTTATCTGCATTATCTGTAACGGAGCAAGTATTAATTACATAGATATCAGCTATTTCTTCAAAATCTACGCGATCAAAACCTTCCTCGTGAAAATTTCGTGCAATGGTGGATGTCTCAGAGAAGTTTAATTTACATCCCAGCGTATAAAACGCTACTTTTTTTTTGTTTTCCATAATTTATTCTCAATCAATGAAATCGTTGTCAAAAATTGAGAAGGCAAATTTAACTAGATTTTTTGGTTAAAAAAATAGTAGTTTATTCACTCCCAACTAATTTATTACTATTCTTAATTAAAAGAAAAACACCGATCTTACATTCTGAAATACTAAAAAATCGCTTTAAACAGTAATTTTATATTTACTTCTTTTTTATAAAATCGGTATTTTTTTTATTTATGAAAGTTTTTTGGGGCTAACATATTTTCTGGATTTAAAATATCGTCTAGCTGCTCTTTCGAAAGGATATTATGTTCTAGGACCAAATTGTATACACTTTTGCCTGTTTCTAGTGCTTCTTTAGCTATTTTAGTACTGTTCTTGTAACCTATATAGGGATTTAAAGCGGTTACAATACCTATACTATGTAATACCATTTCACGGCAATGTTCTTCATTGGCGGTAATACCATTAATACATTTTTCTCTTAGGGTATCCATGGCTTGACTCATTAATTGCATGGATTCAAGAATAGCATAAATGAGTACTGGCTCCATTACGTTTAGTTGTAATTGTCCTGCTTCAGCTGCCATAGTAACGGTTAAATCATTTCCTATAACGCGAAAACAAACCTGATTCATTACTTCTGGGATAACAGGATTTACTTTCCCGGGCATGATAGAAGAACCTGGCTGCATGGGAGGCAAATTGATTTCGTTTAGTCCACAACGAGGTCCCGATGACAACAATCGTAGATCGTTACATATTTTTGACATTTTGATTGCCATACGTTTTAAAGCGGAAGAATAAATTACGTAGGATCCTGTATCTGGTGTTGCTTCAATTAAGTTTGGAGCTGATACTATAGCTAAACCTGTAATTGTCGCTAATTTTTCCGCACATAACTGAGCATATCCTATGGGTGCATTTAGCCCTGTACCAATGGCGGTTGCTCCCATATTAATTTCTAAAAAAAGATTTGAGTTTTGTGTTAGTCGATCTATTTCTTCTTCTAAAGTAGCTGCAAAAGCTTCAAATTCTTGCCCTAAAGTCATTGGAACTGCATCTTGTAACTGGGTGCGTCCCATTTTTAAAACATGTTTAAACTCTTCTCCTTTTTTTCTAAAAGATGTTATTAATTGTTTTAAATGCGAAATTAGATTCATATTAGAGCGTATAGCTCCAATTTTTATAGCGGTTGGATACGCATCATTTGTAGATTGCGATAAGTTTACATGGTCATTAGGTGAGCAAAATTGATACTGCCCTTTTTCATATCCCATGATTTCTAGAGCTCTATTGGCTAAAACTTCGTTAATATTCATGTTTGTTGAAGTTCCTGCTCCTCCTTGAATCATATCTACTGGAAATTCGCGATCAAACTTTCCTTCAATCACTTCTTTGGAGGCCTGTACAATAGCATTTTTTATTGGTTCTTCTAGTAACCCTAAGTCAAAATTTGTTTCGGCTGCAGCCCATTTTACATAGGCAAGTCCTTTTATAAATTCGGGAAATTGATACAATCGTACTCCTGAAATATTAAAATTTTCGATGGCGCGTTGTGTTTGCACTCCGTAATAGGCATTTACAGGAACTTGTAAATCGCCTAATAAATCATTTTCTATTCTATACATTTTTTGAAAGCTAAAAAACCACGAATTTACACTCGCGGTTTCTTATTTTAATTTATTTTTTGGTTATTCTTTTCTATATTTTTTAGTTTCTTCGAAAACGTGTTCTAAAATTTCAACATCTTGTTCTGAAAATTCAATATTACGTCTTGACATCACAATTTTAGCAGTTTGAAAGGCTTTTTCGGTAAGATAAGTGGTGAACCCAGAAGCGCCTCCCCAAGAAAAACTAGGTACAAAATTACGAGGAAATCCAGCACCAAAAATATTAGCAGAAACACCTACAACGGTACCTGTATTAAACATAGTATTAATTCCACATTTACTATGATCTCCCATCATTAAACCACAAAACTGAAGTCCTGTACGGGCGAAAGTTTCTGTTTCATAACTCCAGAGTTTTACTTCTTCATAATTATTTTTCAAATTAGAGTTATTACTATCTGCTCCTATATTACACCATTCTCCTAATACTGAATTTCCTAAGAAACCATCGTGTCCTTTATTAGAATAAGCAAATAGAACTGAATTATTAATTTCTCCTCCTACTCTACTGTGAGGACCAACCGTAGTAGCTCCATAAATTTTGGTTGCTAATTTTACTTGTGCTTCTTCACATAAGGCAAAAGGACCACGGATAACCGATCCTTCCATTATTTCTGAATTTTTACCGATATAAATTGGCCCTGTAGAAGCATTTAAGGTTACAAATTCTAGCTTGGCACCTTCTTCTATAAAAATATTTTCAGGAGCAATTACATTCACCGATTTAGGAATTGGTTGTGAGGTTCTTCCTTCTGTAATCAATTCAAAATCTTCACGAAGCGCTATATCGTTTTTAGCAAAAATATCCCATGTATGTTCGATTGTAATACAATCCACTGTGCATTCTATTATTTCAAATGCATCAAAATCTACTTCTTGATTTTCTTTACTATAAAAAGCGACTACTTCCTCTTTATAAAAAACCGCTTGATTTTCTTCTAAAGACTTGATCATTTCCACCAATACATCATTAGGTAAAAAAGAAGCGTTAATCATGATATTTTCTTCCATTTCTACCATAGGATATTTTTCTGACAAGTATTCCTCGGTAATAGTTGTGGTGGTATATCCTAAAAATTTTTCCCATTTTTCACGAATAGTTAAAATCCCTACTCGAATATCTGCTACGGGACGGGTAAAAGTAAATGGAAGCAAAGCATTGCGTACATTTCCATCAAAAAGTATGTAGTTCATATATTTTTATAATTTTATATAAAGATGTCTAAAAAACTGACAATATTGCCCTTTATATACCTAAAGAATAGATCATATACTATTAAGTATAAGAATCCTCCTACCGTCTGAATAACAAAGTAAATATTGTTTTTTGCTTTTAGAACACCTTCTTTTAATATTTCAAAAATAAGCAAATTCCATTTTTAAATTAGCAATTTTTCATAAATTTCAAAAAAATGTTAAAAATAAAAAAGCACCACTTTCGTGGTGCTTCTATTAACTATATCAAACCCAATATTATTTATTGAATTTAGCGTATTTCGTTTTGAATTTATCAATACGTCCTGCTGTATCAACCAATTTAGATTTACCAGTGTAAAAAGGGTGAGAAGAACGAGAAATCTCCATTTTGAATACTGGATATTCTACACCTTCATGTGTAATTGTTTCTTTTGTTTCAACTGTAGATTTAGTAATAAATACATCATCGTTTGACATATCTTTGAAAGCTACTAATCTGTAATTTTCTGGGTGGATTCCTTTTTTCATAATAAATCTGTTTATGTTTTGCTGCATTCAATCTTGATGCTTTTATCACTAAAAGGTATTGATTTACAACAGCTTTTATTGTATAATACTTTTAATTCAGGCTGCAAATTTAATATATTTTTTTAATATACAAATTATTATGTAACATTTTTAGTTTTAAAACTACTTACTATCAAAATACTTATATTTGTTAAACTAAAATCAGAACATTAAATTATGAACGAGATTATCAAAAAAAACGGGGTTCAATATGGATTGGTCATAGGACTCATTTCAATATTGACTACGCTTTTCATCTACCTTATCAATATTGAATTATTTACTTCGGGATGGATTACTTTTATTAAGTATGGACTTTATCTTATTGTCATCCTTCTATTATTAAGAAAGACTCAAAAAGATTTTGAAACAGGGATTACTTTTAAAGAAACTTTTACGACTTATTTTATTGCTACTACCATTGGAATACTTATGGGATCTCTTTTTGAACTAATTTTATTTAATATTGTAGATCCTTCCTTAAAAGAAAGTGTAAAGGAAATTATAATTAAAGAAACCGGTACTATGCTTCAAAAATTTGGAACACCAAGATCGGTTATTAAAGAATCTATTAAACAACTTGAAACGCAAGATCAGTTCTCAATAGGAAACTTTTTTAAAGGAACTATTTTTACAATTTTAATAAGTGCAATTTTTGGCTTAATTTTGTCTGCATTTTTCAAAACAAAATCGTCAAATCAACTATAGAGTGGATATATCAATTATAATACCCTTATTAAACGAACAAGAATCATTACCGGAATTATCTTCATGGATTGAACGTGTTATGATTCAGAATCAGTATTCATACGAAGTCCTGTTTATTGACGACGGAAGTACCGATGATTCTTGGCAAGTGATACAACAATTAGCATCAAAAAACGAAAACTTAAAAGGAATTCGTTTTTTGCGCAATTATGGAAAAAGTCAGGCTTTACATGCTGGTTTTTCTAAGGCAGAAGGTCACGTAGTCATTACTATGGATGCTGATTTACAAGACAGTCCTGATGAAATTCCAGAACTCTATCAAATGATTATTAAAGAAAATTTTGATTTAGTTTCAGGCTGGAAGAAGAAACGTTATGATAATACTTTAACAAAAAATCTCCCTTCTAAACTTTTTAATGCAGCTGCTAGAAAAACTTCAGGCGTGCAACTCAACGACTTTAACTGTGGTTTAAAGGCGTATAAAAACACGGTAATAAAAAACATAGAGGTTTTTGGGGAAATGCACCGCTATATCCCTGTATTAGCTAAAAATGCAGGCTTTAAAAGAATTGGTGAAAAGGTAGTTCAACACCAAGCTCGAAAATACGGTGAATCTAAATTTGGTATTGATCGTTTTGTAAATGGCTTTTTAGACCTCATTACCATTTGGTTTTTAGGCAAATTTGGAAAAAGACCGATGCATTTATTTGGATTATTGGGTACTGTGATGTTTGTGATTGGTTTTTTATCTGCAGGTTATATAGGTGCTATTAAACTTTGGAAACTTTATACACATCAGGAAACAATTTTAATCACCAATAACCCATGGTTTTACATAGCTCTAACCACAATGATTATAGGTACTCAATTATTTTTAGCAGGCTTTTTAGGCGAAATAATTCTTCGAACCAAAAACAATGAAGAACGATATAAAATTCAAGAAACAATATAAAATTCAAGATTATAATACCCGTAATAAAAACAGACTCATTTTTTTTTAACTATTGAAATAAAAAATTAACTCAAACTGAGCCAACATTTTTTTTGATAGAACCAAGCTTCTCTCATCTGTTTAGGAGATAAAAAATAATTTAAGTCTACAATAACAAAAAAATTGACTAAAAACAACAGAATTATGCACATTGAACAGGCAATTTTAGAAAAAGCAAACATTTGGTTAACCCCCATTTTTGATAGCGAAACCCAAGAAATCATTAAGGAGATGATGACCTCATCACCTAAAGAATTAGAAGATAGTTTTTATAAAAATTTAGAATTTGGCACGGGTGGTATGCGCGGCATCATGGGAGTGGGAACCAATCGAATTAACAAATATACTCTGGGTAAAAATACGCAAGGTTTGTCTAATTATTTAAAAAAATGTTTTCCAAACGAAGAAATAAAAGTAGCAATTGCTTATGACTGTCGCACTAATAGTAACACATTAGCGAAAGTTGTTGCCGATGTTTTTTCAGCTAATGGAATTAAGGTGTTTTTATTTTCTGAATTAAGACCCACACCTGAATTATCATTTACGGTTAGACATTTGGCTTGCCATGTGGGCATTGTACTAACCGCATCACACAATCCTCCCGAATACAACGGTTATAAAGTGTATTGGCAAGACGGAGGTCAGATTGTACCCCCACAAGACAAAGAGATTATTCAAGCTATTGAGGCTTTAGAGTATGCTGATATCAACTTTAAATCAAACGAAACCCTTATTGAATATATAGATAAGGAAATAGATGATGCTTTTCTAAAAAGCACACTTGAAAATGCCTGTTTTAACACAACAACGGAAGCTAAAAAAGATTTAAAAATTGTTTATACTTCATTACACGGTACCTCTATAAAGGCAATCCCTAACGTTTTAAACGCTGCTGGATATACTGATCTAAATATCGTAGAAGAACAAGCTGTCCCAGATGGTAATTTTCCTACTGTAAAATCACCGAATCCAGAAGAACCAGAAGCTTTGACTCTGGCCGTAGAATTAGCTAATAAAATAAATGCCGATATTGTTATTGGAACCGATCCTGACTCTGACCGTCTAGGAGTTGCCGTGCGAAACAATCAAAACGAAATGATTCTTTTAAACGGAAATCAGACTATGGTACTCATGACTGCATTCTTGTTAGAACAGTGGAAGAAAGCTAATAAACTAACAGGTACGGAATTTATTGGATCTACTATTGTTTCTACTCCTATGATGCTTGATTTAGCAGAGGCTTATGGAGTAGAATGTAAAGTAGGACTAACAGGATTTAAATGGATTGCTAAATTTATTAAAGATTTTCCGAACCAAAAATTCATTGGTGGTGGTGAAGAAAGTTTTGGTTTTATGGTGGGCGATGCTGTACGTGATAAAGATGCAGTAGGTGCAATTCTATTAATTTGTGAGATTGCTGCACAGGCAAAAGAAGCGGGTAAAACATTGTATCAAAGATTAGAAGAACTGTATGTAGACTTTGGCTTTTATAAAGAACACCTTATTTCTATTACAAAAAAAGGAATAGATGGAGCCGCTGAAATAGAAGCCATGATGAAAAATCTTCGTGAAAACCCAATGAACGAAATCAATAATGAACGGGTAGTTTGTGTAGAAGATTACCTAACTTCTAAAGGTAAGGATTTTATGAATGGTGAAGAATTTGATATTCATGTTCCTAAATCAAATGTTTTAATTTATTACTTAGAAGATGGTAGTAAAATATGCGCACGTCCGAGTGGAACAGAACCCAAAATTAAATTTTATTTCAGTGTAAACTGTACTATTGATTCAACAGCTGATGTTCCAGAAGCAGAAAAACAGTTGAACACTAAAATAAAAAATATCATTAACGATATGCAATTGAACTAATGGATCATAATTTAAAAAAAATAATTCCATACGCATTAAGCTATAAAAAGAACATTCTTTGGAATGTTCTTTTCAACATCTTGTATGCCCTATTCAGTACGCTCTTGATGGTATCTATCATGCCTACACTTGAGGTTCTTTTTAAACAAAACGCAAGAATTAGCAAAAAACCCATTTATACAGGTATATCTAACTTAAAAGAATTTTTATCTGATTCTTTTAATTATAAACTGACTGAAATTTCAGATGAATACGGCAAGCAAAACGCATTATTAGTAGTTATAAGTATTGTAATCATTACAGCTTTATTAAAAAACTTATTTAACTATTTAGGCTCAAGACAAGTTACGGTATTACGAAATGGTGTACTTAGAGATCTCCGAATTAAACTTTATCACAAGATCATTAACTTACCTGTATCTTATTATTCAGATACTCGAAAAGGAGACGTAATGGCTCGTATGTTAGGCGATGTGGGTGAGGTTCAAAATTCGTTTTTTCAAATTTTAGAACTTATTGTTCGCGAACCAATGACAATACTTTTTTCAATTATTGCCATGTTATTCATTAGTATAAAACTAACTTTATTTGTTTTTATATTTATTCCTATTTCAGGTTTTATCATTTCAAGAATTGGCAAAACATTAAAAGCTAAATCGCAAAGAGCCCAACAAGAGCAAGGCATTTTCATTTCTATTTTAGATGAAACTTTATCAGGATTAAAGGTTGTGAAAGGATTTAATGCTGAAGCTATTTTTATCCAAAAATTTAATGACTCTGTCAATCGTGTATTAAAATTATCTAATAGCATAGCGAATAAGAACAACCTCTCCTCTCCTATGAGTGAGTTTTTTGGCATTGTAACCATTGCTACTCTTTTATGGTATGGAGGTCATTTAGTTTTAATTGAAAAAAGTCTTGCAGGAACAGCTTTCATTGGTTATATAGCATTGGCTTACACTATTTTACAACCTGCCAAATCTATTTCAAAAGCTTCGTATCAAGTAAAAAGTGGTTTAGCTGCTGCTGAAAGAGTTTTTAGTTTACTAGAACAAGAAAGCCACATAGTAGATCAACCTAATGCTCTAGATCAAAAAGAATTTAAAAATTCGATAAAAATTGAAAATATCAATTTTAGTTATAAGGATGAAAAGGTTTTAAAGAATTTTACAATTGAAGTTCCTAAAGGTAAAACCATTGCTCTAGTAGGGCAATCAGGATCGGGAAAAAGTACAATTGCCAATTTGCTTACTCGTTTTTACGATGTAAATGAAGGAACAATAAGTATAGACGGAACCGACATTAAGGATATTTCAATGCAATCTTTAAGATCCTTAATGGGAATTGTTACACAAGACTCGATTTTATTTAATGATTCCATAAAAAACAATTTATTAATAGGCAAACCTACTGCTACTGATGAAGAAATCATTAATGCCTTAAAAATTGCGAATGCTTATGAATTTGTCAAAGACTTACCTAACGGAATTGAGACCAATATTGGCGATGCTGGTGGAAAATTATCTGGTGGCCAAAAACAACGCTTATCAATTGCAAGAGCAGTCTTAAAAAACCCTCCTATTATGATTCTTGATGAAGCTACTTCTGCGCTTGATACTGAAAGCGAAAAACTGGTACAAGTAGCTCTTGAAAATATGATGCAAAACAGAACTTCTATTGTAATTGCACACCGCCTTTCAACCATCCAAAAAGCAGACAATATTATTGTAATGCAAAAAGGAGAAATCGTTGAACAAGGTACGCACAGTGAATTACTTGCAAAAGAGGGTATGTATGCAAAGCTCGTAATGATGCAAAGTTTGGAGTAAAATAATAAGGCTGTCCAAGAAGTAATAAATCAACATTATGTTATTTCTCCCTTTGGTCGAAATGTCAAGATTGCGGACTTTTTGGACAGTCTCATTTATTAAGAAAATCTTATCATATTTTAAACTCTTGGGCTACCCAATCTTTTTTAACATCAACATAAAAATAATGCAAGCCATCCATTTTGTCAAAAGCACCATTTTTATTACGATCTTCTATTGTTCTAAAAAAGATTTTGTTTACTGCTTCTACATAATTCCAATCGATCAATTCCTGCATATCAATTGAAACCTTAGTAAATTGATTCCCTAAATCAGTGCTCAAATACAAAGATTTCACATCATAAGAATCTACTTTACCATCTTGATTCGTATCACTATCGGCCATGACATATACTAAAATCTTTCTGGACTTAAGATAAGTCATTCGTTCAATTAAAACAGATTTATCCGTTAATATATGTAAAGAATCTTTTCCTATTTCCTGAAACTTAACGTTTTGCAAATATCCTGTAAGTTCTTCGTCTAAAACATTTGACACATTAAACCCATTCATATCCATCTTGTCCCCATCATAATTTCCTTTTTTCAGATCACTTACCCTGAGTTCCCCCATTGGATAAATCAAAACATTGGAACTAGAAAACTGTATGGGTAAATCTGCAACTAATAAACGAGTTGTATCTTTCTTTATTTCAACCTGTTTTACAGGTCTATCATATTTTACTTTTGGTTTTTGTTCTTCTTTACAACTTCCTAATGAAATAATTAAAGGCAGAAAATATAAAATATTCTTTTTCATCGCAGTTCTATTTGATCCAAATATACCTATTTTTTAGTTTATATCTTAACATTTAATTTTATACTAAATACACGAGTTGTTAAGTAATTAGGTACTCCATATTGGTTTTTAGTATAGACATCTCTCACCCATGTATTTGTAATTGAGTTCTGATTATCAAACATATTAAAAATTTCCATTCCAAGAGCCAGTTCTTTAAAGTGTCTTAACCAATTATCTTTTTCTTTGGCTCTAGCTCTATCTGTAAAGACGTATGAAAAACCAATATCTGCTCTACGATAATCTCTTAATCTTGATTGATATTCATAGGGATTTGCATAAGAAGGTGATCCTCCTGGCAGACCTGTATTATACACTAAATTAAGATACATTTTTAGAGCGGGTATGTTAGGAACATAATCCTGAAACAAAGCTCCGAACTTTAATCTTTGATCGGTAGGTCGAGGTATGTATCCTTTTCCTTCAATTGACTCTTGTGTATCCATATATCCAAAACTTAACCATGATTCAGTCCCTGGAATAAATTCACCATTCATTCTAACATCTATTCCTTTAGCATAAGCTTCGGCATTATTAATAGCTTTATAACGAATCCTTACATTATCTATCGTATAAGGATTTACATTGTTCATATCTTTATAGTACAATTCAGTAACCAACTTAAATGGGCGCTTCCACATTTTAAAACTAAAATCGTGTCCTAAAACTATATGAGTAGATTCTTGCGCCTTGATATTAGGTTTAACTTCCCCTAAGGAATCTCTTAACTCCCTATAAAAAGGCGGTTGATGATACCAACCTCCTGAAATTCTAAAAAGCATATCTGTTCGCCAGTTCGGTTTTATAGCAAATTGTACTCTTGGACTAAACGTAATTTGGCTATTGCCTTTTTTAAGTATATCTATAACTTTCCAGCTTTGAGTTCTTACTCCTGCGTTTATAAACAATTCATATTCTCTCCACTTTAAACGTTTATTCCACTGAAAATACGCAGAAAAACGATTAATATTAGTATAATTAACAACCCTAATACTAGTATAAGGTACTAAAGGTCCTATATAGGGAGTATAGGGTTGAACCTTTTTAGGGAAAATTTTAGGAGGGTTTAATAAGAAACCCGCAGAATCAATTACTTCCCATTCTCTGATTCTATCTCGTATACTTTCATGCGTGTATTTAAATCCCCAGTCTATTTGATTCTCTTTTATCTTATGATTCCCTTTTAGTTCAGTATTTACAATTAAAGCATCTAAATCATTACGAGCATGTGTAAGCTGAGAACCTATTCCTCTAGCATATTCGACATTACCAAAACTAGAATCCCCTAAATTAGAGTTTATCTCCCCTAGTTTATATTCTGCCATTATATCATAATACTCTTGTTCAATCGTATGATAAATTGAATTAATCCACTTTAAATTAGAATTATCATTTATCTTGTAATGTGCTTTTATAGCTCCAAAAGTAGTTGTGTAAGCGTCTTTTTCAACGCCCTCATACTGTACTAATAAAGCCAGAGGTTCTTGTAGTGATCCAAAATTAGTTTGCCTAGAAAAAGGTCTGTAATCATACTTATTTTGTGATACATTTCCTAAAAAACCCAATTGCCATTTAAGATTAGGAGTAAATGTTATATATGTTTGTAAATCTGCAAATCGCGGTTTGAAATTTGTTTGAGTTTCTTGACTCTTTACTAATAAACTATTATCTCGATAACGAATTCCTGTAACAGCATTCCATTTTTGATCTTTCGATACATTATCCATAGAAACACTTCCTCCTAAAAACGAGGCTTCAAGAGAGGCACCAAATTTAGTTGGTTTTCTATACGTTATATCTAGTACAGACGACAATTTATCCCCATATTTAGCCTGAAATCCTCCTGATGAAAAATCAACGTGTTGAATCAGATCTGTATTGGTAAAGCTTAAACCTTCTTGTTGACCCGATCGAATTAAAAAAGGCCGATATACTTCTATTTCATTTACGTATACTAAATTTTCATCATAATTGCCTCCTCTTACAGCATATTGTGTACTTAATTCATTGTTAGAGTTAACTCCTGGTAACGATTTTAAAATATTTTCCACCCCTGAATTAGCTCCTGGTATTAATCGAATGGCTTTAGGTGATAATGTCGTAATTCCTTCGACTCTTTTTTTGTTACTATTAGATATAACAATTTCCCCAAGTTGTTCCATCGTACTTTTTAGCACAACATTAAATTCATAATCTTCATTAGGATTTAGTTCTAACGAAATAACAGCCGTTTTTAAAGATAAATGCGTAAACTTTAGGTTGGATTTTACTTTTGAAGGGATGGCTAGTTGATAAAACCCATTTTCATTCGTTTTGCTATTTTTTTGTTGAAATGATACATTAACTCCTTCTACAGGATTATTATCTTCATCTAACACTATTCCTTTGACTCTAGCCATTTGTCCTAACAAGCTAAATGAAAATAGAAGTAATAAAAAAGAAAATTTAGTTTTCAAAATTTATGCTTTTGTTTTATAGAAATTGGATTCAAATGTAGTTGTATTTCCTAAATTATCCATTACTTCTAGCTTAAAATCATTTTTACCATCTATAAATTTAGAATCAGAAAAATAATGGATCAATCTATTTAACTTAGGTTCGTACTCCATTAGTATCCATTGATTATTTAGATACGCATTATATGATTTAATTCCCGATAAGTTATCGGAAATAAAAATTTTCAACGAATCTTTTGAGGTTAAATCTTCTCCTATTTTAAAATTAGGGGCATAAATTTTAGGTGCTACGGTGTCTTTAGCAATGAAAAATTTTCCTAATTTTTTTACTTTAATTATAAACTGATCTTCTTTTTTCACAGTGGTATTATACTCTATTCTACCGCCATCTAAATTGGCAATAAACATTTTTTCACGTGCTTCTTTAGGTAAATGAGCCACATCAAACGTAATAGTCATAGACTTACTAATGGCCACGGACTCGTCATGTAAATATAATTCTTGGTTCTTTACATCAAATCTGATGTAAAAATCTTCGTAAAAAGTTTGTTCTGGAATAAACACCGAGATTCCCTCTTTTGAGTACAATTGTTCTATTTGTGATTTTAAAAAATACGGTGTTTTAAGATTATTATTTATCACTGAGCTATTTTCATTAGAAAACTCAATTGGAATGATTATCGTGTTCTTATTGCCGTGGAAATCATAAATTTCTATTTTGTAGTTTAAATTATAATTAGGTTCTACAGCTAATAGTCCGTTATTCTTTTTATATTTTATAATACTTTCTGGAAATATGTAACCTATAAAGAGTTTCTGAAAACGTTGATGCGTTTTTTTATATCTTGAGTAATCTATAAAACAGTTTATATGTTTTGATTCATCAAAAGAAAAACTATCAAATTGATATCCAAAATAAGGTGTTCCATTTAAAAATGTATCCAATTTATAAATTCCATTTTTACCAAAATTATAATCAGATACATCATGAGTATTTATTGCAAATCCTATTGTATCTTTAGCTTTTACAGGGGCGGCAAGATAGGTTCCATCTACTTGTAATGTTAGAGGAATCATTATAGATTGTGAAGAACTGTTGACTACAGCGTTTTTAGATAAAGCATACGCATATAATCCGTCTATAGAAGGGGCTTTTGTATCTTTTATAAAAGCATCATAGCCAAACAAAAAGGGGTTCATAGCTAACTCGGTTTTTGTGTCTCTTATTTCAAAATGCAAATGCGGCCCACTAGACCCACCGGTATTCCCCGTATAGCCTATCAAATCTCCCTTTTTTACAGACAAAAGATCCGCTTTTGGACGTAATTCTAAAACAAAAGTTTTATCAGCATACTGTTTTTCTCGAACATACCTATCAATTGTTTCTGAAAAACGTTGCAAGTGAGCATAGACCGTAGTATAACCATTAGGATGATCAATATACAAACACTTACCATATCCATAAGTAGAAACGTTTAACCGAGAAACAAAGCCATCTGCTGTTGCATATACAGGAAACCCTTCTTTTTGTCGTGTTCTAAAATCTATTCCCGAATGAAAATGATTAGGTCTAAGCTCTCCAAAAGAACCCGCAATATTTAAACCAATATCTAAAGGAGAACCAAAATAATCTCTAGGATATCTATCCTGACAAATCCCTATAAAAGGAACTATCAAAAAAATAAACCAAAACTTTTTAATCATATCACAAAAATTACATCTGTAAACTTAAAGGCTTTTTATCTTTGTGCTAAGATAACGATTCCTTTTTACAATATTTCACGCCTCTTTTTTTATTTTTAAAAGTTTCATTTTAAAACGATTAACAATAAAAAATTGACAATTATCATTTTTTTTCTTCAATCTTATTGTTAAAATACATTTTAAAATTTAAATTTGTAGAGTGATGTGATGTATTTTTATTACGATGGGCAGACTAGAAGGAATAATTAATTCGCTTGAAGTTAAGATTCAGGAACTTTTCCAGAAAATGGAAAACCTAAAACTTGATAATCAAGAACTAAGATTAAAACTTAGGTATTCAGAATCTATTATTCTAAAGCAAAGTCAGGACTTGAAAAAGATGAAGGCTGAACTTGACGCAGTAAAAATGACAAACGCACTTTTAGGTAGTGACGAATTCAAAAGAGATACGAAACTCAAAATAAATTCATTAATCAAAGAAATTGATTATTGTATAGCACAACTTTCGGATTAGAAAGCATAATGAGTGAAAAACTAAAAATAGACATATCAATAGCAGAAAGGCTTTATCCTTTAACGATAGATCCTACTCAAAAAGAAAGCTTATTAAAGGCTTCTCAAAGAATTGACTATATGCTAAGGCAGTTTGAACAAAATTATGCAGTAAAAGACAAGCAAGATTTACTTGCAATGTGTGCCTTACAATTTGCCACTCAAGTAGAACAAAAAAATGAGGAAATAAATGACTCAAATGAACAAGTGACAGAAAAATTAAAAAGATTAAACAATTTATTAGATCAATATCTCTAAACAAAAATACGTTCTTAAAAAATTAGATTTAAAAACACTACCTACATTAGTACCCATTTGATAAACTCAACACTAACGTTTAAAAAGGGCAAATCATCAATACTATAGCAGGCCTTTTAGTAGGAAGCTTGAACATTGAGTTAACCCAAAACTTGCATATTTAGAGTTTATGCAATTTTTCTAATGTAGGTTTTTTTATACATAACACTTAACATAAACTATGGACATTTTAATAGTAATTATTATTGGAATCCTTGGAGTTGCAACAGGTTTTAGTATTGCGAAATACTTAGAAAAAACCAATGTATCTACCTTGATTAAAAATGCAAAAAAAGAAGCTACTTCTATCTTGAAAGACGCTAACACGGAGGCTGAAAACATCAAAAAAGATAAGATATTACAAGCCAAGGAAAAATTCATCGAGTTAAAGGCCGAACACGAACAGGTTATTTTAACTCGTGACCGAAAAGTTGCTGAAGTAGAAAAAAGAACCCGCGACAAAGAATCTCAAGTTTCTAATGAACTTGCAAAAACAAAAAAATTAAATGAAGAAATTGAACACAAAATAAAAGAATACGATTCAAAAGCTGAGAATTTAGAAAAGAAAACTTCTGAAATCGAAAAAATGCACCGAGCGCAAGTAGAACAGCTAGAAACCATTTCGGGGCTATCTGCGGAAGAAGCTAAAAACCAATTAATGGAAAGCTTAAAAGCAGAAGCTAAAACAAATGCTATGGCTCATATTCAAGAGACTATAGAAGAAGCTAAAATGACCGCTCAACAAGAAGCGAAAAAGATCATCATTAATACCATTCAACGCGTAGGAACAGAAGAAGCCGTTGAAAACTGCGTATCTGTATTCAATATTGAATCAGACGACGTAAAAGGGAGAATTATTGGTCGCGAAGGTCGTAACATACGCGCTATAGAAGCCGCTACAGGAGTTGAAATAATCGTTGATGACACCCCCGAAGCCATCATCTTATCATGCTTTGACCCTGTAAGAAGGGAAATTGCTCGTTTATCTCTCCATAAATTGGTTACAGACGGACGTATACACCCAGCTAGAATAGAAGAAGTAGTTGCTAAAACTACCAAACAAATAGAAGAAGAAATTATTGAAGTAGGAAAACGCACCGTAATCGAACTAGGTGTTCACGGCTTACACCCTGAACTAATTAAAATAGTCGGACGTATGAAATACCGTTCTTCATACGGTCAAAACCTATTACAACACTCAAGAGAAGTTGCTAAACTTTGTGGTATTATGGCCGCTGAATTGGGATTAAATGTAAAATTGGCCAAAAGAGCTGGTCTTTTACACGATATAGGAAAAGTTCCTGAAACAGAAAGCGACTTACCACATGCTTTATTAGGTATGCAATGGGCTGAAAAATATGGTGAAAAAGAAGATGTATGCAATGCCATTGGAGCTCACCATGACGAAATAGAAATGAAATCATTAATTGCTCCTATTATTCAGGTGTGCGACGCTATTTCTGGAGCCAGACCTGGAGCCAGACGCCAAGTTTTAGACTCTTACATACAACGCCTTAAAGACTTAGAAGACATTGCTTACGGTTTTGGCGGAGTAAAAAGCGCATACGCAATTCAAGCAGGAAGAGAATTACGAGTAATTGTTGAAAGCGAAAAAGTAACTGATGAAATGGCAGCCAAACTATCATTTGAGATCTCACATAAAATTCAAACTGAAATGACATATCCTGGTCAAGTCAAAATCACAGTAATTCGCGAAACCAGAGCTGTTAATATAGCTAAGTAAAAAATCATCTATAAAANNTTTTATAGATGATTTTTTACCAATTATACCATAATCCTTTTTCTTCGAAAAAACTCAAAATCTAAACAAAATTACCTCTTAAAATAAACTTTAAAAACAGAACCTACACCCAATTTACTAATTACACTAATTTTCCCCCCCATAGCCTCTACTTGATTTTTAGCTATATACAAACCAATTCCTGTAGATTCTCGCTTCTTATGAAACGTCTTATAAGGTCCAAAAACAGCCTCTTGATATTTTTCTAGATCAATTCCTATCCCATTATCTTCAACACATAAAACATCATATTCTGCATTATCATCTAATTCTGATTTTAAATAATACGAAATAAAATTATCTTTTTTAGCAGGATCTGAATATTTAACTGCATTAGTCGTCAAATTAAGAATTACACTTTCAAGATAAGCAGGAATAAAAGAAACTTCAATTTTTTCATCAACTTCCAGATTCACAACAATATCCTTAGCTTGAATCATTTCTTTTAAAACAGATAAAGTTTTTTCTATATAATTCTTTAGGTTGTTTTTTTGTTTTTCATTAATAACTTCTGCCTGAACCCCCACTAAGTCTACTAAATTATCTATAGTTTCTTTTAATTCGTTATACACGATTTGCAAGCTTTCAATAACCTCTTCTGTAGAAACATATCCATTTTTATAAAAGGATAGTAACATATAAAAGTTTTCGGTATGACTCTTTAAATTATGCGAAACAATATGCGCAAAATTCATTAATTTCCCTTTTTGATTATTTACGACATCAAAAGTTTCTCGAAGCTTTTGTTCTTTTTCTTTTTGAGCGGTAACATCTGTATGCGTTCCAATAATCCTCAAAGGCTTCCCAGAATCGTCTCGTTCTATAACCTTTCCTCTATCCAAAATCCATTTATAAACTCCATTACACAAAACACGATGATAGGTTTCATAATGAGGTATTTTACCTTCGAAATGATCTTTTATATTATTAAAATAAATTTCTTTATCGTCTGGATGAACTAACTTATCCCACTTTTCAGGATTTGAAATCACCCCCAAATCTCCTTCATGTATCTCTAGAATCTTAAGCGATTGAGCCGAATAATAAACTTCATTCGTAACCAAATTCCAATCCCACACTCCTATTTCTGAGGCTTGATTAGCAAATTGACTTCTTAATTCAATAATTTTATTCTCTTCTTCTATCTTTTTTTGCCCCGTAATATCCGTCATTACTCCAAAAAAAGAAACTTTATCTTTTTCTTTTTCAACAGTAACAGCCATTTTATACCACTTAAGGCCTTTAGATAATACAACCCTAAAGTCTAGCTCTAAATTCTCTAAGTTTTTTCTACTTTTTTCTATAGAATTTAAAACCTTAGATTTATCTATCGGCAATACTACTTTCCTAAAAATAAGCAAAGGCTCACTCTTAAACATTTCGATATCTGATTCAAAAAAATCATAATAAGGTCCTTGCAAATAATCTACTGTTAAACAACCATCCAGATTTATAGAAAACTGAAAAAACAGCAACGATTGATTGGAAATTATTTTGTTTAAAAAAAAATGATCTGACAGCCCTAATTGCATTTTGGATTCTACTTTTAAAAATAATATTAAACAAAAACATCGACAAATATACTTTTATTCCGTGCAAAACAGATAAGTACAACTTTACATTAAACTTAATAAGATAAAAAAATACTATTTTTTTTTAGATAATACAACTTTAATTAACGACTAATCAACTTAAAAATTATACCAGCTTACTCTTAAAACAATACTATCTTATTTTTTTTAACAACCAAATAAAAAATAAAAAACACACTTTATGTTATTAACATAAAAAATTCGTTTTATAAAACTTTTTAATATCACTCTGCATCTATGAATCTTTTAATACAATAAACAAACTGTAAT
>NZ_PCMX01000007.1 GCF_002530675.1 Flavobacterium columnare NBRC 100251 = ATCC 23463
AACACGCGCATCAATGGATTGTTTATCCCCAAAATATGGGGACACATCTATCAATTGATGAAGTAGCTTTGTCTCAGGGGAAACTTTACACTATTGTAACCAACAAAAAATTCAAAGGTAAAAAAAGTTCCTTAGTAGCTATTATTGCTGAAACAAAGGATGATCAAGTCATAGAACTTATCCGTAAAATTGATCCTGAAAAAAGAAATTGTGTCAAAGAAACAACATTAGATATGGCCAATACTATGAAATTGATAGCTAAAAAATGTTTTCCAAAAGCAATACAAGTAACCGATAGATTCCATGTCCAAAAACGAGCCTTAGAAGCCTTACAAGAAATCAGAATCAAATACCGATGAAAAGCTATAGATATGGAAAATCAAGCCATAATAAAAGCAAAATCAGAAAACAAAACACATATTCCACAAATTTTACCCAATGGTGATTCCCCAAAGCAATTATTAGCTAGACACAGGTATTTACTCTATAAATCTCGCCAAAAATGGACGATAAACCAACAAGAAAGAGCTGAAATTCTATTTGAACTATATCCAGAGATAAAAACAGCATACCATTTATCTCAACAATTAAGAAATATCTACAACACCAATAACGATAAAAATGTTGCAATGTTAAAATTAGCCCATTGATATAGAACAGTAAAAGAATCAGGATTTAAAAACTTCAACATTGTTCTAAATACAATAACACTCAATTATCAATCAATACTAAACTACTTTGATAATAGAAGTACTAATGCAGCTGCTGAATCTTTTAATGCTAAAATAAAAGCCTTTAGAAGTCACTTTAGATGTAATAGCCACTACTTTACCTGACAGTTGTAAGTTAAATTAAGTTTGTCAGATTGTTTGTTTTTTCAATTCCCTTGGGGGCTTTTTCAGATGAAAGAAAAAAATGATTCTGATGTAATTTATTCAAGTTTTTTTCATCTGCCAAATATTTGGTATCTAAAAAAGTTTTTAAAGGAGTTTGTCCATAACAAAACTTACCAGAATGGGGTCTGTTTTGATTGTATTCTATCAGCCAAAGGTCAAGGTCTATTTGAAGTTGTTCAATTGAGTTATAAACTTTTTTCTAAAAGCTATGGC
>NZ_PCMX01000070.1:0-7444 GCF_002530675.1 Flavobacterium columnare NBRC 100251 = ATCC 23463
TATTTTTTAAGTATTGACCCTTTAGCAGATAAATTTCCAAACTATAATCCTTATAATTATTGTTTAAACAATCCAATATTTTTGATTGATCCAGACGGAATGGATCCAAAGCCTGGGTTTACTGCAATTGGTATAGGAATTGCTTTAAAAAGATTTAAAAGAACATTTTCCTACGTAGCCAAAGGTGACTCTTTTACCGTGGCATATTCAAAAGCCGTTTATGAAGACCTAAAAATGGGTACAAAGCAAGGTTTGAGATATGGTACTCCTGCTGAAGATGTCTATGCTATTTTTACAGGCAAGGATTTTGATGGTCAGAAATATAGTAGAAAAACTGCTACTGCTTGGGCTGCTATAGCAATAATTCCGTTTGGAAAAGCGTCTAAATTTTTAAAATTTTCCGATGAAACCGCAGATATGGTTAAAGCTAGTGGAAGAGTACTTGATGATGCGGGTAAGGAAGGCAAAGAAATAGTAACAATTCTCAAAGAAGGTCACGAAACTTTTGAAAATGGAGTAAAAGTTGCTGATGATGTAATTGGAGGATTAGGCGATGATGCAGTTGAGAAATTAGGGAAGTTTGCAAATCAAAAAGATAAGGTTGTAGGGTTTATGTCTAAGGATGGAAAAAAAGGGTGGAGAGTTGATTTTGATCCTAAAAAAGGAGGTCATATAAATTGGTGGAATGGCAATCAAAAAGGAGCTATCTTAATTAAAGCAGGAGAAAATCAAATTGAACAAATAATAAAAAATGAAATTCCTAAATTAAAATAATTAATATGGAAATAAGTAATTGGGTCTTAAAAAAATATATAACCGAATTAAAATTTTTAGATTTTTCAATTTTAGACATTATTAAAAGGGAAGGACTAACTGTATCAAATTATAAAACATTAATTGATTGGGAAAAAATTGAAAATAAGTTTTCTTTTTTTTATGATTTTATCGGAAATGAAGAAGAAATAAAAAAACGATTATATTCTTCATTAATTTTTAAATCTCAAAAGTTAATTATTGATATTGGAATTGGTTATAAACCTTTTGAAATTTCCACACAGTTATTTATTCAAAATTGGGAGGATTTTGTAGCATCTAATGGATATTGTGGTATATTTATTATTAGTCTAGAGCATCACCTTTTTATGGAATTTACAGATGATGAAAATTATGAATTACTTAGTAACTTTTATGTATAACCAGCCCCCCAAGCTCCGCAAAGAGTGAATAATAATTTTAAGATGCGTATGCTACGCAAAGTGTCCTCACTTTGAGTTACGATAAAATAAAAGGTTATAAAAAAGAAACCCTAGCTGTAAAAAGTTAGGGTTTTGTTGTTTGTGGAGTTAAGACAGCAAAAGTCTATTCTGTAACAAGTTTATTGTTTAATTGATTATGTATGTCTCTTTTAAAAATATATGCTTCTAAAAACGATTTTACACAGTTCAAATCATTCTTATCAAAACTTTGAACTTTATTAAACATATTTAAAAGTTCTTGGTCTTTTATTTTTTCTTTAGTTTTTTCTTCATCAGTTCCATAAATCAGTAAATCAGTAGGGACTTCTAATATCTCTGATATTTTTTTTAAAACATCTATAGATGGCGCAGTAACATTTCTTTCATAACGAGAAAGATGTGTAGCGTGCATTTCTAACATATCAGCTAAACTCTTTTGAGAAATTCCTTTTTGAGTTCTAATTCTAGTTAAGTTATCTCCAAAATTAAAAGACATAATGTTTAATATTAATAAGTTAATTGCATAATTACGCAACAAAAATAATCAAATAAAGACCTATAAGCATCAGTTGTTAATAAATAATACCAAATAAGTATTTTAACAAAGACCAAAAAGATTATCTTTGAGACCAAATATGTTATCAAATTATTTATAAACAATTTTCATTATGACCATCCAACAACTCAAACAAACCCTCACACTTCCCCAATTACTCCACCATTACAATTTAGTACCCAACAAAAACAAACTCATCAAATGCCCCTTTCACGAAGACAAAAAAGCCAGTATGCAGATTAATGAAGACTTTTACTATTGCCACGGCTGTGGTAAGAAAGGCGACATCATCGACTGGGTTCAAGAATTTGACAAATGCGATAAGAAAACCGCCATTACTAAATGCAAATCTTTCGTCGAAATCTTCCAAGTCCTACCCAACAAGCCAATCACAAAACCAATACCAATGAAAACAAACGAAAACTTAGAAGAACTCTTTGACCAGTTCAATAAATGTTTGTTAGCTCCCGAAGGTTCGGGACTACAAGCGATGGAGTATGCTAAAAATAGGATGCTCAACCCCGAAGAAACCCAAATAGGTTACAATGATGGTAAACTATTCGATAAACTAAAAAATTGCTTAATCTTCCCACTTCGTAACGAAAAAGGCGAAATCATTTCTTTTTATGGGCGTTCAGTCAGCGAAACCGCCACCTCCAAACATTTCTATTTAACCGACAGAACAGGTTTATATCCACGTTATCCTGAAAAAAATACCAAAAAACTCATCCTAACCGAAGCTGTTATCGATGCAATGACCCTAGAACTCGCTTTGCATACCACAAATGACTGGAAAGAATATAACGTATTGGCATTGTACGGAGTCAATGGATTAACAGAGCAGCACATCCAAACTATTAAGGAACTAAAAGAACTCGAAGAAATCATTTTCTTTTTTGATGGCGATAAACCAGGTCGCACGGCGACTGCGAAATATACTGAAGTAATCCATCAAATACAATCCGCTGTCACACTAAGCGCAGTCGAAGTGCCTGAAAACGAAGACATCAACTCACTAGCCGTAAACTATTCTTTTGAAGCTCTTTTGCAATTACTCAGCGAACGAAAAACAATAATTAAAGGTATTCAAACAATCTTACCCGCTCCAACAACATTGAACCTTGAACCCTTAAACCTTAAACAAAACCCTTTAGTATTTGAAAACCAAAACATCAAACTCGAAGTTCTCGGCAAAATATCCAGCAAAGATTTATCCGAACTACGAGTAACCCTAGCCATTTACAACCTCCAAAAAATCGATTATCCATCAAGGCAAAACCTGAATCTTTACAACGACGACCAAGTGGAAAAAGTAATCCGTAAAGTAGCCGAAAAACTCGAACTCGGAACCAGGATCATTAACGAAGCAGTTCAAAAACTTATAGTACAACTCGAAAATTACCGCCAAAATGCCACCAAAAAAGAAAAGGTCGCCACTCGATACCCTTTGAGAACCCTCACCGATAAAGACACTTTAGAAAGTATCGAACTTTTAAAAAGTACTTATTTAATAGAAAAACTAATCCAATTATTAGAACAAACTGGGTTAGTTGGCGAAGGTAAAAACGGTTTGTTTTTATACCTTATATTACTCTCTCACAAAATGAAGAAAACCCTGCACGCAGTCGTTCAAGGCACATCAGGAAGCGGAAAAAGTCATTTAGTATCAGGGGTTGCCGATTGTATGTATGACCAAAACAAAATCAAACGATTTACTCGTGTAACCGACAAAAGTTTTTATAATTATGGAGAATTTGATTTGGTTAATACCGGTATCATTTTAGAAGATTACGACGGATTAAGCGAAGAGGCGGAACTAGCTTGGCGAGAGTTACAAAGTAACGAAAAACTATCTTCTTCAGTAAGTCAGAAAAACGAACAAACAGGCGATATTAAAACAGGCGAAAAATATGTTTTTGGTCCAATTGCTTCATTAGTTGCCACGACCAAATTCAGAATGTACGAAGACAACGAAAGCCGTGTATTTATAATAGCTATCGACGAGAGCGATGCGCAAACCGAAAGAGTTTTAGCCTATATGGCCAAAAAAGCTTCAGGAGAAATAACTCCCGAAATGGAAACCAAAAACAAACGTATTTTACAAAACATCTGTTACCTTTTACAACCGTATAATGTTAAAAATCAGTACCGTTTAGAACTACCACAAAACGTAAAACACCGTCGAAGACTCACCCAAATGCTCCACGATTTTATCGCACAAGTAACTTTGCTCAATCAGTTTCAACGCTCTAAAAGCTCCTCCTTCGGAGGGGTTGGGGAGGCTCTTATCACAGAAATCGAAGATCTAGAAATAGCCGTTGATCTTATGTTTAATAGTATCGTTATCAAAGCCGATGAACTCGACGGAATCCTGCGCCAGTTCTACGAAAATCTAAAAATGTATATCGAGAAAAAAGCCAAAACAATAAATAAAAAACCTTCTGATGTAGACTTTACAATGCGTGAAATAAGACAATATTTTAACGTAAGTAAAAGCCAAATGCACCGTTATTTTACCGAGCTTCAGGAACTCGAATACATCCACAAAACCCACATTGGCTCTCGAAATGTTCAAAGTTTTCAAATCTCCTACTGGGATAATATCCAAAAACTAAGAGAAGAAATAAGAACCTATCTAAATGAGCAAATACAAACTTTTAAAAATAACCCTCAAAACAGTTAATCTATGGGACACAAAAGGACGGTTACGGGACAGTTAAGGGACGGTCAAAACAAGGTTAAACCCCGACCAATGCTAAGAAAACACCATAACCGTCCCAGAATCCCAAGACAAGTATATTCTAGAGAAAAAGAAAAACAAATCATCGATTTTTGTTTAATTATCAAAAACTTCTTTCCCAAAGAAATCATTACTCAAAATCCAAATCAAGAGTATCAGGAACTAATCCAAACTTTACCACAAGAAAAACAACAACTAGTTAATTTACTCATTCATCACTTAGCCCTTTTAAACCAAAACTACAGAGTCAATAGAAATGGTCGCATTATCGAAATAGCAGAAGAAGATGTTTTAATTGCACTACAAATCACAGGAAATATTTTAAACCCCAAATCGTTCTTACCCCGCATTTACCGTGAACATTTAGCACAATTACAACTACATTTTAAAAATCAAGAATTTACCGCAAATCAAGCCCGTAAAGCACTTAGTCGAAGCAAAACCAATACCCAGCGAGTGCTTGATTTTTTTATCGAAAGAGAACTAGTACATATTACTAGAAAAGGCATAAGAGGTATGTTTTATTATCAATTGAAATAGTTTTACTACTGCTCGCTAGTATCGTATAGCAAACTCTTCTAAACCAACAAAATAAATTTTGCCATTTTTTAAAATACTGCTACATTTACTAATAACATTTAAAAATACACAAGTAATATGGCATCAAATACAGAAACTGGACACAACAAAAATGTAACCAACTTTGAAACATTAATCATTGCTTGCACAGGTTTTGGAGCAACATACAACCCCTCCAATCCACTCATTACAATCCCAGCACTCACAACACTACACACCCAGGCAAAAACAGCTGTCAAAGAAGTTAAAATAACCCAAACCCCATTTAATGAGGTAGAAGGGCAACGACAAACAATTTTTAAAGACTTAAAAAAAACAGCAACCAAAGTCATCAACGCACTAAAAGGAGTAGCAGCACCAGCAACAGTCATTGCAGATGCCGAAACAATAAATCGTAAAATACAAGGCAAAAGAGCCGATAACTCAACTCCAGAAACAAAACTAGGAGAAACACCTAAAGACAAAAACTCAGTATCACAACAAAGTTTTGATATGCAAATAGATCATTTAGAAAAATTAATCGAACTCATTAGCATAGAACCCAAATATACACCCAACGAAGAACCAATAAAAACAGCTACTCTAACAAACTACAAAAACCAGTTAGAAGCCATCAACACAACAGTAAAAACAACCTATATACCCTATAAAACAGCAATGCAAGCAAGAGATCTAAAAATCTACGCTCCCGAAATAGGTCTAGTTGATATATCACTAACAGTAAAAAACTACGTAAAATCAGTATTTGGAGCAACAAGCCCAGAGTACAAACAAATAAGTAAACTTATTTTTAGAAAAATATAAAAGAATATTGCAATTGTCAAAGTAGAATCTCCTAACTGAAAAGCTGGAACTAGCGACTGAAAAAAGAAATCTACTAACTGAAAAGTTGGAATTGATGACTGAAAAAAGAAAGCTGCTAACTGAAAAGTTGGAACTAGCGACTGAAAAAAGAAATCTACTAACTGAAAAGTTGGAACTGGTGACTGAAAAAAGAAATCTACTAACTGAAAAGTTGGAACTGGTGACTGAAAAAAGAAATCTACTAACTGAAAAGTTGGAACTGGTGACTGAAAAAAGAAAGTTACTACCTGCGCCAAGAACAAAATAACTTGTAAACCCTTATCATTATTAGGCTAACAGGAATTGTCATTCTAAAAATCGATTTTTACAAAGTATAGGTTACATTCTTTAATTTACAATAAAAATTATTGAATCAAATAGTTAAAAGAAATAAGAATTAAAGCTAAAGTGATTCTCTTCGAGCAGCAAATAAGCGGTCTCCCTCCGGTCGTTCTCTTTGTTCCGCTGGGCTGTTCCAGTCGGCTGAAAAAGCCTCCGTTCCACAGACCACTCGCAAATAAAAATATAACAGCTCCGAAAAAAGAGCAGTTATATTTTTTTTGCTTCGTTCCCAGTCTTCACACGTTCACTTCCTGCGTTCGTCGGGGCTTCTACATCTGCAAGACCGCTCCCGACGCAAAATCCAACGCTAAGCCGTCTTTGCAGCTGTCGCCCCTTGCTGTTTTGGCGGTTGCTCCCTGCATCCTCAGTACGCCCTGCAAGGTGTAGCAAAGCTACTGCCGATTAGATTGACTTCACTTCGTTACGCTTCAGGGCTATGCTCCGCACACTGCGCCACATTGCTCCTCGTCGTTCCTCCTCGTCCGCATCCTGTGTCGCAGGCTTCGATGCATTGCCGCAACACCGCCACATCGCTCCTCGTAAACAAAAAAAAGCTCTTTATAACTCTTTATCAATAACGCTTTTTTTGTTTACTGCGGTGCTTGGGGGTGTTATTGTAGAACCGTAAAACAGCTCCGTAAACTCCGCTGGGCTCGTTTTTTTAAACGATTGCTTAATGATGCTCTCGTTTTCTAATCAAACATTATCTTCTAGCAATCCTTTAAAAAAACAAGCTACAACTGACTAAAGTACCTGTAATCTATAGGTAAGCACTCAAAAGTTTGTTTTGTACTTGCTTTTTAGATGTATAAACCAAAAGTTTTTTTATTTTTGTTGGAAATATAAATGTACGTTCTTATAAAGTTCTAATTGATGTTGATGTAAATACCTCAAGGGCTTGTTTTTTATTGAATATTTGTAAAAGGTTGTAAGACAAAAGTTGAAATTTTGAAAAAAGTCGTGGAGATTACGACCCTTTTGGCTCCCTCATTCCAAATCGCTATGGTAGCTCATCTTCATATCGTTACGGGTTTAATGGTCAAGAAAAAGATGACGAAATTAAAGGGGAAGGGAATAGTTATAATTTTGGAGCCAGAATGTTAGATACTAGAATTGGTAGATGGTTTGCTATTGACCCTTTAGCAGATA
>NZ_PCMX01000070.1:7452-8664 GCF_002530675.1 Flavobacterium columnare NBRC 100251 = ATCC 23463
AATTAGAAGGATTAGAAGTTACACCATACCAAAAAAGGTTACCTACAGACAAACCCGTTTTTAAGCAAAATAATTCTGTAGGAGTTTTAAAAAGAGTATCTAATGCAATAGAAAACACAGGTAACTTTTTGACTAATATTACTTTAGTTCCAGCATATAATCTTTCTTCAGATGCAATAAATGGCACATATAAACTCTTTACTGGAGGATATAAATTTAATCCGTATATTATAAATGATATAGATGACGATTTAAATCGTACTCAAAATTCAGTTGAAAACTATTTTGAAAAAAAATCATTAAAACAAATAGGAAGTGATTTAGGCAATGGTTTAACAAAGTTGGAAAACTATGAATTGGCAGGGCAATTATTTGTTTTTCACAAAATAGGTCAGGCATATGGAAGAGGTTCTAGTCTTGGTTCAAACACTGTTTCAGAAACTAATAACTTAATAAATGGTTCAGGTAGAGCAGCTGGAGTTATAGAGGTTAGTAACAATGTTAAATCACTTGCTCAATTTAAAAAATATACACCTAAAAATGCTATTGAATTTGTATTTGATCCAGAAACAGAAATATTTACAGTTGGAAGAGTCAAAAACCCTATATCTGGACTGTCTCCACATCAAAATTTAGCTAGAGTAATAAATGCAGGTAATAATGTGGTTGGAGGGATGTTTAAACGAGGTGCGAATGGAGAAATCTTAACGAATGAAGCTTCAGGTCATTTTCACAAAAATTGGACTCCAGAAATAAGAGAAAAATTTGTGAAATTCCTTGAATATCAATCAGGTGAAGAGGTTAAGCATACTTCAAAGCCTAGTTTTTAAAACTATAAAAATGCAAGAAATAATAAAAAATAAGAATTTTCAGGATTTAATTATTGAGGATAAAGTATATAAATTTTTAGAGATAGCTAGTTTTTCTGATTTAAATTTAACGTATGGTTGTTATGATTCTGGCTGGATAATAATAAGTAGAGAAGGCATTGAAGTAATAGAATATAACAGTGAAAAATTTAGATATATTAGTTTTTTAAAATTTATTGAAATATCTACACCATTAATAAAAGAGGAAATACAAAAGAGAATAATTGAAAATCATAATTGTTTAGAGTTATTCCCTATTGAAAATGTTTTGCATTTAATATTACATATGGAATCTGATTATTGGTTAAATCTATGTATTAATCTTTTAATTGATATGAATTAT
>NZ_PCMX01000071.1 GCF_002530675.1 Flavobacterium columnare NBRC 100251 = ATCC 23463
GGAAATTTCAAAGTTTAAATAGTATAACAATAATTGGAGATGAAATAAAACTAAATTATATTCTAAACTTTGAAATATATGGATTTTAGGGTTCTTTTATTGAGGAATTTTTAATAAAGGAATCTGTTTTTTTTTATTTTTTTTATTTTTTTTAAAAGATGTACTAACTTTGCCTGTGAATTTATGGTGCTCGACTTTTGTGAAAAGTCAGCTTAAAAGGGAATCAGAGTGAGATTATAGATAAATTATTTGAAGATTAATGATAACGGAACCGTATTCCTGAAAATCAATATCTAAAATAAGAAATCCAATATCAAAACCTGAGCTGTACCCGCAACTGTAAGCTATTCAGCTTGTAATGATCTACAACCACTGTTTGAAATTTAAAACGGGAAGGTTAATTACAAGACGCAAGCCAGGAGACCTGCCTAAATTTATTTTATTAACAAACTTTCGGGAAAAAAAGTTTGGGTTGGGTAAATTCTGTCTTTTTTTCCGCATTTAAAGAATTAAAATGAAAAAAAACATTTTATTAGCAAGCGTTTTAACGTGTATGTATGGTAGTGCTTTTGCACAAGAGCAAGAATCAAAAAAAATAGAAGAAGTAGTTGTATCAGAGACTAAATTTCTGCAAAACAAAACAAAAACAGGTAGAACGATTGAAAAAATCACATCAAAAGATTTAGAACAAAGAAAAGGGCAAAGTGTGGCTACGGTATTAAGCCAGTTAGCTGGATTTGAAGTTGTAGGAAGTCAGAGTGGAGTAGGAAAGAATTTAGATTTGTTTGTTAGAGGAGGAAGTACAAAACAAGTATTAATTCTAATAGACGGTAATCCTGTAGTAGATGCATCAAGTATTTCAACTACGTATGATTTACGATTATTACCCGTAGAACAAGTTGAAAGTATAGAAGTACTCAAAGGAGCTTCCTCCGTATTATATGGTGCTAATGCAGCCACAGCAGTTATTAATATTACATTAAAAAAAGCAACTGACAAAGGAGTCGTAGGAACAGCCTACTTTAATATAGGAACTCAAAATTTAACAACCACCAAAAAGTATAAACCAGAAGAATACAATCAAGGTTTTTCATTGAACGGGACAAAAGGAAAAATCTCTTTTTTAACCTCTCTAAATAGCGCAGAAATAACAGGTATTAGTGAAGCAAAAGGAGATGATTTTGAAAAAGATAAGTTTTCAAGAGTTAATCTTAATCAACAATTAGGAGTAGCAATAAATAAAGAAATTAAATTGGATTTTTTTGCTAACTATGATCGCTTAAGATTTGCCTACGATACAGGGGCCTTTGTAGATAATGAAGTAAATACTTTAATAGGAGAACAGTTTAGAGGAGGCTTTTCTCCTTCAATGAAGTATAAAAAAGGAGAGTTGAAAATAAATTCTTCTTTTGGCTTTTATGAACAAAAAAGACTCTCAGGAGTTTCATTAAATAATTATACAGAATCCTTCTCTAAATCACGAAATATAAATGTTGACGTTTTTAATAAATACAATATAGGAAACTCTTTAGCTTTTATCACAGGGGTTCAATTCCAATATTTTGATATGCTTCAAGCTACCCCTTATGTTAATATTTATAATCAAGACGCTAAATACACCATGTTAGATCCTTATATTACAGCAGTATTAAACACTAAGTTTGGATTAAATGTAAATGCAGGAGCTCGTTATTTAAAACACAGCGTTTATAAAGATTATGTCATCTTTAATATTAATCCAAGTTTTAATTTTGAAAAAATCAATTTAAAATTATATGGATCAATAGGAGGAGCAGTAGTAGCACCAACATTATATCAAGTGTATTCGGAGTATGGTAATAAAGATTTAACACCACAAGAAAATACTACTATTGAAGCTGGTTTTGAAAAAAGTTTTTTTGATCAAAAAATGAAAATTTCAGCAGTTGGATTTTATAGAGAAGAAAATAATTCAATTGCTTTTAAAAAGAAGACCTCAAATACAGGATGGCAATATGAAAATATAGAAGGAATAAATAAATCAAAAGGGATTGAATCCAATATAATGATCAAACCTCTAGAAAAAATAACCTTAACGGGTAATTATACTTTTGTAGAAAATGATCAAGCTATTGCAAAAGCCGTTGCAAAACATAGAATAAATGCTAGTTTATCGGTTGAATTGACTAAATCTATTGCATGGGATGCTCAATTTCAGTTTGTAGATTTTAGAAACGTATCATACTACAATTCTTCTACTTTTAGAGCAACAGACGTATCCGTTTCGGCTTATAAATTATTTCATACGAATCTGAAAGTAAAATTATCAAACCATTTGAGTGTTTTTGGATCCGTTCAAAATTTATTAAATGAAGAATTTATAGAAACCATGGGGTATAATACAAGAGGGAGAAACTTTAAAATCGGAATGAATTTTCAGTTTTAATCAGTAGAGATTATCTGAAATATAAAAAATTAATGTGTACTCCACTTTTATAATAAAAAAATCACNNGTGATTTTTTTATTATAAAATATAAAATGAGATTGATCACTTTTCTAATCTACATACATTTCATATTTTAAATCGTCTTTAGAAAGATCAATAACTTTGTTATAAACTTTAAACGGAGGTTTCTGAATGCCAATTCTATCACCTGATTTAATTAAACTCATTGCTTTAGCTAAATAAGGTTCAGACCTATTTCCTAAAACCCCTAGGTTACTTATATCTTCCGTTAATATATTAGTCGCATCGGGAGTAATACCCGCTTCATAATCTCCAAAACCTACTTTGTTAACAATTTTTAAAACAATCAGTTGCATAGCATATCTATGAGTTGGATTCAAATTTCGTTTTGTGTAGTTTGGTGAGTCATACAGTGTAATAGATCCCACATTCTTGCCCGTAGTTGTATCGCCTATTTGAACTACTTGTATGTAAGGTTTTAAACAATTAATAACCAATTCACTAGCAGATGCAGTGTTAGCGGTTGTTAAGATATATACTTTATTCAAATTTAATGAATTAATCGGAGTACCATCTTTTAGCTGTGAGGTAAATTTATTTAATAACCTATTAGGGTCTATTGTTCTACTAATCTTAGAATTCCATTGCTCTTTAGCAAAAATTTGATCTTCAAATTGTCCCGTAATCATACTTGCTAAACGAGTAGCGGTTGCTACGGATCCTCCTGAATTATAACGTAAATCCAAGACTAAATCCGTTATTCCAGCCGCCTTTAATTTACCAAAAGCCCGATTTAATTGTGGTTCATAATACGTATAAAAACCATTATACATTAAATAACCGATTTTTTTATTTCCTTCCTCTATCACATCGGTAATATAAACAGGATTTTCAGAATACGCTTTTTTAACTAACGCCACTGTTTTTCCATTAGGTGTAATAGCACCTCCATCATAGGAAGCTAAATTTAAAGTATAATTTGTTTTAGATAACAATTCACGATAATTGCTACGAGTAAGAGGAATACCATTAACCCCATAAAAAAGATCCCCTCGTTTTAGATCTTTTGTACTAGCATCACTATTAGGCATGATGTATTTTACCCAGCCAAAAACTTCAGTTTGACTTCCATTCTTAGGACTAATCCCATACTCCATACCATTACTATCATTCGTTCCAGAAAGAATCTGTTCTAATACAGTATAATTAGAAGTTATAAAACTAAATTTATCAATATTCTTTCGATTGTATATCAAATTTTCAAATAAAGTTTCAGGCTTTGTAAAGCTGCTCAGATATGAATTCAGTTCCTCTTGTGAATTAAAACGGTGATCGCTCAGATTGGCTACATTTTCTTGATAATAATAATATTGGTTTAAACCTTTCCATACAAAATTATAAGGATCTAAACTGTTATATTGTGGTTGATCATCTAAGTCATTACAACTAAATAACAGACCAGCGGTTAGGATGATTAAAAGCCTGGTTATATTTTTTTTCATTTATAAAAGGATATGATGTAAATTTATGAGCTTAAAATTATATTAAATGCGTAAAGAAAATATAAAAAACCGAAATTTATTTTGGTTTTTAACATTTATAATTGGTTCAGTAGCGTTTGGAAGTTACTATTATTGGTTTGAAAAACAAAAGGAAGAGGTTGCCAACACCCAATTAGGAACTTGTCAAACCCCAGAAGAAGCGTATAAAGAAACACAAAAAGCCTTGCGTTTAATATCATCTCAGTTAAACTTTGGTATGAAAAATGTAAATAGATTAAAAGAGTATGATCAAACGACACTCAAAATTTTTAAAAAATAAAAAAATGAAGAAAAAGATAGTTTTAGTTTTTAGTATTTTATCATCCTACTTAAGTATGGCACAAACTCCTTTTGATAAATTTGAAGGGAATAGTAACGTATCTTCTGTTATCGTAAACGATAAAATGTTTGAATTGATGAGTAAAGTAAAAATGGAAACGAAAGAAGATCAAACCTATTTAAATTTGATAAAAAAATTAGATTATTTGAAAGTTTTTAAGACAACTCATTCTAAAACTACTTCTGATATGCGCACCATTGTAGATCAATATAGTGATCAATTAGAAGAGTTAACGCGTGTAAATGAAAACGGGAAAAGTTCTAAAATTTATGTAAAAATGATTCCAGGAGGCACCAATGTATCCGAATTATTACTGTTTATGGAAGGAAAAGAAACGGTGTTAATGTCTTTAACTGGTAATTTTTCATTAAATGAAATCTCGCTTTTAACCAAACGAATGAATTTGCCAGGAGGAGAAGAATTAAACAGAGCCGCTAAAAAATAACAAAAAAATGGTCCCAAATACAAATAGTAAGCCGTATTTGGAACCGTTTATTTTAACTAAAAAGAGTTGTTAAAATTATCTTTTGTAATACATCACAATAGAAGCTTTTTCAATTGTATTGCCATTTAAGTAATAACCTACTAATGCAGGACTAGCATTTTTATCTAGACCTAACTTATCCGTTTTTAAGGCATAAACAGTAATCGTGTATTTATGAAAACCATGTCCTTCAGGAGGGCAAGGACCCCCATAACCTGATTTGCCAAAATCAGTAATACTTTGTATTACGCCAGCAGGCATTAAGTTTTTAGTAACATCTCCCGCTCCTGTTTTTAACTCTTTAGTTGCTGCAGGAATATCAAAAGCAAGCCAATGCCACCATCCACTTCCTGTAGGTGCATTTTCATCATGTATTGTAACAGCAAAACTTTTAGTATCCTTTGGTGCATTTTCCCAAAATAATTGAGGCGACATATTTTCACCCGTACAACCAAAACCGTTAAAAACTTGTTTCATAGTTGCTTGACCTCCTAGATCATTACTTTTTAAAGTAAAAGTTTGCGCGCTTGCTGTAAAAGCAGAAATAAAAGCAAGCAAGGTTAATATCTTTTTCATTTTTATGTTATTTTATAATGCAAATTTAAGATTAAGTTTGGGAATATTATTGCGCTAAAAGTCCAAAAAGATGTTCTTTTAGTCCATTTTGAAGTTTTTAGGAGATACTCCATAATACTTTTTAAATTCGTTACTAAATGCAGATAAATTTTCATAACCCAATTCGTGGTAAAGATCAGAAGGTCTCTTGTTAAGCATTAACTCATTTCGAGCCTTTTCCATTCTTTTTGAAATAAAGTATTTTTTAGGAGAAATTTGATATATTTCAGCAAACTTTCTTTTAAAAGTAGAAACACTCATATTAGATAAGAAAGCAAGTTCATCAATAGTAAGGGGGCTGTTCTCATGCTGCTGCACAATATCCTTTATTGATTTGTTTTTATGACGGCTTAATGTATTTTGAAAAAAAGGAGCAATTTGATTAGGTTCTTTGTTAAGTAAATACAACAGAATTTCTTCTAACTTTACATGAGTAAGATGAGGGGCTTTATTAAAATCGTTTTTTAATAAAAGTAATGATTTTTCAAATAGGTTAACATACACATCTTTTCGGATATTTAATACCGTTTGATTTGAATGAGTTGCTTTTGGTAGTTCAATTTGTTTTTTTAATAAAATTTGATTTAAAAAATGATCCGAAAAGAAAAAAAGAATACTGTTATAGCCTGATTCTCCTATTAAACGTTCTGTCATTAGACTATTTCCAGATTGTAATAAAAAAAATTGATCATTTTGGATAGAAATATTATTCTGGTTGCTAATGACTTCTTTATATCCATTTAGTAAAAAACAAAGGACATTGTGGGTAAAAGTAACAGGGATGTTTTTACTAGACTGTTGTGTGTTATAAAAATAAATAGCACACTCAAAGTGATTGTCCTGAAAAAAATCAAAGGGTAAATTATGAACCAATTGCGTATTCATTAAATTAAGTTTTTAAATAAAAAACGACAATTAAAAGAGTTAATCGTCGCTTTTTTATTATTTTGATTTCTTTAAGTAATCCGTAAATTTTTTACCGTATTTAGAATTGGCTACCTCTGGAGACATTTTTTTATGTATTTCCTCTAAAAATTTAGGTTGCATATCATAAATATCTGTAAGTGCTATGTAGGGAGCAATTTCGTGATCCGCATGGGTAAGCGCAAAATTAGCAGAGTACAAATATTTTCTTTTTAATAACTGATCCTGCTTATTTTGATTGTCTAGCTCATTATAGTTTTTATTGCCTTTATTTCCGAGTATTTTAGCTTGAAGTAATTGAAGCTGTTGTTCATTAAATTTAGCAATGATATCCTTATATTCTTTGTAAAGATCATGGTTTTTAGAACCTGTAATTTTTGCATTAGCAAAAAAGAAATCAAGATCCGTATCAATAGTTATTTTTCCTGGCTCTGCAAAAAACAACAAATTATTATCCATTGAATTCGTTTGTCCTCTATCCACAAACAAATAAAGCATTTCAGGAGAATCTAATTTAATTGAACTCTCAAAATTAGAGGAACCATTTAATTCAATAGTATCTAAAGCTACTAGAGTACTGTCTTGTACTTTTTGGATGTATAGCTTTCCTTTTTTTAACCCCTTTATATTTCCTGTTACGATTACCTCATCTTTTGCAGGTGCCTTGTCTGCGCATGAAGCAAAAAACACAAAAGTAATTGCTACGATAACTTTTTTGTACATATTTATTCTAAATTTTTTGCAATGTAATAAAAAAAATCCTCAAAATTCAACTGTATTTTGAGGATTTAAATTCATAAGAAATCTCAATTATCCGTTTAGCCAAGCTTCTTTTAAAGCTTTTTTATTATCGTCAGTAGATTTGTAGCCAGTTACTTCTTCAAAAGGAAGTTTTATAACACCTTTTAAAGTAACCTCTTTTTGATCTCTTTTGATTTTAATAGAAATATTTTCATTTTCTTTCCAACTCTGACTCGCCATAATCATATCGTAAATATTGTCTAAGTTGTAATTTTTATCATTTACAGCCAAAATAGAATCGCCTCCTTTTAATCCTAAATGACTGTAAAATTCAGGAAGCTCTATTCCAGGAATAATTACGATTTCTTTAGTGGATTGATTAACGGTTATATAAGGTGTTTGTTCCTTTATAAAAACATTTCCTGGAACCTTTGTTTGTGCTTGTGTAACCCCCATTTTAGCAAAAAAAATTTCATAAGGAATAGGAGTTGGTCCGTCTACATAAGTTCGTAAGAAATCGCCTACTTCTGGATAAGTAAGAGCTATGATCTTATCAAAAAGAGCTTCATCTTTAAAAGGAGTATTAATACCGTATTCATTATTTAGCTTTTGCATTAAATCCAATACACCACGTTGACCATTGCTTTTTTCGCGGATAATAATGTCTAGACACATACCGATTAAAGCTCCTTTTTGATAGACATTAAGGTATTGATCTTTATAAGGTTTTGTTAACACATTAGCACTCATTTTAGTAAAAGGAATTGTATCGTCCATATTGGCTGATTGTCTAATTTTATCAGTCATACGATTATAAAACTCCTCTTCATTAATTAAACCTTGATTAATTTGGAACAGATTAGCAAAATATTCTGTTATTCCTTCATACATCCATAAATGTTTAGACATTTTAGGCTCATTGAAATCAAAATAATGAATTTCTTCTGAATGAACACCTAGTGGACTTACTATATGAAAGAACTCGTGAGAAACAATGTCTTTTAACTGTTCGTCCATTTGATCAGAAGGCATCATTTCAGGCATAACAACAGTAGTAGAGGTGGTATGTTCTAAAGCGCCAAAACCTTTTGCATCTTGCTTTTGTACGTCTGTAAGATAAATTAGGATCGAGTATTTTTTGGTATTATTGATAGGCCCTAAAAACTTTTTTTGAGCCTTCATCATTTTTTCCATGTTAGGAGCTAAATCAGCTGCTTTGTATTTTCCAGTGGGTGAATATACACTTATTAGAATATCCATATCTTCTACTTTAAAAGTAGCAAGGTCTGGCTTTGTATACATTATTGGATGATCTACAAGAGTAGCATAACGATTGGTTTTAAAAACATCAATGGTTTTGCTAGGATCACTATCGGTAAGAGAGGTAGCGCCGTATAAATGGTTAGGGTGAAGGACGGTTAAGGTGTAAGGAACTTCTTTTTTATCGCTAAAGTAACCAATAAAACCATGCGTGTTTAAAACAAAACAATTAGAATCTATATTCGTTCCAGCTGGCGAAAAAACATCATCACCTCCTATGCCTCCAACTTGTTCAGTATCATAAGTGTCATTTACCCAGTAAGTTATTTTACCTAATTTTTTAGCACCTGTAATACGATAAGTGTTTTCATCCAGTTTTGCTAACGGTAAATTCTCTCCTTTTGTAGTATAAGCTTTTATTTTTTCAATAAAACGCCCATAATTATCTGATGAATAAGTACCAGGAACTGTTTTAGGAATACTAAAGAGTATGACATCCTCTTTAGAGGGAGTAGGAATTACCGTTACCATGACCTTGTCATCTTGTATTGTGTTCAAATCAATTGTAACGTTTACTTCTGGGGTTTTAGAACCGTTTAAGGGGGCTGCTTTACCAGTAAAAAATAGTGATGTTAATACAGCTGATAAAAATATTTTTTTCATTAATAAATTAATAAAGATTTGAGAAATTTGCCATTAAAGATATTAGTTTGCTAATTTGTAACGCAATCTTTGTGATAAAATTAACAAAAAACTCCTGTCAAGCAGGAGTATGGATCAATCAAATTTATTTTTAAGATAATACTTACCGTCCAAATCATCATCAAAATCGTTATTTTTGATAGGTTTAGGTTTAGGTTTGGAAGCCGCCACTTTTTTCTTCCAAAGTTCAAATTGATCTTTTGATAGATGTTTACGCATTAATTCTGTTACATCACTTTCGCCAACCCCAAATTCTTCCTTAATTGCTTCAAAGGGTTTACGTTCTTCTTTTGCCATGCTGATTAGTCTTTCTAAATTTTCTCTGTCTAATTCAGCGATCTTACTTTTTCTCATTTAAATTATAAAACAAAATTGTATTAAACTTTATGCAATACTTATACCAATATTAATAAAAAGGTATGACTTTTAAAATTTCTTTATGTTTTTGGATCCTTATATTTTTGAAAAGGAATAGTTAATAAATTACTTAAATTATTGTGCTCTTTTAAAGAGGTATGAGTGTCTATACCAAAAACAATTTGGTCTTGTGGTAAATTTTGATAAGTTCTTAAAAAACGATCCCAAATACTAAAAACATTTCCATAATTGCTATCCGTATAGGGAAGTTGATAATGATGATGAATACGATGGATTTTTGGGGTAACTAATACAATTGATAGTAATGAATTGAGTTTTTTAGGGAGCTGTATGTTTGAATGGTTAAACTGAGATAATAATACAGAACAGGACTGATACATAAAAAAAAGCCAAACGGGAGCTCCAGTAATCAAAACAGCTAAAACGGTAAACAAAAACCTAAAAATACTTTCTCCTGGATGATGACGGTTAGCACTGGTTGTATCAACCCAAGTGTCCGTATGATGAATGAGATGAAAGCGCCATAAAAATTTTATTTTATGTTGTAAATAATGAGGTACATAAGCTCCTATAAAATCCATAAATAAAAGACCTATGAAGCACTGTAATCCTAGATTACTAACGTTAAACCAATGTATAATCCCAAAATGATTTTGACTGTCCCAGACGCAACTTTTAAATAAAAGGATTGCTAAAAAAAAGTTGATAATTATCGTTGTAAAAGTAAAAAATAGGTTTAGAAAAGCATGTTGTATTTTATTGTATTCAAAACGAAAACGAGGAAAACCACTTTCTAAAATCCAAAAAAAGGCAATGCCTCCAAATAAAATCAAAGACCTATGAGACGAAGGGATCGTTTCAAAATAGTTAGTAATCTCGTTAATCATAAAAATTTTAGTTCAAAACCAAATTTAAGAAACTATTTATTATGAATGAATTAAGATTTGTTTTTTTTATTCAAATAATTCGCCTCTGTGAGGTTTTAATGCGTCTCTAACCCGAAGCATGTTTTGATCATTTACCACCATCCAAGCTATAGCGTGCATTTCGTTCAGTACTGAAAAACCAGTGATTTTGATTGGGAATTGTTCTATTTCAATATATTCTCTTAAATGAATTTCATGATGTTCCGCGGTTTTAGCTGCTGCGGGACCTCTAAAATCCCAAATAAGTTTTATTTTTCTTTGCATATTCTCTTAGATTTGAAATACAAATTTACAATGATTCACTTGAAAATAAGTAGTATTTTTGCAACGTAAAAAAATGATAATGCCAAAAGAACTTCAAATTCAAGTATCGCCTGAGGTAGCTTCTAATGAAATGATGCTAAAGAATCATCTTGCAAAATTAGTACAAGTATCTGTTGCAGATATACAGTACTATGTAATTCTTAAAAGATCGATTGATGCTCGACAAAAAGCAATTAAAATAAATTTAAAAATCATTGTTTATTTTCAAGGAGAACAAATTATTCAAGATAAAATAACTTTGCCCAATTACCAAGATGTTACGAATGCTCCAGAAGTAATTGTGGTGGGAGCAGGACCTGCGGGGTTGTTTGCTGCTTTACAATTAATTGAATTAGGAATTAAACCCATTTTGTTAGAAAGAGGAAAAGATGTAAGAGGTAGAAGAAGAGATTTAAAAGCAATTAATAGAGACCATATAGTAAATGAAGATTCGAATTATTGTTTTGGAGAAGGAGGAGCAGGGACTTATTCTGATGGAAAACTGTACACACGTTCAAAAAAACGAGGAGATGTAGATCGTATTTTAAGATTATTGGTAGCATTTGGAGCTTCTTCGGAAATACTAGTAGAAGCCCATCCTCATATAGGAACCAATAAATTGCCTGAAATTATTCAAGATATTAGAGAAAAAATCAAAGAATATGGCGGACAAGTGTTATTTGAAACACGAGTAACGGATATTTTAATAAAAAATAATGAGGTAGAAGGAGTCGTTACACAATCAGGAAATGTTATAAAAGCCAAAAAAATAATACTTGCTACAGGACATTCCGCTCGTGATGTGTTTGAATTATTAGATCGAAAAAAAGTTTTAATAGAAGCCAAACCATTTGCTTTAGGAGTCCGAGCAGAACACCCACAAAGTTTAATAGATTCAATACAATATTCGTGTGATTTTAGAGGAGCGTTTCTGCCGCCAGCACCATATTCTGTTGTTAAACAGGTTAACGGACGAGGGATGTATTCTTTTTGTATGTGTCCAGGAGGAGTGATAGCTCCTTGCGCAACAAGTCCAGGAGAAGTTGTTACAAATGGTTGGTCCCCATCTAAAAGAGATCAAGTCACAGCCAATTCAGGAATTGTGGTAGAATTAAAATTAGAAGACTTTAAACCGTATGCTAAATTTGGAGCGTTGGCTGGTATGGAATTTCAAAAAGCCATTGAGCAAAAAGCATGGGAAATGGCAGGTAAAACACAAAAAGTACCCGCTCAGAGAATGGTTGATTTTTCTCAAAAAAAAGGTTCAATAGATATCCCTAAAACATCCTATGTTCCAGGAACAACAAGTGTAGAGTTAGGAACTGTGTTCCCTTCCTTTTTAACACAAATTATGCGCGAAGGATTTGTTCAATTTGGAAAATCAATGAAAGGATACTTTACGAATGAAGCCATTTTGCATGCTCCAGAAAGTAGAACCTCATCACCTGTTAGAATTCCTCGTGATAACGTTACGTTAGAACATTTGCAAATTACAGGACTGTATCCATGTGGAGAAGGAGCAGGATACGCAGGAGGAATTATTTCAGCAGCTATAGATGGCGAAAAATGCGCAATAAAAGCAGCAGAAACATTGCTGAATTAAATAGTTTGTGTAAGAGATGTAAGGAGAAGTCTAAATAAAAAGGATCGGGTAGTAATTGATAGACTTTTCGTACTTTTACTCCCGTAATATAAAACTATGATTGAAGAAAAAGTAATTTTAGTAAACGAAGTAGATCAAGTAATAGGATTAATGCCTAAACTAGAAGCACATGAAAAGGCATTGCTACATAGAGCTTTTTCTGTATTTATACTGAATGATCAAAGAGAAATAATGCTTCAGCAAAGAGCGCATCATAAATATCATTCCCCATTATTATGGACCAATACTTGTTGCAGCCATCAAAGGGAAGGAGAGTCTAATATAGAGGCAGGAAAACGTCGTTTACAAGAAGAAATGGGGTTTACAACAGAACTAAAAGAACTTTTTCATTTTATTTACAAAGCACCCTTTGATAACGGATTAACAGAGCATGAGTTAGATCATGTAATGATAGGATATTTTAATGAAGCACCCTCTATAAACACAGATGAGGTAGAAAACTGGAAATGGATGTCTATTGAAGCAGTAAAACAAGATATAAAACTTCATCCTCATCAATATACAGTTTGGTTTAAGATTATTTTTGACGAATTTTATCATTATTTAGAAGCGCATACATTATGAGAGTAACAGTGTCAAGAAAAGCTCATTTTAATGCAGCTCATCGTTTGTATAGGAAAGATTGGACAGATGAGCAAAATCAAAAAGTTTTTGGTAAATGCAACAACCCTAATTTTCATGGACACAACTATGAGTTGATAGTCAGTGTTACAGGTAGTATTAATCCAGAAACAGGTTATGTGATTGATATTAAAGATCTGGCAGATATAATTTATGAAGAAGTAGAAATTCCGTTTGACCATAAAAATTTAAATTTAGACGTTCCAGAATTCGAAAATGTAATACCTACTGCGGAAAATATTGTAGTTGTTATCTGGAATAAAATTAGAAAAAGAATAAAAAAAGAAAATGATTTAGAAGTTACCTTGTTTGAAACACCACGTAATTTCGTTACATATAAAGGATAGTATAATTATGCAAAAAGGTTTGAAAGTAGGGGATAAACTTCCTCTTTTTGGAGCAAAAGATCAGAACGGAAATGATTTTTATATTAATTCTGTTCTAGGTAAAAAAGTATTAGTCATTTATTTTTATCCGAAAGATGATACCCCCGGTTGTACCAAACAAGCTTGTTTTTTAAGAGATCAGTACGAAGAGTTTAAAACCATAGGAGCAGAGGTAATAGGGATTAGTGGCGATAGTATTGCAGCACATAAAAAATTTGCAAGCAAATACGATCTACCTTATATATTATTGTCAGATCCAGATAAAATACTACGAAACTTATTCGGAGTAAAATCAAATATGTTAGGATTGATCCCCGGAAGAGTAACTTATATAGTAGATAAAGAAGGAGTGGTTCAAATGATTTTTGAAGACATGAATGCCACAAATCATTTAGACCGTACAGTAGAAAAAGTAAAAAGTTTGATTTAATGCCGATGGAATTATATCCTTTACAGTTTGAGCCTATCTTTAAAGATAGGATTTGGGGAGGGACACGTTTAAAAACATTCCTAAATAAGTCTATTGTTTCTGAAAAAACAGGAGAAAGTTGGGAGCTTGCTGCTATTGACCAAGATGTTAGTCAAGTCAGTCAAGGCGTTTATAAAGGTGTGCTTTTGACAGAATTAATTGAAAAATACCCACTCGAAATATTAGGAAGTAAGGTATACCAGCGTTTTGGAACGCAATTTCCATTGCTCTTTAAATTTTTAGATGCCAGAGAGGATCTTTCTATTCAAGTGCATCCTAATGATGCGTTAGCAAAAGAACGACATAATTCTTTTGGTAAAACGGAAATGTGGTATGTAGTAGAAGCAGAGCCTGAAGCAAAATTAATAGTAGGATTTAAAGAAGATGCCTCAAAAGAAGCCTACTTAGAACACTTAAAAAATAAAAACCTATCCTCTATTTTAGAAGCCTATCCAGTAAAAGAAGGAGACGTGTTTTATTTAGAAACAGGTACTGTACATGCCATTGGAGCAGGTACCGTTGTAGCTGAAATACAGCAAACATCAGATATTACCTATAGAATTTACGATTTCGATCGCAAAGATGCACAAGGCAACTTACGGGAATTGCATATAGAACTAGCTTTAGATGCAATAGATTATCAAAAGAAGAAGGTAAAAGTAGACTATACGTTATCAGATAATCAAGCAGTAAACGTAGTTGATAGTCCCTATTTTACAGTAAAAGTTTTAGACCTAAAAGAAGAATATCAATACCATAATAAAGGCAATAGTTTTGTGGTATATATGTGTACTAAAGGAAATTTAAAAATAAAAGTAAATCAACAGATATACGAATTTACTAAAGGAAACACCTTTTTAATTCCTGCTGCTCTAAAAGACTTTCAGTTAATAGGAGAAGCTAAATTGTTGGAAATTGTAATTTCTTAACAGATATCGAAAGAATAATTGTAATTTTGTAAACGTAATTTAAAATACATACGAATGGCAAGTGTAAAGAATTTAAAAAAGAATATCAATTATGTAATTGGTCAAATTATTGAGGCGGTTTATTTATATGAAATGACTTCAACAGGTAAACCAACTGATGAAACTAATGCTGTTATTGAAGAGGCTTTTGTTATTTTCGATAATTTGATTGTAAAAGTGAACACGAAAAAAGTTGAAAATAAAAAAGTACACTTTAAACAAATAAATGTTGAATTGGAAAATGCTGCAAACCAATTAGTTGATAAAATTAATGCTTTGTAGTTAAAAAAAGTGTAAAAAAGTAGGGTGCAAAGCTTTGGAAAATAAAAAAACTCTCCTATATTTGCACCCGTAAATGAGTCGCCGGTGTAGCTCAGCTGGCTAGAGCAGCTGATTTGTAATCAGCAGGTCGTGGGTTCGAGTCCCTCCATCGGCTCAAAAATTATCGAAAGATAATCTTTAAATAAATTTATTGAAAGTATACTTTTGCCGGTGTAGCTCAGCTGGCTAGAGCAGCTGATTTGTAATCAGCAGGTCGTGGGTTCGAGTCCCTCCATCGGCTCAAAGTTTATCAAAAGATACTATTAAATAAAATTATTAAAAATACCTTGCCGGTGTAGCTCAGCTGGCTAGAGCAGCTGATTTGTAATCAGCAGGTCGTGGGTTCGAGTCCCTCCATCGGCTCAAAAAGAGAAACTGATTCAGTTTCTCTTTTTTATTTAAAAAAGTACACCAAAAGTATTTTACTTCGGATTCTAGCCATCCCGACTCAAGGAGGGATCCCATAAAGGGCGTAACATAACGTTTTTGATCTAGCAAAGCATATATTATATACTTTAGAGAACTAATTTAAAAATGAAAAGACTTCATTTATTTTAAAAATTGTTTTGCTCCAAAGTATTTTTTAGAAAGAAAATTTCTACAAAATAAGAAATCTCTAAAATAAACTTTTTCAATGAATTAGACTCTGTTTTGAAATAAATTATTAAATTTGCTATAAGACAGATAAAATTTTATAAACCTGTCAGACTTTATACCTATCGCTTCAGTAGTAATTTATCAAAGATGATGATCTAATGAGCCGGATGATTAGAAATCATCATTATTCTACAATTTTAGCTTTTCAAGATAGGTTATAATTATATTAATTTTTTCTAATTAATCTAATTTTTAGTATTGTTTCCCTTTTTGCAACAAGTATACTAGTTGCCTGAATTGCCATTAAGTCAAACTATAAAAAATATAAAAATTAGATAAAAGCAACCTTCGTCACGGTAATTGCTTATAAAAATACAGCCAAGCAATGCCATAGTATTAATAAAAATAAGAAAACAAATGAAACAAAGTTTTTTTTTAATTACAGCACTATTCTTGACGAGTGTCTTAGGAATAGACGCTCAGTGTGCACCTACTTTTGTTCCTGATTTAGCATTACAATCCAGTGATCCGGCCATTAAATCGGAAATTCAAAATATTTATGATAAAGCTAAAAACACAAGATTAGCTACCACCCAACCATCTACCTCAAGTTTAAATACTGCTATTAGGCTTTATAACAGTTTAAATATAGTGGTAAACGGCAATACCATTACCGGTAATCCTATAACAGATTACAATAAACTTACCTTTTTAAATACGTTTGTTGACCACCTAAAATTCAATCCTAATGATACCGCCGTAATTCAAAGAGTAAATGATTTAATCTGGTGGGTTTCAGAAAACCTTTGCAATAATACCCTATCAGTTGATACACACGGTTATGTATTTAAAAACTTTTCAAGAAAAGGCTTTTTCTGTGCAGAGTATTTAACTCCTCAAAACAAGCAAAGAATTTTGTATATTATAGAAAAAGAATTTGCCAATTGGAATGTTTTTTGGAAGCCAACCTATGATTATAATTCCCAAGCCACAGAAGGAGTTATTAATACAGATGATGTTTATAATAAATTAGATGCACTTGTGCCTTTAGTAAAATGTTTCTCAACAGATGATGAACAGTATCGTTATATGTTAACCTTAAGCCGATTTGTTACCCGATTTGCCTCTGTATACACAGATGGTACCCGAGATGGAATAAAACCAGATGGCAGTGGATATCATCATTGGAACAATTACGAAACGTATATGTACGCTTATAACACCCTTATTTATTGCCTAGATGTATTTGGAACCACCCGTTTTCAAATAAAAGCCCCAGCATATAAAGTTTTTAGAGATGCTGTTATGCACAAAATATTAATTTCTAATGATGCTGGATGGATCCCCTTATCTATGACAGGTAGAAGTGGTAATTGGGAAACAATATCTGTAGATCAAAATTCTATAAAAAATTTAGCTCTTGTGGGAGGTTCTATTTTAGGTTTACAGACAGCAGACCCTCTTTTAGCAAGCATCTATAACAAAAGATATGGCGTAGAGCCCTCTTTTAATCATAGTACAATTGCTCCTTTTCACGATGGCTTTTATCAAAACAATCACGCAAGCGCAGGTATATTTAGAACCAAGAATACAGTGATACTAAATAAAGGATTTAGCAATCAACTTTGGGGAGCAGAAACCTTTAGTAATAGTAACAGATATGGTAGATACCAAAGTTATGGAGCTATGAATATCCTATATCCAGGAACTGCTGCTGCCAACGGTTTTGATAATACAAAGTGGGATTGGAATTATAATCCAGGTGCTACTACTAAAGTTTTATCATGGCAAGATTTAATTGTACCTTGGCAAAGAGTAGATGAATATTCAAGTAAAAAACTAGCAGGTTCTTTGCAACATAATCTTAAAAAAGGCGAATATTTAAAAGATGTTTTTGGAACACTAGGTATGTTTGCTATGGATTTTCAAGAAGCAGAAAATATAGGATGGGGAGGAACACCAACAGGATCAAATACGCATGATACCTCTTTTACCTTTAAGAAATCTTCGTTTTTCTTTAATGATATGATCATTTGTTTAGGTTCTGATATAAGCAATAGCGATGTTAATACTGCAACAGTTACCACTTTATATCAAAATGCAACAACTCCTAACAATGTGATAATAAATAACAATACATATACCTCAACAGGTATAACATCTACTTATTTAGGAACAAACCCAAACTGGATTTTAGATAACTTTAATACAGGCTTTTACTTAGTTAGTGGAAATAATGATGTAAAGATTCAACGTAAGAATCAACAAACACCAGCACATAATCAAAACAATCCAGCAATTCTAAATCCCAATACAGAAGCAGCTATAGGATTTATAGATCACGGTAAAGCCCCTAATAATGCTCAATACGAATACGTAGTACTTCCTAATACGAATGCTTCAGATATGCAAAATTTAGCCAATTCATTCAAAAATACCAGCACACGACCGTATACGGTACTAAATAAAGATAGTAAATCACATATTATCAAACATACAGCATCAGGAATACATGCTTTTGCACTTTTTGAAGCAAATACAGTACTTCCTGGAAATACCAACCTAATTTCAAATGATAAACCTTGTTTAATAATGTACGGACCATTAAACTCTAATTCAGAAATGACATTGAGCTTGTCTAATCCTGATCTAGGTCTTCCAGACAAAAGAAGCTTTGATTCATTTAAAATTCAGCCTATAGAAATTACATTTGATGGAGAGTGGGAATTGCCACAACCTCATAAAGATATTCAATTAGTTTCTTCAAATTCAACGAGTACTACATTCAGGTTCTTAACCTATCAAGGATTACCTATTGAAACAACTTTTAAAAAACATATTACCTTAATAAGACCAATTATTAACTCCCCTATAACGAATCCATCAAAGACCCTTTTGGCTTATCCTAATCCAACAAATGCTATGATACGAGTTGATAATGTTCAAATGAACATGACAAATACTAAGTTGTATAATTTACAAGGACAAGATATAACCCATCTTGTAATAATTAATAGCAACACAGTAGATATGTCTAAATTATCCAGTGGATCATATCTATTAAAAATAGGAAATCAGAGCATTACAGTCTATAAAAAATAATAAAAAAGACTTTAAATCATAACAAACTAAAAAGCGTTTGTTAATTCTCTATACAATATGATTTTTAGTTAACATCCTAAAAACCCTCATTTTGAGTAATTGCAAAATGAGGGTTTAAGATTTTATCCAGAAACCCAGATTATGTGTTAGACTTTGTGATAAAGATGCAAGGGCAAAGTAGGAAAAATTTGTAAATTCACCCAAAAAGAATGTCAAGTAAATTAGCAATTTTGGATATATTTTGCTCAAATCCATAAATTATAAATACAAAATTCAACCACTACAGTCATTTAGCTTTTGTTTTATATAGACTATTCATAGTCTTTACGTCAAACCAAACCAATCAAGCCATAATTTATTTAAAACCTTCCTATGATTGGCTTTTTTCTTAGTGCCATTTCAATTTCCAAAACCGAAATTAAATTTTCCATAGCAGTATCTAATGTTAAATAATATAATGTTATATCGCCGTACTCTTTTGGGTTAAACCAGTGGAATAATTGCATACCAGCAGTTCCTTTCGCTTTATTATGCCCTAAATGGGTTACTAATCTTCCCCAAAAACCTTTTTTTACCTTGCCTACGTATAAAGTAAAATCAGACTCTTTTATATCCGTTTTATAAGCAGCGGTATTCCTATAATTTTTATTTTTAAAATCATATTTCATAGGTTCACGATAAGCTACATATTTATTGCGCAACGTTTCCTTGCTTACGCTGTTTTTATCAAATTCAAACCAATATAATACAGGTTGATTTATTTTTAGTAGTTCTTGAAAAGTAGCAGTATGTTCAGGACAGGTAGTTATATTGACTCTTTGCATATAGTCTGCGTTAAAAAAAGTTTCGTTAATTACTAAACTTTTAATACCATTCTGGTCTATTTTACAGTTAGCTAGAGTAATTGTTAACTCGTCTATAATAGTATTTAGTTCTGTGTTTGTCATACTGTTGTCCCTATATTACTTAAATCATTTTTCAAGATTTATTTTCTTAAAATGCTTTCGCGCAAATAGTAACAAACAAAATCCCAGCTTTCTTTATAAACACAAGTGAAATATTTTTCAAAATATCAACTCATTTTCAATTAAGCTAACCGTCTTGTTTTCTAAATTCACTCAACCATATCAATCAACCCAAGTTCCCTTGCAATATCCATAGTAATTTTACTCATTGGTCTTTTATGAATATCAATATCTTGAGTATAATTACCAACAATAATCCTTTTAAAAAGCTCAGGATTAAGGTTTAATTTTTGAAAACCAATTTTTAAAGATTTGATATAACTATCATTATAAACTTGGCTTTTAATTAATAATTCTTCTACTAAGTCATTTTGAGTCTTGTAAATTCCTTCAATGTGAAATACATTATTAAATTTTTCAAACTGATTTGATTTATAGTCAGGTTCTTCAAATTCAACTTCAATCGTATTTTTATCTCTGGTAACTAAATATTTTGCTTTTGAATTTGAAGCTAATTTAAATTTGTAATCTGATTTTTTGGTTTTAGAAATATCATTTGTGTATAACTCAAAATGTATTTTTTTTGCGCTTTTACTTCCATTACAAGAAGCGCAAGCTGGATAAAGATTACACAGTGTAATACTTAAAAATGGATAATCACTTTTAGAATAAAAATGATCGACTTCAAATTTTGCGTGTCTTTTATTGGCTACTATTGTCAACTGAGAATTACAATACACACACGCTTTAATTCCTATAGTATTAAAATAATTTGGATAAAAAGTACTCCTCAAACCCTTATAGTCTAAACAAGCAAGAATCTTATCTTTTAAAGCTGTTTTAACAATATACTCTTTTCCGTTTTTATCCTTTTTTATTTCAGTAGGAACATTTATAAAATCTGATTTTTCTATTTCTCCCTTAATTCTTTTTAAATCCCACAGAAGTATATTATCATTTTCATTTTCAAATTTATCTATAACAAATTCTAAGTATTCTTGATCTTTGGTTGTTTGACTTCCCTTTTTAAGCTCATTAAGTTTGTTTAAAGCATTTTTCCTTTGAATCTCTATTTCTGATTGATGTATATTTTGAATATTTCTTACTTTATCAAGAGGTATTGCTATCATAATTTTAATACAATTTATAAGTTTTGGAGTCTTTTTATTTGCTCATCAATAAAAGACTTCTTTTCATCTGGAAAAGCTTCTGTATATAACTCTATTAAACTAAATGACAAAATAGGTTCGCCAATAATATCAATTACATTTTTACAATAGTCTTTATCATATTTATCTGAAAACGGAATCTTTTTAGTTTTCTTACTTAGCGTATTTTTTTGTTTATTTAAATTTTTCTTATCAATTTCTAAATCCTTTTTTTCATTTTCATTACTACTTTTAGCAATCAAATTTTCAATTGTGTATATCTCTTTTTTGAGGCTTTCTATTTTATTTTTTATTTTCTTATCAGTCAAAAAGTCGATTACCTTATTTATTTCATTTTTAGCAAACTCCCCCATAAATCCATCTTGCAAAAAGAAATCATTTGCTAAAATATCGTGAATATTAGCACCAAATGTTAAGTTTTGATGAATAATATCACTTACTTCTGTTTTGCTATATTTATCCCTTTTTAAGAAAATAATATTCTCTTTAGGCAAATCGGAAACTATAAAAGGGGAATGCGTAGTTAAAATAAGCTGCACTCTATTTTTAGGGAAAAACTTCTCAAAAAAATCAAGCAAAAAATTTAAATACTTTTTTTGCCACTGTGGATGAAAAGTTACATCTCCCTCATCAATTAAAAACAATATGTTTTCATTTGTCTTAATATGATTATTTAAAGTTTCATACATTCTAGCAAACTGTGATAAAAAAACATATTCACCTCCGCTCAATCCATTAAAATTAAATCCAAAAATATTCAAAGGTAGAAGTTGATCTTCATCTATTTTGATACCAAAGAGTGGAGTTTTTAAGAAATCTTGAATTATTTCTGAAACATTATTCTCAGTAATTTTAAACCCAAAAATTTCATCATAAATTATTTCCTTGGATCGAAATTTTTTAATAAAATATTCTTTTATTTCTTTAATCTGATCAATTATTAAGTCAGAATTTTTAAATAGCAAAGATGTATTTTTTATATAGAGATAAAGAGCTTCAAATCGATCTAAATTAGAATTATAATTTTTTTCTAAATTATCAATTAATTTTACAATAGGAAACCTATCTTCTGGGGTAGAATTAAAATAATAATTTAATTCATAGCTTAAAAAACAATAAGTAATGTCTCTTGATAAACTCTTGAAAAAATTTTCTTCATAATCACTTGAATGTGTATATAATGTTTCAAATTTTAAAATTTTCTCGATACTTTGCTCATAAGATTCAGAATTTGGAGAAATTATTTTATCGACACTTTTCGAAAATCGCTCACCAAAATCAGTAAATTCAATAACTGGCAAACTAAAAAATCTATTCTCGTCAAAAAAGTGTTCTTTAGCTATTTTTAAAAAATTAGACATTCTTAAGGATTCTCGATATTTATGTGCTAACAATTCACTTTCATTAACAACCATATATCTATCATTACTTTTATGAGATTCATAGTCACTTACAATCATAGATTCTGTAGCTATATTTATAAAATTAGGTTCTCCATTTTCATATTTAGCATAATCATTTTCTATACCGTCAACATTATGGATGTTATCCATATTGATAAAAGAAGCGTATTTAATAATATAATTATCCTTAAAATACGTTTCCATTAAATTGCTTCTAATAATTTTAAAAGCTTCTTCTCTCGACAAATTCCCTTTAATCTCTCCACTAGAAAAATTAGAAATATCTTCTGGATAGATAAAATCAATTGTTTTGCCAAATAGTTCTTTTGGCACCTCTACAAATTTAAGTTTGTCTCGGATAATGATTTTGTCAGATGTAACTAAAAACCCTTTAAAATTATTTCTCCTACCTAAAAAGAAATCTAATATTGCTTCCAGTAAATTTGTTTTTCCACTACCATTTTCACCAATTACAGCTTTTACATCAATAATATTACTGGGAAATAAGGAAAAATATTTTTCGTTCTCTAAATGTGTTAAAGTAACATTTAAAGTATCATCATCTTCTTGGCTGTTAACGATTGTCTCAAAAGTAACTTTGCTTGATAAGTTAAATCCTTGATGTTCTATATTCTTATATTTTCTTACCCACAAGTATAGAAGTTCCATAGATTAGTTTTTAGTTGTTTATGAGTCTTTTTTATTTACTCAAACCTAGTGATTTTTTATAAAGTATAGTAATGAATGAATCTTCAATTTTATCTAGATTTGTATTTCATGTACATACACCCCAAATTAAGATAGCGATTACCTTTTTTAGAAAACCAACCCTACGATAAGGACATGAACAAAACGGACAAAACGAACGGACACCTGTGTCCGTACTTGTGTCCGTACCCTAACGTCTGGTGGCACCCGCTAAAAATACCCCAATAATAAAAAAAGCGGGTATGTTACAGTTCCTACACTACCCCATTAATTAAACAATACCGCTGGGAATCCACCGCCACTCTTTTTGGCTGGACCACGAGTCTTTTTTACTGGACGACGAGTCTTTTTTGCTGGACGGCGAGCCTTTTTGGCTGGACGCCGAGTCTTTTTTACTGGACGGTGAGTCTTTTTGGCTGGACGGCGAGCCTTTTTTACTGGACGACGAGTCTTTTTTACTGGACGACGAGCCTTTTTTACTGGACGACGAGTCTTTTTTGCTGGACGGCGAGCCTTTTTGGCTGGACGCCGAGTCTTTTTTACTGGACGGTGAGTCTTTTTGGCTGGACGGCGAGCCTTTTTTACTGGACGCCGAGTCTTTTTTACTGGACGACGAGCCTTTTTTACTCAATTAAAATAAAAAAAGATTTATATTGGCAAGTTTTTGCTGATAAAAATGATTCCCAAATGCTGCACGTCTTGAAAAAATAGTGCGTAAAAAAAGAGACTGTCCAAAAAATGCACCATCCTGTCATGGCTACTAAAGCGAGAATTTACCAGCTATTAATAGCAGGTCTCCTTCTTAGCTCAGAGTGACAAACGACAGATGGATTACTTTTCAGACAGC
>NZ_PCMX01000072.1 GCF_002530675.1 Flavobacterium columnare NBRC 100251 = ATCC 23463
ATACTACTAAATATCAGTATTTTACTACAAAACACCCTTTTCAAGAAATAAATACATCAATAATCATACCATCTTTACAAAACAAAGAATCTTATATCTATTAAGTTTGAGTAGATTTATTTATTTTTATTCAAAAAAATATTTCAATTAGAATGACTTTTATTTATTATATTTCCTTTGCTTTTTAATATTAAATTTATAAAATAACAAATATGAAAACCAATTGATCTATGGTTTATATAAATAAAGAACGTTTAAAAAGAGAATGTGACATAATACTTTTTTAGGTTAACCCTAAATCATTGATTGGAATTGAAGTAAACCGGCACACCAATCTACTTCAATCTATCTTATGTAAATTCAAGCAGATATTCAAATCAAAAAGTTTTACTTTGATTGATTAAAATTACCTTTTTCGGAGTTTATATTATTTTACTTGTTCTCCTTTTATAAATGTATTAATGGGTTTTACATAAGGAATCGCATCTATATCCTCTGTCATCAAATCATTATCATAAATAACAAAATCGGCCCACTTCCCTACCTCTAAACTTCCTTTTTCGTTTTCTTCAAAATTAGAATAGGCGGACCATATAGTCATTCCTTTTATTGTTTCTTCTCTAGATAAAGCGTTTTCTGGTTGAAACCCTCCTTCTGGATAGTTTTTTAAATCTTTACGAGCCACCGAAGCGTAAAAGGTCAGCATAGGATTTACTTCTTCTATAGGAAAATCAGTTCCTAAAGCTATTATTCCTGCCTTGTTTAGCATTTTTTTATAAGCATAAGATTGTTTAATTCGTTCTTTACCTACTCGTTGTTCTGCCCAATACATATCCGATGTAGCATGTGTGGGTTGAACGGAGGGTATAATATTAGAGGAAAAAGCATCAAAATCTTGCTCTCTCATTACTTGTGCATGTTCTATCTTCCATCTTCTATTGGGTTTGTCTTTTAAAACCTCTTTATAAATAGTTAACAAAACGGTATTGGTAGAATCCCCTATAGCATGAGAATTCATTTGAAATTCAGAGTTTGCTATTTGTTTTGCTATTTTTCGAACATCAGCTACAGATGACAATAACGCACCATAATGATTAGAACGGTCGTTATAAGGCTGGTGCAAGCAAGCACCGCGAGAACCTAGAGCGCCATCTCCCATAAATTTAAAGGATCGTACATTCAACCAATCTGTTTTATAGGGGCCTAATTGTGTATATAAATCTACATTCTCTTGGCTGGCACTCACCATGGCATAAATATTAATTTTTAATTCTTTGTTTTGCTGTAATGAGTCTATCAAGTGAATGGTTTCCTTTTCTAAACCTGCTTCATTAATGGTTGTTAAACCGTATTGAAACATTACTTTTTGAGCATCTTTGAGTGCTTGTACTTGATTTTTTGTTGTTGTTTTTGGAATAATATTATAAACCAATTCCATTGGATTATCAATCAAAATACCTGTTAGTTCTCCCTTTTTTATTTGAATTTCTCCACCTGACACTTTTGTTTCTGTTGTAATTTTTGCTAATTCTAGGGCTTTACTATTGGCCAGAAGAGCATGACCATCAATTCTAGTTAAAACTATAGGTATGGTAGGAAATAATCTATCCAATTCTTCTTTTGTTGGAAATTCTTTGAGTTCCCAATCATTTTGGTCCCAACCACGTCCTGTTATGAAAGTAAGATTTTTTTCTTTTTGAAATGCAATTATTCGATCTAAAACTTCTTGGTAACTTTTAGTTCCTCGCAAGTCTACTTTTTGAAGATTTAATCCAAAACTATAAAAATGAGCGTGTGCATCATACAGTCCTGGGAAAATATATTTTCCTTGTGCATTAAGTATTTTTGTTGATTGATATTTTTTTAGAATATCTACTGACTTTCCTATAGCTATAATTTTACCTCTTTTTACGGCAAATGCCTCCGCTTTTGAAAATTTTTTATCAACAGTATAAACTGTGGCGTTAGTAAGGATCATATCTGCTTTTTGTTTTTGAGCTAAAGAGCTAAAACTAGTCAAAAGGAAAAGACTTAATAATGTTAAAGATAAAATGGATTTCATTGTGATCTTTTTTTCTTTGTACATATAATACTAATGAACTTCTAAAATTTGATATAAGGTACCATTTAAATCAAATTGATGGGCTACTGATTGTCCTATTAACTTTTCTGCTAAAGGGGAATTGGGGGAGATTCCAAAAACAACCTGATCGTTTAGTGTTAGTTTGGGTAAGGCACAACTGACAAAGACAGTTAGCTGATTTGTTTTTACAAGGCTTCCTAAACCAATATTTTTATGTTTTTGTGATGTGTCTATTTTTTCTAAAATAGCTTTATATTGAATTGCTTCGCGTAATTTAGTAGATAATTTTTCTTGTTCGAGGTGCATCATAGATAAAGCGGTTTCATGTTTATCTCCTGCAGATCCTTTGGCATCATTTGAAGCATCTTCGGCTAGATCTGTAATCATGTCTTGAAAAACATCTATTCTATCTTGAAGTATTTGAAGGTATTGGGTATGAATTTGTTGTTTTAGTGTCATTTTAACTTATATTTTTTAGGGGACAAAATAACGATAATTACAATAAAATATATTTGTTATCGAAGAACTTGGTTTATACCTTTAAAATTTCTTTTATAAATCAAACTTATAATTTGCTCCTCCCATTATTTGTATGCCTTGTACGGGATAATTTAACCATCTTTGATAATTTTGATTGGCTAGGTTATTGCCTTTTATAAAAAATGTCAAACGATCATTGTGTTTATAACCTAAATCGGCATTGATATCAAAATAAGCTTCTACATTTTGTACGGAATCGGGATAAGTAAAACGGGTAAGGTTTTTAAACTGGTCTTTGCGTTCACCTACATAAAATAATTGGGTTCCTGCATACCATTTTTCTGTGATCGTAAAATCTGTTAAAAAACCAACTTTTATAATTGGCAAATTCCACGCTTCTAATTGATGGGCTGTTTGATAGAAATTAAATGTTGTATTAATCCCTAATGCTATATCTTTATTTACATCGGCTTTTAGTTCTCCAAAAAAAGTACTATTTTTAAGATCGTCATATACTATATTAAATGAATTACCATAGCTATAATTTTCTGTAGGATTGGACAAATAAGGATTACTAACAATAAGAGCTTTATTCTTTACCGATTCATAAGTTGCTTTTAAATGATAAGAAACTCTATTAGCTAATTTTCCATTTAGCCCCACAAATAACGCGTATTGACGATCACTGGGTTGACAGTCTAAAGTAGGAGAAAAGAATTTATTTTGACTCACAAATTTTTGATAGGTTTGTTGTTCCAATCCTCCTTCTGCTCCAGCAGTTGCTACCATTAGATCACCCACAACTTTATAAGAGGCGTAAATTTTTGGGTAGAAATAAAAACCTGATTGAGTTCCTTGATCTATTCCTGAGTAATTATTTTTTAATCGAGCTAAATAGGTTAATTCAGCACCAAAATCTATAGATAAATCATCTTTTTTAAAAGTAACACTAGGATGTGCGCTAAAAATGAGTGAGGATTGTTGTATAGATAAATCTTTGCCTTGGTTGTTTTGATTTATTTGAAAGCTTTTATCAAAAAAGGTATTAACATAATCTAAGTTAAAGTTAAGTTTAAAATCTGTTTGATTTATATCAAAATTAAAACGCGGTGTTGCTATAAACCTATTTTCTTTTGAATTATAATCATCTGAAAATCCGATATAGCGCATATTTATTTTATTTAAAAAACTTTTAGCAACTATTAATTCAGCATCTGCTTTGAATGTATTATAAATATGTTGAGGTTTTATGAGATTAAAATGGGTCCAATTGAAGTTAGGATTCTTTAAAGGCAAACCATACCAATTGTATCCTTCTTTATTATAAGAGGCATCAACTTTTAATAGATTTTTATCAAATGTATAACTATAAAAACCACCTAATATAAGATCTGCATATCCATTATTAAGTGGTAGATCAGAAATTCCTCCTCCTGAGCCTTGGTATCGAACAGTTCCTCCTAAATATTGATTATCATCTATATCATGGGTAATGAAAAGCTCTGAGTAGAGGGTATTATAATTGCCATAAGCTGCTGATATATAATTAGCCCATAATTTCTCTTGTTTACTTTTTTCTATCAATACTGCTTTGCCTTTAGAAGGGACAAAAGTAGATGCTACAGGAAATGAAAAAATCTGATATTTAATGGTTTCTTTTGGAAAGGATTTTGTTTCATTTACAGGAGGCACTTCTTTTAGTTTAAAAGCATCTGAAATAGTGGGTGTGTATGGCTTTATTACATTTATTACTTCCGTACCTATTGTATCTTCTTTTTTTTGAGCGAATCCATTTTGAAAAAAAATTCCAAAAATAATTATTCTGTATATATTGATTTTATTCATCTGTTTGTTTTTTTAAAGGTAAATACCAGTATAGTATGGTTTACTCATTTTAAATTCATGGTAAAAACAATACTTTACTTTTTCTTTTGCTCATCTTTAATTCAGAATTATAGAATTTGTAACAACTATCGCTTTATAGATGAATTGGTTTTAGCTTCTTCTGTTTTTATTTTATTTAATTCCTCTTGAGCCTCATTGAGTACGTCTTCAAAATTGCTAAAATTTTTAATAACGCTTTCTAAAATATAGCTTGCTTGGTAACTATCTTTTAGCCCATAGAAATTCTTTGCCATAATTACTAAACTTTTAGCACCATAATATTTATATCCCGAATATTCTTTTGCTATTTTTTGTACGACTGCATTGGATAGTTCAAATTTACCTTCTTTGTTTTTGAAAAATGAATCATAATATAAAGCCTCCGCCATTAATTCGCCCTTAGCTGTTTTTTGAACGTTTTCATAAGCTTCTTTTGCTTTGTTTTCATCTCCTGTTTCTCTAGCAGAACGTGCTATAATAATCTGAGCATCCGTTTTAAGTTTTGCTTCTATTTTTAGATTTGCTCGTATTTTTTCTGCATAAGTTACCGCTTTATTGTAGTCTTTCTTTTGGTAATAAATCTTCATTAAATTAGCTTGTGCATAAATCTTATTCTGCGGAAAATCAGATTCGTTTTCCAAACGAGTTAAATACAAAATAGCTTGTTCTTCATTTTGTTTTTTTAAAAACAATTCTGACAAACGAGTAAGTGCTTGTTCTGTATATTCGTTTCTTGATTTTGACACTAAATATTCGTAATTAGAAGTAGAAAGATCTGCTAATCCTTTTTGATAATATAATTCTGCTAAATAGAAATGTGCTTTTACTATTTGAGTTCCATTAGGAAAAGTATTAATATAACTTTTTAAACTAAGTAGTAGTTGTTCTTTGTTTTCTTGTGCATATTGTTTTTCTATGGCTTCCCAAGCATCATGATCTAATTCAGCATTATTTATTTCTACAAAATCTAAAGTTTTTACCCAACTCGCATATTCTTGTACCTGTCCTCTGTCTATATAGATTAGTCTAGCCGTACGAACCGATTCGTTAGCTTCCTCTGTTTTAGGATAATCTTGTGCCACTTTTTTAAATTTCAACAAGGCTAAATCGTCTTTATCCTCATTATAAAATATAAGCCCTTGACGCAAAATAGCTTTTGCTGCATAACGCCCGTTTTTGTACTCGGCAACTAACTGGTCATACATTTTTATAGCATTAGCAGATTGCCCTGTTGTTGTATATGTATTTGCTAATTCATAAAGTGCGTCATCGCGGTATTGTGAGCTAGGAAATTTTTTAACAAAAGTATTCAGTTCTATTATTTTTCGATCATTTTTACCCGAAAAACCATACGAAATGGCTTTTTGATAACTTGCATAATCTGTATCGAATCCTTTTAAGTTTATGGCTTTATCGTAGGCTTCAATAGCTAGATTGTATTTAGAGGTTACGAAATAACAATCTGCTAGTCGTAAATACGCATCTATTAGTCGTGCTTTATCATCTTTGGGATTTTCTGTATATTTTTGAAAAAATTTTGATGCTTGTTCGTATTCTTTTAGTTTAAAATAAGTATAGGCTATATTATAATCTATATTTTTATTTTCGGTTGTTTCTTTTGATGCTGAAAAACCAACAAATTGTTTATAACTCAATAAAGCGTTCGAAAAATCATTTTGAGCAAACTCGCTCTCTGCTTTCCAAAAAATTGCACGGATGGTAATAATAGGATTCTCTTGTTCGTTTATCGCTTTTTTAAACAGATCTAAAGCAGCCGTATAGTTTCCTTCAACAGCTAGTTCTAGACCTCTATAAAAAGCTACTTTTTGGTAAACTGAACGATTTCCTAAGGTTTTATTTTTTTCAAGTAATACTAATGCTTCTTTATAATTATGAGAAGTTACAAAGGAAGTAACCAATAGATTTTCAATTTCAATTTTATGGAGTGTATTAGGATATTTTAGTAAAAAATTGGTTAAAATTTCTGGAGTTGTTTGATAAGAATTTCCTATATCGTAACTCAAACGTGCATAATTTAAATACGCGTCTTCTTGAATTTTTTTATCAAAAATCATTTCAGAAGCATTTTTAAAAGCATTCAACGCTTGTTGCTTTCTATCTGTTTTCAAATAACTTTCGCCTAAATGATAATACGCATTCTGAGCAACTAAGTCATTTCCTTCAATAATTTTATTAAAATAATTTATAGCTGCATCATAACTTTTCTTTTGGTAAAATGCATATCCTAACTGATAAAAATCAGTATTACTCCATTTTCCTTCTTTTCCTTGATATTCTTTTAAATAGGGAATACTTTTATCATATTCTTTTAAATTAAAATAACTTTCACCTATAATTTTATTGAGTTCCGATTTTTCTTCTGGAGTTGACTGAGCCATTGCTTTAATTCCTAAATCAACCGCTTTTTCAAAAACACCTGATTTAAAGGCCATATCAGCCTGAAAATACGAAAGTTTTTCGTTGTATTTATCCTCTTTACCCACTTGGTCAAAATATCTGTTTGCTTCTTCATACTGATCTCCTTCATAGGCTAAAAATCCTAGGTAATATTTAGCTTTTGAACTGTATTCTCTAGAATGGATCACTCGATTAAAATAGTGTTTTGCTGATTTTTTATCATGGGTTGTAAAAAATGTGTAACCGCGATAGAAATAATATTTTTCTAGTTCATCCTGTGTTAAAGCAGATTCATCTACTTTTTCAAAATATTCTAAAGCGTAGGCATACCTACCGTTTTCAAAAAAATAAGTTGCTAGTTCCGTATAGGCTGAATTCATTTTAGCACTTGTAGGGTATTCTCTTATAAATTGCAACATCCGTTCATCTGCACTTTCTTGTTTTAACCGCAAGGAAGCAACTGCGCTATAAAAAGCACAATCTGATGCTATTTCAAATTCAAGATTTTTTTGTGCTCTATCAAAAATATACTGAGCAGCCAGATAGTTCTTATTTTTAAAAAGATTAATTCCTTTTTGATAGGAACTAAGCGGGTTGGTATAAATTTCAGATTGTTGACAAAACACATACGAACTTTCTAAAAAAAGAACGAGAAATATAAAAAAAGGTAATTGACGCATAGAATATCTTTTGTAATTCAAATTTAGTACTTTCTACTAAATATAATTTAAAAACGCCTATGTTATGCGTTTATTATTCAATAAATACATTCTTAACAATGGTTAACAAGAAACCTTTGCTTTGTTCATTCTTTTAAAATAAAATTTAATCACAACAATGAAACAAAAAAAGAAATAAATAAAATTTAATAGTCAAAAATATACAAAAACACAAATTACATTAAACTTATTTTTTTTTCAAAATAAATACATTTTTATCAAAATTAATTTGCTTTTTAAAAAAATACCATTAATTTAGCAACGAATTAAAAAATTTATTATTAATCAAACCAAACAAAAAACAAATTATGAAAAAATTATTATTATCAGCTTCTGCTGCTTTAATGATGTTTTCTTGCCAAAAAGAAGACAGTATCACTAACAATCCAGTTGACGCTTCTGCTCACAGAGGATGTGCTTCTCACACAGTCTTAGAAAGACAAATGCAAGAAGACCCAGGACTAGCATCTAGAATGAGTGCTATTGAAAAACAAACTTCTGAAATCATTAAATCAGGAAGATTAGTAAATGGGATCATTGAAATACCAGTTGTTTTTAACGTGTTATACAGAACTACAACAGAAAATATTTCATTAACTCAATTACAATCTCAAATTGATGTTTTAAACCAAGACTTTTCGGCAACTAATACAGATTACAACACAACAAACAATCCTTATGCAAGCGTAAGAAGCGGAAGCTTGGGAATCCGTTTTGTATTAGATCAAGTAATAAGAAAATCAACTACAAAAACATCTTGGGGAACAGCTGATGCTATGAAAAAATCAACTCAAGGTGGGATCAACCCTACTTCTCCTACAACTAAATTAAATATTTGGGTTTGTACAATTGGAGGAGGAATCTTAGGATATGCTCAGTTCCCTGGAGGTTCTTCAGCTACCGATGGTGTAGTTTTAGATTCTAAATATACAGGAAATACAGGAACAGCAACTTACCCATTCAACTTAGGACGCACAGCTACTCATGAGGTAGGTCACTGGATTAATTTACGTCATATCTGGGGAGATGCTACTTGTGGATCTGACTTAGTAGCTGATACTCCAGTTCACAACGCTCCAAATTCAGGTGTTCCTGCTGTAGGTCATAGATCTACTTGTACAGGTACTCCACTTGAAATGTACATGAACTACATGGACTACACAGATGACAGAGGAATGTGTATGTTCTCTCAAGGACAAAAATCAAGAGCTTTAGCTGTATTTGCTTCTGGAGGAGCAAGAAACTCTTTTGCTCAACCATAAGAAATTCAAATTTTAATACGATTAAAATCCTGAGGTTGTTTCTCAGGATTTTTTTTATATATTCGTTTCAAAAAGATAGAAAACATGGAAAGCAAAACTATTGCCAATGGAATTATAAGAGCCGTCATTACTTTAGTTGCTATAACTATTTCACTCTATTTTCTTTACAAAATAAAAACAGTTATTATTTACCTAGTAATTTCATTATTACTATCCATGATCGGGTCCCCTATCGTTAATTTTTTTAGAAAAAGATTAAAATTTAAAAATACCTTAGCTGTACTAGCAACTCTTTTCCTTTTTGGAATTATCATATCAGGTTTTTTCCTAATGTTTATCCCATTAATAAACAGTCAAGCCACCCATATTTCATTACTAGACAGCAAAACATTATCTATACAAGTAGAACACTTAATCATTCAATTAGAATCGTTCTTAAATACCAAAGGTTTTAAAGCAGATCAAATACTTAATAAAAGTAACCTAACAAAGTATCTTAACTTTCATTTTTTGAGTGAATTTCTTAATACTTTCATCAATGCAATCAGTAATTTCGGAATGGGGGTTGCTTCTTGTTTTTTTATTACTTTTTTCTTTTTAAAAGAAAGAGCCATTTTCCTACGTTTATTCAGAAACATCTTACCTGATGAGCATGAAGAAAAAATAATAGCATCTATTGAAAAAATAGATTTTTTATTATTAAAATACTTTAGTGGCATATTGCTACAACTTTTAATTGTATTTATCCTTTATTTTTTGGTCTTATTCTTTTTTCATGTAGAAAATTCTTTTATTATAGCATTCATTTGCGCTGTTTTAAACATCATCCCTTATATAGGGCCTCTCATAGCTAGTATTTTAGCTGTTACCCTAGCTTTACTTGGCAGTTTTAATGGCAGCATTAATGCCGAAATGCTATATCACGCCTTATACATTTTAATAGGTTTTTTCATTGTTCAGTTTATTGACAATAATTTTAGTCAACCTATTATTTTTTCAAATAGTACAAACTCACATCCTTTGGAAATATTTTTAGCAATCTTAATTTTTGGATTTCTATTTGGAATTACAGGAATGATCATTGCTGTCCCATCATATACCATACTGAAAGTAATTGGAAAAGAATTTTTTCCTAATAATAAATTCATCCATTCTCTTACAAAAAAATTATAATGAATTTTGATTTATTAGCTCCTAAAGTACAAGAATTTATAGAAAATTCGCTAATGCTAAATTTCACAAAAGTAGCGTTAATGAAAAACCCTTTTCCTGAAATCCCTTGGAACGAAATTCTAAATCAAATAGCCTCTAAAGCTAAAGCAAAAGAAAAGCTCCCTACGTGGTATTATCAAAAAAATATTGTATTTCCGAATAAATTATCTATAGAACAAACTTCATCAGAAATTACAGCTCAATACAAGTCTTCACTTATTAGCGGCAAGACGCTTATTGATCTTACAGGAGGGTTTGGTGTGGATGATTATTACTTTTCTAAAAATTTTAATCACTTAATTCATTGCGAAATTAAAACTGATTTACACGAAATCACTAAACATAATTTCAACAATCTTCAAGCTAGTAATATTGATTGTTATCTTGGCAATAGTCATGACACTTTAGAAAAACTGAATCAACATTTTGACTGGATTTACATAGACCCCTCTAGAAGAAATGATGCAAAAGGAAAAGTTTTTTTGCTAAAAGACTGCCTACCGAATGTTCCTTTTTATTTAGATTTTTATTTTAAATTCACAAAACACATACTCATAAAAACGGCTCCAATTCTAGACCTATCAGCAGGTTTATCTGAATTACGAAATGTAAAAGAAATTCATATTGTAGCCTTACAAAATGAGGTAAAGGAACTTCTTTGGATCGTTGAAAAAGGATATAGCGATCCTGTTTTAATAAAGACCATTAATATTACTAAGGAAGAAAATGAAATTGTAGAGTTTATATGGGGAAAAGAGCCTTTTAATTGTGAGTACTCTAAGGTCCAAAGTTTTTTATATGAACCTAATAGCGCTATCATGAAATCAGGAGCATTTGATCATATTTGTCATTTATTTCCTGTTAACAAATTACATTCTTTTTCGCATTTGTATACAAATAATGAGCGAATTAAGTTTCCTGGTAGACGGTTTAAAGTAATTAAAAACATCCCGTACACTAAAATAGAAATTAAAAAATATTTAGAAGGCAAAAAAGCTAATATTACAACTCGTAATTTTCCAGAAACGGTTGAAACAATTCGAAAAAAATGGAAGATAAAGGAAGGAGGTAATTTGTATACTTTTTTTACAACTGATTTAGATAACAATAAAATTATTTTACTTTGTGAAAAAATTTAGAAACGAAAATTAAATCCAGATTATGCGTTGGACTTTGTGATGAAAAGAAAAAGGGCAAAGAAAATTAAAATAAACGATTTTTTATCGAAGCTATCGCGTTACTATATCAAGGACAAAAAAGGAATATTTTTTTAGATTCAAAGTTATTTTTATCTGTAATAAATTTCTAATGTATCCTCTGCCTTTAATTGCATTTCCAACTAAAATTAGATAATGGATAGTGTCTCGCGCCTTCTAAACTATAATGCCACCATTCTGATTCTAAAGATTCAAAGTGGTACTTTTTCATTACTTCTTTTAACCACTTTCTATTTTTTAGCACTTCTTTAGATAGATTGGTATAAGTATGTGATGATTCCTTTCCAAAATAATCAAATACAGTTCCCATATCTACTTCTTTTCCCGTTTTATCTACTAGGGTTAAATCTACTGCTCCCCCTCTATTATGGATAGATCCTCTTTCTGGATTTGCTACATAATTAGGATTGGAAACTATTTGCCACATTTTTTTTTGTATACTCAAAGGACGATAGCAGTCAAATAGTTTTATATGGTATCCTTTTTTTCTAAATTCTTTATTTGCTTTTATTAATTGCATTACTGTTTTATATCGTAGATAACAAGCATCACAATCATATACTTTATTTTTTAAAAAGTTGTCTTTTGTAGCATACTTCATATCCAAAACTAAATCCTCTGAATACTCATTTATATTAACAAAAGAGGTATCCTGTACAATCAATTTCTTATTATTCTGAGAAAAATGGTTTATTGTAAAGAAAATTGTTAATAGAAGAATTTTTTTTTTCATCCGTTTGAATTTTGTTTTTCAGTGGCAACTATAGCGTCAAATTTCAGTAATAGATATTACGTACTCAGGTTACTAATTTATGGCGATTTCATGAATATAAAACATTTAAAACTTAAGATTTTACAATTGCATATCTATTGATTAAAAGCTTGTCTATTCTAAATTATTTTCCTTCTTTTTGATCTTGATAGTATTCATAAAACCATGTAATTATAAAGGATGGAATAAAATCTAAACCAGGGGTTATTTCTTCTATAAAAGTTAAAATCCCCGCAATTTTGCCCACTGTTCCTTTATACAATAAGCTCATTACAAATCCAGCAAAAGGAGCCCAAAAAAAATCTATAAACTCACCTGCTCCAGGAAATAAGTAACTAAAATACCCTATAAGATCCATTATGATACTTATAATTAATTTTCCTGTGGTTGCTTGTTTGTTTTTTTGTATCACTTGTTTTTTAATTATATATTAGGATAAAACATAAATAATTAATATTAACTTTTCTTTTTGATCCTTTTGTTTTACTCTTAAGTTCTTTTTTTAAAATACGGATACAATCTTTCGTTTTTTACTTTTTACAGATTTTATTTTTGTATTTACATTTTTCACTCAGAATGCTAAACAAAAAATAGTATCATCAAATATAAAAATATTAATTTTTTATGCTCTTTATAAATAATGAGTACCGTCTTTTAGTTTTAGCCTTGGGGCTTTCTAAAACAGGTTAATTTGTTTGTGTTTTATCTAAATTACAAAATGATAAAACTACGAAATTATTCCGTTTTTAATACGATGGTCTTTTATTAAAATGAATTTATCATTTATTTTCTGTATTTTCCTTGTTAGCTCAAAAGAATTGGTTTTAGCTTTTATCCCCCTTTTATTCTAAAGTGATTCTTTCAAAGTTGCATGAAGGTTATTCTTTTGCATAGACTGTAAAAGTTTGTACTATCAGTTGAAAAAATCTTTATCTATTATCTAT
>NZ_PCMX01000073.1 GCF_002530675.1 Flavobacterium columnare NBRC 100251 = ATCC 23463
GGATATGATGACGATAGTAATACCATTTAAACTTTGAAATTTCCTCATAATACTATTTTTTTAACCTTGAGACTGTCCAAAAAGTTCGCAATCTTGTATTTCGACCAAAGGGAGAAATCACATACTATTGATTATGAGACTCCTCCTTACGTAGGAGTAACAAACTGTATGTTGATTTAGACACTATCCTACAAAAACAATAAAAATTAGTGTTGATTCTCGATGCGCTTCGCGCTCGAACTAATGATGATTTCAATTATATACTCAACCGTTTGTTCGAGTTGTTTTAAAATAAAAAAAACAGAGGTAGTGTATTAAAAAGTGTGTAAAACATTTTTATAATCAATATTTCAATGTTCAAAATAAGATAAAGGAAAGAAAATTAAGTGTAGCGTAGCGGAACGTATTTTCTTTCCTTTATCTTATTTCTTTCGTTCTTTTTAATTCCTCTATATCTCTAAAAGCACTTACTGGATACTTGTATGTTTTATATTCTTTTTCCAATGCTACCGAACCCATTAAAGCAATAACTGAAGACACGTTCGGCATGGCTCCTCTCATTTTCAAAACACGCTTGTAATCTCTGTTCAACCGTTCAATCCAGTTGGTCGAATAAACCATTCTTTGAATTTGTGGCGGATAATCTAAATAAGTAAAATAAGCTATATTTCGCTCATTTTTGAAACTTTTTATGCTTGGATATTTACTTTCCCTCTTTTGAACAAAATTAATTAATTTTTCAAATGAAGCAATTGGTGTTGTGCTTTTTGTTTCTACTTGGTATATTTCCTTTAATTCTATTGCTATTTCTACTCGTTTTGTTCGTGGAAAAACAGCTAATATATTTCGTTTAAAATGAACCACACAGAGTTGATGTTTGGCATTAGGGAAGACTTTTGCACTAGCGTTTTCAATAGATGTTAAGCCGTCAGAGACCACTAATCCAATACTTTTTACACCTCTTATTTTTAAGCTCTCCAACTCTTGTTGCCACAATAAAGCTCCTTCTGTGGGATGATTTACAATTGTTAAAACCTCCCTTGTTCCTTCTTCTTTAATACCTAAAATTGTGAAATAGCCTTCTTTCTTAACCGAATCATCTCGCCTTGTATGAACAAAAGTAGCATCAATATAAAGTACTAAATAATGTTCTTCTAAGTCTCTTTTAAGCCATAATTCAATTTCTTTTTACTCTCCTTCATCAAGTAACTTATCTGCTGCTTGCTGTAATCTTTACCGTAAAGTTCTTCATAAACGTCGCTTACTTGCTCTGTTGTTTAACCTTTTCTATAAAGACTAAAAATGAGTTTTCGATGCTCTTCATCCTCATTTCTTAGAACTCCAAGCAATGCTGGATAAAAGGTACCACTTCGTGTTCTTGGTACCTTTAAAACCATTTCTTTGCCAAAACCATTAGTAGTTCTAGTTCTAAATCCATTTGCATAATCCGTGGGATTTTCTGGCTGATGCAATACCCGTTCTGACTTCATAAAGGTCTCTAAGGTCATTTGCATTAATAAATTCGTTCCATTTTCTGAATTTGCAACTTCCAATAATAATTCCGAAATTTGAGCGTGTGTAAAGTCCATAATTGTAAATTTTAATGGTTCATAATTTTAAAATTACAAAAAATTCTTTACACACTTTTTTTGTACAGTATCGAGGATAATGTTGGAACAATATTTGGGCTCGCACTTTTTGGGTTTCTGTCCATTGGTTGGGTTTCTTGGCAATGATATAACGACATCGAGCCAATAGTTGTTTGGGAGTGTCTTGGTTTTCAAAAGTTATTGGAATGTATTTTATTGCTTGCTCCTTTGCTTTTTTGATAGCCTGATTCTCTTTTTCAATCTCCTCCCAGCGATATTTTATCCTTAAATGCTGGAGAGCTTCCATTACCAACTTTACCACATGGAAACGGTCTGTGACAAGGTAACTTTCAGGAAAACACATTCTTGATGCTGATTGCATATTGTTTGCCATATCAAGTGTTATCGATTTTACTTGTTTTCTATGCGAAAGTGGAATTTTAGTAACCACATCAATAATGTCCTGACTTTTGCTGCCTTTTATAACCGCAACTAAGGATTTCTTTTTGCCTCTTCCTTGTTTATTGGTTACAAAAGTATACAGTTCACCTTTTGACAAACTTACTTCATCAATACTTAAATTCTCCCCTATATTTTCGGCATGGTCAAACTGTTTCCAACTTGTAAAACCACTGATTCTTTTTTTGTAATGTCTTGGCAGTAAATCAGCTTTAATGCCGTAATAACTGGCAATATTACTTATCGTATCTTCTCGGGCCTCGACCTGTACCTTTTAAAAAATTCAAAAGTTCAACAGTTAATTTTGGAACCTTCTGCAATAAAAGAATAATCGCTTTTAATTTCTGACTTATCTACTTTATTTCGTCACCTACGTCTTCTGATACCTAAATAAACAGCCTTTCCTCGTATTGGAAAATCTTCTATCAATGTACCCTCACAAAAGCCTTTTGACTCATATTCCTCTGAAATGAAACCTTCGGGAATAATGTTCTTTTCATCAAGATAGATGTAAAAGCAATTCTTTTTTGTTTGAATATCTCCTAATTCTATAAAATCAACAATATCAAAATGACCTAATAATTCTTCGGGTAAAAACGCTGAAAGTATCGAATAATCCATTTACTTTTTTTTGTCGCAATTTACAATTACTCCCCATATGTTTTATGTGAGCCGATAAAACGCTTTATTATACCACATAATTATTTAATTTTGCCAAAACTTTAAGAAATTGTGGGAAGTAAAAATAAATTAAAACGTTTTAAAGAAAACGAAACTTTTGATAATGTTATTCAACCTACTCGTGATGAGGTGGTTAATGGCGTTTTTCCTTACAAAGGAAAATGGCGTTCAACATTTTTCAAAAATGACAATCCTATTATAGTAGAATTAGGATGCGGTAAAGGAGAGTATACCATAGGTTTAGCTTCAAGAAATCCAAATGTAAATTATATAGGAATAGATGTTAAAGGCGCTCGTTTTTGGAGAGGCGCTAAAACAGCCTTAGAAAGCGGTATGAATAATACGGCTTTTGTACGCACTCAAATTGAATTAATAGAAGGAGTTTTTGATACGCATGAAATTGATGAGATCTGGATTACATTTCCCGATCCACAAATTAAATATAAACGCACAAAACATCGTATGACTAACAGTGAGTTCTTAAAAATGTATAAAAGAATTTTAAAGCCCGATGGAATTGTAAATCTAAAAACAGACAGCGAGTTTATGCACGGATATACTTTGGGATTATTACATGGTGAAGGACATGAAGTGCTATATGCTAATCATAATGTATATAAAAACGAAGGTGCTCCTAATGAAGTTCTAGAAATACAAACTTTTTATGAACAACAATATTTAGAAATTAATAAAGCAATTACCTATATCCGTTTTAGAATTAAATAATAGCAAGAGACAAAAATATTTTTTTTGAAAACGAATTAAAAAAAAGAAATCAAGAAAATACTATTCTTATCAATATCAAGTTGCTCAACAAGTATTTCTACGAAGTTAGCAAATAAAAACTATCAAGAATTCAATGTCAATGATGATAGCGAAATAACGGTGTTAGAAAAGGATGATGCATTGCCAAATAATTCAGAATTTATTGAAGATGTCAAAATTGGAGATACTGGATTTACTGCTGATTTCGGATATGAAAAAGTTGTTACAGATGCAAAAAAATCAGCTCTAGACTACCAAAAGATAGTGATTATGGGCTGATTCACTTTTATAGACTAGGAGCATGATTAGATTACAAAATAAAAGATTCTATAATAGACAAATTAAGAAATGGAGAAAAATTTGTTTATAAAACGAAGAAGTTTCGTAATTAGAGTTTTTATGAAACTTTAGAAACTAAAGAAGAAATCAAAATTAATATCGAAAAAGAAAAAAATATTTCGTTAAAAGAAGTATTAATTTTAGATCTCGTTATGGGAAAGATCTGAAATTAAATTAATCGAAAACGATACTGGAGTGAGAGAATTTGATAAATAGAATAAACCACTAAATAACCGTTTTCCTAAATTATGGATCTTGTGATTTATTACAATTGTTAGTTTTTGAAGCTAAAAATTGCATACATTTGCAATAAAAAGTGTTAAAAACATGCAACTTTATAAAGCGATGATAGGTTTAATACAAGTCAAAAAGGAGCGATTTTAAAAATCTTATTTTTATTTAGAAAACACTTATTTAAAAGGAAAATAAAACACCTGATAATTATTTTAGATCAGGAAACAAGAGGGTTCTCTTGAACAAGCTCAAATAAACCAAACGATATAAAATGTCTATTCTTTTAGCCTTTTTTTTAGCCACTTTTTTTTCAAGTATGGGAGTTTTACCGCCAGGGATGCTTAACATGCGCGTGGCAGCTATCAGTATCAAGAAGTCTATAAAAAAGGCTAAAGAATTCATATTAGGAGTATCCATTATAGTAGCATTACAAAGTTTTTTAGGGTTTTATTTTGCTACCTTTTTTCAAGATCATCCACAGTTAACAAAAAATTTAAAATTAGTCGGAATCATTCTATTCATTGCATTAACTATATTCTTTTTAGGAAAAGGAATACAAAATGTAATACAAACTAGTAAATTAGAAACAAGTGAAACAAAAAGTAAAATCTCTCCTTTTTATCAAGGAATTACATTATCTACATTAAATGTTTTTCCCATTCCTTATTATGCTTTTTTAAGTTTATATTTTTCCGCATTCATACCTAATTTTTTTACACCCATCATAGGAATAGCTTATGTTTTAGGAGCTACTTTAGGGAGTGCATTGGTTTATGTTTTATACGCTTTTCTCTTTAAAAAATGGGAAAATAGGATTTCATTTTTTACAAAAAATGTCAATTTTATTATCGCTACAGTTACTGGAATGATTGCTATTTTTACATTATATAAATGGTAGTAATAGTAACTAAAACCTCTCATGAAAATTTCTTTGAACGAGTTTATGAAATAGCACGGCAAATACCTTATGGTAGAGTAACGTCGTATGGAGCTATAGCCAAAGCTCTTGGAGCTAGTAGGTCTGCTAGAATGGTAGGTTGGGCAATGAACGCTTGTCATGGCATGAATGATGTACCAGCACATCGAGTAGTAAACAGAAACGGAGTCTTAACAGGTAAACATCATTTTGATGGGTCTAACGTAATGCAGCAATTGTTAGAAAACGAAGGAGTTGAAGTAGTAGATAACCAAATCCTTGATTTTAAAAAATATTTTTGGGATCCTCAATTAAGTTCTCATTCCATCTAAATTTATTCAAACGCATTCCCTCATTGTTTTCATTTATCATAACATAAAAACTTTTAAACCTCTAAAGTTTCAAACTCCTAAACTTCTCATTATCTTTGCAATCTAAAGTCAGTTTAAATAAAGATAAAGAGGTTAGATAGACTGTTAATAGTTATTAAAATGAAACTAGATAGAAGAGAAATATTAAAAGCGCTTGAGAACATATCTATTGCAGGTGAAGGCAAAAATATGATTGAAAGTGGTGCTGTTACCAATGTATTGACTTTTGGAGATGAAGTCATAGTAGATCTTACTTTAGCAACCCCTGCTATGCACATTAAAAAACGAGCAGAAGATGATATTCGTAAATTAATCCATGAAACATTCTCTCCAGAAATTACGGTAAAAGTAAACATAAAAGTAGAAGTGCCAGAAAAGAATGAAATAAAAGGAAAAACAATTCCTGGAATTTCTAATATTATTGCAGTTGCTTCTGGTAAAGGAGGTGTTGGTAAGTCAACAGTTACAGCAAATTTGGCAGTTACTTTAGGAAAAATGGGATTTAAAGTAGGGGTTTTAGACGCTGATATTTACGGTCCTTCAATGCCTATCATGTTTGATGTTGAAAACGCAAAACCAATATCCGTAGAAATAGAGGGCAAATCAAAAATGAAACCAATAGAAAGTTATGAAATTAAATTACTTTCTATTGGATTTTTTACAGCACCTAGTCAGGCGGTAATATGGCGCGGTCCCATGGCAGCAAAAGCCTTAAATCAAATGGTTTTTGATGCAGCTTGGGGTGAGTTAGATTTTTTGCTTATAGATCTGCCCCCAGGAACAGGAGATATTCATTTATCCATCATGCAGTCCTTGCCTATCACAGGAGCAGTCGTAGTAAGTACCCCACAAGCTGTAGCACTAGCAGATGCTAAAAAAGGAGTGTCTATGTTTTTGTCCGAAAGTATAAATGTACCCGTATTAGGAATTATTGAAAATATGGCATACTTTACACCAGAAGAATTACCAAATAATAAATACCATATTTTTGGTAAAGAAGGAGCTAAAAACTTAGCTGAAGATTTACAAGTTCCTTTCTTAGGAGAAGTGCCAATCGTACAAAGTATTCGCGAAGCAGGAGATTATGGTAGACCCGCAGCTTTACAAACAGGTTCGCCTCTAGAAAAAGTATTTGAAGAAATTGCTCGAAAGGTAGTAGAAGAAACCGTTAAAAGAAATGAAGATCTTCCTCCTACAGAAGCTATTAAGATAACAACAATGGCTGGCTGTTCAGCCATAAAAAAATAGTTTTCAGAAATTATTAGCCACAATAATCCAATATTGTGGCTGTAAGCTGTAAATGCAAATCAAAAAAAAGATGACAAATCAAGAATTAGAACAAAACGTTATAAAGGCTTTAGACGAAATACGTCCTTTTCTTAAGTCCGATGGAGGGGATATTACACTCATTAGTATTGAAGAAAATAAGCTAGTTAAAGTTCGTTTAGAAGGAGCTTGTACAAATTGTAATTTAAATATTAGTACACTAAAAGCAGGCGTAGAGACAACCATTAAAAAATATGCTCCACAAATTGAAAGTGTAATCAATGTTAGTTAACAAGACTAAACAATCGTTAGGAAAATTCTCATTGATAAATATCATGATTTTTATCTGATATTTAGTAGAACTTTAAAATCTTAAATTCCGTTTTAAAATTTAAATGAAATGATAGAAACAGATATACTTATTATAGGTGCAGGACCTACAGGGCTTTTTGCTGTTTTTGAAGCCGGTTTATTAAAACTAAAATGTCACTTAATAGATGGTTTGCCTCAACCAGGAGGTCAATTAACCGAGTTATATCCTAAAAAACCTATTTTTGATATTCCAGGTTTCCCCTCTGTAAATGCAGGTGATTTAGTGGATAACCTAATGGAACAAATCAAACAATTTCAACCTGGTTTTACACTCAATGAAGTAGCTGAAAAAATTCAAAAGCTAGAAGATGGTACCTTTATAGTAACGACTAATAAAGGAACAGAACATCGTGCTAAAGCAGTAGCTATTGCAGGGGGATTAGGTATTTTTGAGCCTAGAAAACCAGTTTTAAAAGATTTAGAATTTTATGAACAAGAAGATAAAGGAGTTGAGTACTTTGTAAAAGATCCTGAAAAATTCCGTAATAAAAAAATTGTAATTTCAGGAGGAGGTGATTCAGCTCTTGACTGGACTGTTTTCTTGTCAAATGTAGCTTCTGAAGTAACATTAGTACATCGTCGTAACGAATTTCGCGGGGCTTTAGACTCTGTTGAAAAAGTACAAGAACTAAAACAACAAGGAAAAATTAAATTAATTACAGAAGCAGAAGTATGCGGTTTCAAAGGTTCTGAACGAATTGAATCCGTAGATATTCAAGTAGGGACAGCAAGAATGAACGTGGTTTGTGATTATTTTATTCCTCTTTTTGGTTTAACACCTAAGTTAGGACCTATTGCTAATTGGGGACTTGAAATTGAAAAAAATGCAATTAAAGTAAATAATGCACTGGATTACCAAACTAATATAGAGGGTATTTATGCTATAGGTGATGTAAATACATATCCAGGTAAATTAAAACTTATTTTATGCGGCTTTCACGAGGCAACTCTTATGTGTCAGAGTGTTTACAACAAATTAAATCCAGGTAAAAAATACGTTTTAAAATATACAACAGTTTCAGGAATTGATGGTTTTGACGGATCCAGAAAAGAAGCTGAAAAAGCAGTTGTAAAAGCAATTCAGTGAAAATATAATATAAATAAAAAAGCTGTCTCAAAAGTAGCCTAATTTGCTGCTTATTTCATTCAGCCGTTTTCTTCTAATCCATCCAAGAAAAATCTAATGACTGAATCAAATAGGTAGGTGGTAACCATATAAGATTAATTATAAAAGAGCCTCCTTGCTTTTGGTATAATAAATTCAAATACTGATTTTTGACTTTTGAGACACCTTTATTTTTTACTCGCCAAATACACGCCACTTAATATAATTCCCGCACCAACTAATTGCATGACATTTAAAGTTTCACCGTCCAATAATCCCCAACTTAAGGCTATAATTGGTATAAAGTATGTAACAGATGAAGCAAATAAAGGAGACGAAATCTGTATAAGTTGATAATATAAGATATTAGCAATACCCGTTCCTACGATCCCTAGGATTAATACAAAAAGAGTTGATTGTATCGTTTTAGTTTGTGTAATAATTTCTCCATATCCATTATAAAATAAAAGGAAAAGAGCAGGAATTAACATTATAGCAAAGTTTCCAGTAGAAATACTCAGCGGGCTAACATCAGGTAAATAATTTTTTATCAAATTTACATTTAAAGCATAACAAACAGTGGCAATAACTACTAATAATGCGTGAAAATAATGTGTTTCTCCATTAGTTTCTTTTCCAAAATAAACTAAAAACAAACACCCTACAAGGCCTAGTACTATACCCATAACCTGATTTCTAACAAAACTCAACCCAAAAGCTAACGCACCAATTAATAACGTGTAAAGAGGAGTTAGTGAATTAAGAACTCCACTTACAGAACTTTTCATTCCAGTTTGTGCATAAGCAAATAGAAAAACAGGCAATCCATTTCCAAATAAAGAAGTTAAAGCAACATATTTCCATTTGTATGAAGGGATTTTAAATAACGATTTAAAACCAATAATTATTAAAAAACTAAAACCAAAAATTAATCGTAACGAACCTAATTGAAAAGGAGTAAGACCAACTAATCCTCTCTTCATCAAAATAAATGAACTACCCCAAATCAGAGACAGTAAAAACAAAAGAAACCATTTGTTGTTTTTGCTCAGCATAATGTATGTTTTTAAAGCCAAAATTCTATTAATTTTTTTTAATTACACTATCGAAATATATATTTTTGTTGTTAATAAATTTAAAATATTGATTATGAATAAATTAATTTGTGCGATAACTATAATAGTTATGATGGTCAGTTGTAAAAATGAGAATGAATCAGTTGATTCAAACATTAAAAAAGAACGGGCTAAAATGGAAAAAATGACAGTAAAAATTAAAGGAATGACTTGTGCTATTGGATGTGCTAAAACAATTGAAAATAAGTTAAATGAGTTAGAAGGAGTTCAAAAAGCAAAAGTTGATTTCAATTCAAAATTAGCTACTATTGAATATGATGGATCTATACATTCGAAAGAATCATTAGTTAAATTTATTCAAGGGATTGCTGATGGTAAAACGTATAAGGTTGAGTAAAATAATAAATAAGTATCTTAAAAAGAAATAAAAGAAAAACATATTTATAATTGATTTTTTTTTATTTCTTTTTGTTTATTTTTGTTAAATTCACTTGTTTTTAGCTTTGTAATTTGTTATTTTATTGTTTTTTGATAGATTTGCAAAAATAATAATAAAATGAAGAGAAAATTACTAAGCTTTAGTTTCTTAGCATTTTCATTTTTTAGTTTTGCCCAAGATGGTAATTTTATAACCGTTAATGGTAATAGAGTAAATTCGACCGATGATTTTAAAAGTTTAAAGTCAATTTATTCAAAAGAAAGAATGATTTCTGCAAAGAAAAAAAGCACAGAAGACCCAATTCTGATCGTACAATTTAAAAAACCTTTGAGTCAAAAGGATCAAAAAAAATTATCTCAAAAAGGAATTAATTTACTAAGTTATTTTTCGGATAACGCCTACTATGCTAGATTAACACCTGGTTTTTATGAGAAGAATGCTAACAATTCTGATATTAAAACAGTTTTTGTGCTCAAACCAGAACACAAAATCGCATCTGAAATTGTTAAAAATAATATTCCAACTTACGCTAAAGAAGGCGAATTAATTGATGTAGTAGTTACTTACCATAAAGGCACTGCAAAAGACCGTCTTGAAGAAGACTTACGGAATGTGGGCGTTAAAACCTTTAGAATAAGTGAAGACTTTAATCAAGTTTTTTGTAAAATATCAAAAGAAAAAATTTTAGAACTAGTAGAGCTAGAAGTTGTTCAAAATGTTGAATTAGCTCCTGCACCTGTAGTTTTAGAAAATAACCCAGGAAGAACTTCCCATAAGGTAAATGTGTTATCATCTAACTTGAGCGAATTAGGATACGGATTAACTGGGAATGGTGTGAAAATTGGTATTTGGGATGGCAATGTTGAGCCCCATAAAGATGCAACCAATAGACTTTTTACCAGAGAATATGAATCTCCAAGTACGCACGGTAGTCACGTTTTTGGTACTATGGCAGGTGCCGGAATTATGGATCCTCTTGCAAAAGGAATGGCACCTAAAGCCACCGTATACGCTTGGAATTTTAATGTTCAATCGAATGGGCTAAAAGTTTATGAAGAACGATTGTTATCTGCTAATAATGATGGAATTGAGCTAACACAAAACTCTTATGGTACTCTTCTTGAAAAAGGGTATAGTACTACTAGATATGATGCTTCTGATAGAGGAGATGACGAGGTAATGGTTAAGAAAAATTATTTATTAACCATGTATTCAAACGGAAATGCGCAAGCTGCAAACCTTGCAGATGGTGGGTTTTATACCTCTACTAAAAATTCTAAAAACGCATTACACGTAGGAGCAAATGATCCGAATGAAACTATGAGTGATTATAGTAGTTTTGGTCCTACAGCTGATGGGCGTTTAGTTCCTCAAATTTCAGGTATAGGTTCAGATGTGTATTCTATGAGTTATAATAATTCATACGAAGTAATGAGTGGTACTTCTATGGCAACCCCAGGAGTTACAGGAACTGTAGCATTATTGTATGAACGTTACAAAAATAAGTTCGGACAAAGACCTTTAGGATCTTTAATGAAAGCCATTGTGTGTAACACAGCAGATGAGTTAGGTAATGTAGGTCCAGATTATAAATATGGATACGGAAAAATCAATGGATTACGGGCTGTTCAAACAATTGATGAAAATAGATTTTATACAGAATCCATCACTAATGGAGTTGATAATCAAAAAGTAATTACGGTTCCAGCGGGTACAAAACAATTAAAAGTAATGCTTTGTTACTCTGATTTACCAGGTGTACCAGGGATAAATACAGTATTAGTCAATGACTTAGATCTTAAAGTATTACGTAATGGTCAGATCTATCTTCCTTGGGTATTAAATCCTATAAAAGCGAATGCTCCAGCAACTAAGGGTATTGATGACCTAAATAACATAGAGCAAGTTACAATTGATAATCCTGAACCAGGGGATTATACAATTGTTGTTAATGGTAAAAATATTCCATTAAATTCGCAAGAATTTTCAGTAGCGTATGATTATATAAAACCTGAGTTTAAATTAACGTATCCTATAGGAAATGAAAAATTAATTCCAGGAACAAAAGAATTTATTCGTTGGGACTATGTAGGAGAGGCAAAGCCTTTTGTTTTAGAATATTCAAATGATGGAGGAAATAGCTATAAACAAATAGCAGAATTGCCTGCAGAAGCAAGAACTTATCTCTGGACAGTACCCAATGAAGTTGGAACTAATTTTAAGATAAGAATTTTAAACGCATTCAAAACAGCTACTTCAAAACAAGTATTTACGTTGATGCCTAGACCCGTAAATTTGAAATCAGAAACAGTTGAAGCTTGTGGTGTTACTAATTTTAAATTAATTTGGGATGCCATTCCTAATGCAAAATATGAAGTTTTAAAATTGAGTGCCAATGGTGAAGATTTTGAAGTTATAGCAGAAACACCTACAAATGAATATACTATAAATACTACAAATAAGAATGTTTATACAGTAAGAGCAATCAGTTTAACAACTAATGCTGTTTCTGAAAGGGCAATTGCAATAATATTAAATCCTTTAAACTCAAAAGACTTAACAGTTAATAGTTTACCATACAAAGAAGACTTTGAAACATTAAGTGCTGCTAACATTGTCTTAACAAGTAATCCAACAGCCAAAGCATCTATTACTTATTCAACGCCAAAAGACAGAAATGCAGTTGTGTTTTTAAGTAATGGGATAGCAGGAACAACACCATGGGTTGCATCTTCTGTATCAGGATTTGGTAGTACATCAACTACAAATGCTTTTAAAGATAATCCAACGTATATCAAAAAAGCTACATTTTGTGAATTTGATGCCACTGCTCTTGCAGGAAAAAAAGTACGCTTAAAATATGATGTACGTTACGAAAACCCTAATTTCTTGTTAGATAAAATTTTCTTAAGAGTTCTTGTTAATGGTACAGAATTAGTAAGTGACCAAGGATATAAATTTATTACTGGAATATCTGGTTCTGGAACGCCTATTTATGATTTAAGTGCTTATGCAGGGGGTAAGATAAATCTTGTTTTTGAAACGGTTATGGATGACAAGGATCTCAAGATTACATCCTCAAATAAAAGACTGACCAATGTATTAAGTATAGATAACGTAATGTTATATGAGGCAACAGATGATCTAGGGATTAATTTTGCTTCTACTAGTGATTCAAAACTTTCAAGTACTTCAACAGCTGTAAAGGTTTCTGTTAGTTTGCTTAATTATAGTGCTAATGAAATTTCGAATATACCAGTATCTTATACAATAAATGGAGGAGCGCCTATTAATGAAGTTATACCAGGGCCTATTGCCCCTATGGCACGTTTCAGCTACGATTTTACAAAAACTCAAGATATGAGTACATTAGGAAGATATACTGTAGTAGTAAAAGCTAATATGATTGGAGACACGAATCCAGCAAATAACACATATAGTTTTAATCGTACCAATAATGGCTCAGATATTGCAATCAGTTCTCCTACAATTGTACATACTAAATGTGATGTTGTTTTTACTGATGATGGAGGACGTTTTGCCAATTACGGAAGTATACCAAGTCCAACAGCAGCAAAAATAGCTACTTTTAGATCCTCAGTTGCTGGTAAAAAAGTAAGAGTAGATTTTACAAGTTTTGATTTAGAAGACCGTTGGGATTATCTAAATATATACAATGGTCCAGATAACAAATCGCCATTAATTGCGTCTTATACAGGAAGCACTATTCCAGCCTCTATAACTTCATCAGCTACTAATGGAGAATTAACATTTGAATTTGTACCCGATGATGCAGTAGCAAAAAGTGGGTGGGTAGCAAACATTACATGTGTTGACTATGTACCTTTTGTAGATGCGGGAATAATATCTATAACAAAACCTGAAACATTAGGAAAAAAAACTACAGAAACAGCTGTAACAGTTGTAGTTAAAAATTACTCTTCTGATGCCAGATCTAATTTACCTGTATTTTATCAGATTAATGGAGGACCAAAAGTAGAGGAAGTAATTGCTTCTATTAATGGTTTAGAACAAAAAGAATATACGTTTACTACAAAAGTAGATTTGACGACTAATCCTGATGAAAATTTTGCATATATAGTTAATGCTGGTATCAATGAAGTTGATACGAACCTAACTAATAATACGAAAGAGAAAAAAGTATACAATAAATATAAATTACCAGAAAATGTTAATACAGACGGATATGCAATTACTAACTTAAATTGGAATACATTCTCTAATGCAAGTGGAGTAACAGGGTATTCAAATTTTAAAAATCTATCTATCCCAGTATTTAAAACAAAAGTTTATTCGCCTAATATTGTTATTTCTAAGAGTGATTTGCCTTTAACTAGATCTTTAACACTAAGTACAGGAGTGTTTACCATTATGGTTATAGATCTAAATAATGATGGTAATTTTAGTGATGAATATTATGAGGGTAAATATTGGGTAAATACAGAAGCAAACGAAGCGAGTTTTGCATCTACTCGAAATACACACTATTTTAAAAATGTTCAAAACAATACAGTAGGAGTTTCTATTCCTTCTGATATACCAACAGGAAATCATGCAGTTCGTTTTATACACATGTTTAGAGATCAAGCAGAATCTTTTAATGTAGTGTTAGGTCCAACAAAGGACGGATTAACAACTTCAAGAAATGATTTTGAAATTGAAGAATACACCTTAAATGTTCAAGAACCTCCAGTTGCAGATGTTGAAATGGTTGAAATCCTTGATTTACGTCCAAGACTTAACAATACAAGTGTTGTAACTGTTAAAATTAAAAATAATTCATTAGTTCCTTTAAAGAACTTTGATATTGCTTATAAAATAAATAGCGGTGCAGAAGTTAAACAAACAGTAACAACAGATGTTAATCCTGCAAGCGAAGCTATTGTTTCGTTTACAACAGAAGCCGATTTAAGAGCGATTCAAGAATATACAATAGAAGCATATACCCAATTAGTTGGTGATGAAAATATTAGTAATAACAAGAAAGTTCTAACAATTAAGCACGTAGCACAAAATATACCAAACAAAGTAGCTAATTTTGATGGTAATGATGATCTATTGATTACTAAAACAAATCAGTTGTTTGAATTAACCAATGGATTTACTTTCGAAACATGGATTAATCAAAAAGCGCCAGCTCCTGTTTTTGGTAGATTTTTTGATAAAGGAAATATCACTGCATTTATAAATAATAATGAAGGACATTCACTATATAAAGAAAATAGTTTAATTATAAGTGTAACTAAAAATTCCGAAACATTTGCTTTAAATACAGCAGCAAATACCATAAGGTTAAATGAATGGACGCACATTGCCGTAACAGTAAGTAAAACCAATCAATATAAAGTGTACATCAACGGCGTTGAAGTCCCTACAAGATTGGTTTCTGGAACAGTTGGGGCTGTAAAAGCTAATAATACTTCTCCCTTACTAATCGGTAATAATGCAACTCTAACCAGAGGATTTAATGGGTATATTGACGAAATCAGAGTTTGGAATACTGAAAGATCAGCAGTAGATATTGCTAATAATCAGAATACTAAATTTTTAGGAAATGAAGAAAATTTACTGTTTTATCTTCCAATAGCTGAAGCAGAAGAAGTTTTTGTATATGATAAGTCTGCTTTAGACAATACTGCCAAGGCTACTAATACAGGCGTAAATTTCCTTCAAACGCCTAAGTTATTAAATAGTTTAGATATGATAGGGCAGTCAGAAAAAGTTTATGATGAAGCTACTAAGACCTATACGTTTTATGTGCCTGATACATTTGACTTAACAAAAACTATTTTTAATTTTACTACTAATATAGTTTCTAGTGCAACGATTAATAATGTTGTACAACTTTCAGGTGTAACAGAAAACAACGTTCCAACAGACTTTGGATTTACAATTCTCGGGTCAGGATTGAATTTAAATGTGTTTGAACACTATATCATAAGAATTAAAAAAGGGTTAAATACAGAATCAAAATTAATTAGCTATAAGTTTTTGAGTGCAGATAATAACGCTTTAGGTAAAAATATAGAAACCGTTATTAATGGAGTAAATGTGGTTGGAAATGCAGGAAATGCCAATCTCTCTAATTTAATTGCAACTTTTGAAACCTCTCCAAATGCTACTGTTTTTGTAGATGGAGTAAAACAATTAAATAATAAAACAGTTGCATTAAACTATGATGGACAGCCCGTTATTATTTGTGTAGTCGCAGAAAATACACTATCAAAAACCTATTATGAAGTAAATTTAGAATCCGCTCTTTCTAATGATAGTTTTGAAAATGAAATAATTTCTGTTTATCCGAATCCAGTAGAGGAAGGACAAACGATATTATTAAACAAAGAAGGAGAAGTAGTTATATACGATTTAGTAGGGAAAAAAGTTTTAGAATCTAAAGAGAAAATTAGAACAGTTGATTTATCAGGATTAAAACCAAGTACTTATTTGTTAGAGCTAACTACCGAGAATAAAAATAAAATTCGTAAAAAAATTGTTATTAAGTAATATTTTCCTAATTTTTTATTAAAAAGACCGTCATTAGACGGTCTTTTTTGTTATAAATGATTCGCCCTTTTAATATACTTTTTATCTTTGTTCCGATGAAGCAGAATTACCCTACCTATGAAAAGTTAAAAAGCAGAACACTGATTGACTATTTGTTTACAAATGGAAAATCCGTTTCAAAATATCCTTTGCGTCTAGTTTTTGCTGAGGTATCGGAGTTAAAAAACACCAATACAAACCTACAAATAGGAGTATCCGTTTCTAAAAAATACTTTAAGAAGGCGGTAGATAGAAACTATTACAAACGTGTATTAAGAGAGGTATATCGTTTGAATAAGGAAGGTTTTACGGAGTCTATTTTAGAAAAAAAATATATAATGATGCTAATGTATCAAACAAAAGACCGTTTAGATTTTCATGAAATTAATGATAAAATAAAAAGTTTATTAATCAAGTTTAATGAACAATTAAGCAAACAGGAGTTTAAATAACTCCTGCCTTTTTTGCTGCTCTTACGATATCTTCGTCACTTCCGATTTCAATGTCTAAGAATTTCTTAATATTTGCTTTTCTTTTTTCAATAGAGCTCATAGAAAGATTTAGATAATTCGGAATATTTTTGGTTTTTATCCCTTTAGAAAGTAAAGAAATGATCTGACGATTCGTTTCATCCAAATAAGCCTTATTAGATAATAATTCTTTTACATTATGATCCACTGTAAGACTTCGGTAATTTTGTCCTTTCACGATTTTGTCGAAAGCTATTAATAATTCATCTGCGGTAAAATCACTTTTTACTAATATCCCATCTGGATTTACACGTTTTATCATATCTAATAAAATAATAGATTCAGAATGAGACGTAAGAAAAACAATTTTTGTGTTAGGTCTGTTTTTCCTCATTATTTTAGCTAGATCAATGCCATTTTCTATGCTGCCCTCTTTGTATGGAGGTAAGTTATGATCTAAAAAAGCCACATCAAAATGAGCGTTTGATTCTATCAGTTTTAAAGCACTTTCACAATTATAAGCAACCGTATATCGATGTTGTATCCAAAATCGTTGTATGAAAGAATTACTTTATAACCTTCAATCATAGAAGGGTGATCATCTACTATAAGTATTCTAATGTCCATGGTATATTTAAAGTTAATTTTGTTAGTATGGCAATGATAAATTTATATGAGTCCCTTTGTTAATAGTTGAGTAAAATTTTACCTCTCCATTCATAGACTTAGCTCTTGAATTTATATTCTTGATACCTATTCCTTCTTTTACTTTATTTATATCAAAACCAACTCCGTTGTCTTCTATGTCTATAATTAAACGATCAAGTACTCTTTTTATTGATAAAATTACTAATGTTGCATGAGAGTATTTATACGTATTTTGAAGGGATTCTTGTAAAATTCTATAGATGTCTATTTTTGTTGAAGTTTCAATAGCTTCCCAAATAATATTCGGATCCATTTCTAGTATGTATTCTATATTAATTGCGTTGCAATAGTCTTCAAATAGATTTTGAATGATCAACTTAAAGCTTTCTTTTTCTAAGAAAGTGTCTTGATTCAAATCATGCGAAATGTTACGTAATTCTTTTTCTATATTTTGAATATTTTCTATATGTTTTAAACACTTCTGAATGGTTTCTGGGTCTTGTCTTTTTGATAATATAAACAAATTCAATCGAGTACTGGTTAGTTTGCTCATAACTCCGTCATGTAACTCTTGAGATATCCTCTTTTTTTCTTGTTGTCTGGTATCATTTATCAAATGTTGTTGTTGGAGCATTAATTTATAAATTTGCTCATTACTTTCTTGTTGTTCTCTTTCAAACTGAAGTTGTTTGTTTTTACTACTTTGACTTTTATTGTTATATAATAAGATTAATAGGATAATCATTCCAGAACTTCCAAATAAAATAAGCCACCTTTGCGAAGAAATCTCATCTTTTTCCTCTTGGATGATCTTTTTTTCGGTTAGAATTTCATCTGTTTCATACTCAATTCTAGCAAAACTATTGCGCTTGTTAAATTCAACGGTTTGTATACTATCGCTTAAATTAATGTATTCTTCGTATAAATTATATTGATTCTTTTTATCTATTTTTGATAATAATCTTAATGCTCTTAATTCATCTTCAAGAATTTTATTCTTAGATGCAATTTGTTTAGCATTTCTTAGAAAATAGATAGCTTTTGTAGTGTTTTTTTTATACAAATAAAGTTCGCCTAAATAAATATTTGACAGAACAATGCCAGGTATGTTGTTTTCTTTTTTCCTAATTTCCAATGACTCATAAAGCTTTTCTTCTGCTATTTCTAAATTATCTAACTGCATTTCGGCATAAGCCTTATTACTAATGAGTGATGAGTAGGTGTAAGAACCAATTTTTTCAGGACTGGTAAAGAATAGACCTTCCTCATATTGGGCAATTGCTTCATGATAGGCTTTTTTCTTTGTATAAGCTTTTCCTAAAAAATTATAAATTTGTGCTTTTAGTGCTTCATACTGCGGATCTTTTATTAATAAACTTACAATAGATAAGGCTTTGTTATAATATATAATAGCTTCGTCAGGACTATTTAAACCTACAAGCACATTACCAAGATTTAAATAACAATCATATATAAGTCTTGTGTCATTAAGGATTTTTGCAATTTTTAAAACTTTTATGAATTCAACCTCTGCACCCGAAAAATCTTTTTCATATAATAAAATCTCTGCTTTAGAAAACTTTACACGAGTTAATTCTTCGGTTTTTTTTAAAGACTCGTAGTTTTTTTCAGATTTAGTATAGTAATAGTAGGCGCTATCGTTTTTGAAGTTTAAATAATAATAATCTCCAATATAATGATAGCCTCTTGCTATATTTGCAGAATCTTTAGCTTTTTTTGAAAGTTGAAAGGCTAATCTTGAAACGCGAAGATAATTTTCTGAATCACCTAGATTATAATACTTTCCAGCCAGTTTGAAATAATTTTCTCTAAGGCTGGAAGTATTATGTATGCTTTTTTGTAACTCATTTTCAATTATATGAATATCTTTTTCTTTATCTTTTTTTGACGAATTTGGGGTGTTAGAGCTGTCTAAATATTTTTTAATTTTTAGATCATGATCCATCTCTGCCTCGTTTTTACAAGAAAACAGAAAAAGGGTTAAAAAGAGTATTAGTAAGTATTTGTATTTATTCAAGTTTTTTTTACCAAATTTAATAAAAACTTTATTGATATGTTTTTTAAATGAAGGCAAAACTCTTGATGTATTACTATTAATAAAAAGATTCTAAATTGTGATAAACTAATTCAAATGAGTTTTGTGGTGGTTGTTTAGATTTGTAGAAAGATAATTCAATTTTGTATGATACTATTCTGGTTTCTTAGGTCTAAGAATAGGTTCTCCATCTGTGTCGTACTCTAAGGAGTAATTGGATTGATTTAGAAGAGAATTTTGTTCTTCAGACATTCTAGCAGTAGGGTCTATAGAATAAGATCCATCTCCGTTTTCTGTACAAGTTATAGGAGAAATAAATAGTAAAAACATACCCGAAAATAAATAGATTTTTTTCATAATTTGTTGATTTTTATTTGTGTTATAAAATTGATTTTTAAAGTCTATAAATGTTTTATATTTATAAAATGGTAATTAAATTTTTATAGAATAGACTATTCAGGTTTTTTAGGTCTAATTATTGGTTCTCCATCTGCGGTGTACTCTAAGGTATAATTGGATTCATTCAGAAGAGTTTTTTGCTCTTCAGACATCCTAACAGTAGGGTCTATAGAATAAGATCCACCTCCGTTTTCAGTACAAGTTATAGGAGAAATAAACAGTAAAAACATACCTGAAAATAAATAGATTTCCTTCATAATTTATTGATTTTAAATCAGTTACTTAGGATGTGAAATTAATTGTTTTTTTTTTGAATACGTTACGGTTTTTCCGTACATTTTGTTAAATATTTTTAACATTTATGGCAGTTTATATAATAGGAGACATTCATGGGGCATACAAAGGACTGCTACAAGTAATCCGTTTAACTCCTTTGAAACTAGGAGATACACTTATTTTTTTAGGAGACTATGTAGATGGTTGGAGCGAAAGTCCTCTGGTTTTAGATTTTTTAATTGATTTAAAAAAGTATTACAATTGTATTTATATAAGAGGAAATCATGATGAGTTACTTTTAGATTGGCTAAAAAATCAGAATGAAAACCTGTTGTGGTATAACAGTGGGGGAAGATCAACGATTGAAGCTTATGAAAATATAAGCATAGAAATTAGAAATAAGCATATTCATTTTTTATCTAGTTTAAAAGATTATTACTTAGATAATAAAAATAGACTTTTTGTGCATGCAGGATTTACTAACTTAAAGGGAGTAGAATACGAATATTATCCAAGATTGCTTTATTGGGACAGAACACTATGGGAAATGGCATTGTGTTTAGATCCTGATATAAGTTCTGAAAGTGCATTTTTTCCTAAACGCTTACAAGTATATAAAGAAATTTTTATAGGCCATACTCCCGTTACAAATTTAGATATTACAACTCCTTTAAAAAAAGCTAATGTTTGGAACCTAGATACAGGAGCTGCCTTTAAAGGGTGTATTACAATCTTAAATCTTGAAAAAAAAGAATTTTGGCAAAGTGATCCTATCTATACACTCTACCCAAATGAAAAAGGTAGAAATTAAATACAAGTTTATATATTTGCTAAAAAAAATAGTTATGAAAAAAGTTTTTATTTTAGTAGCAACTCTAATAGGATTCATGTCACAGGCTCAAGAAGCTTATAAGGGTAAAGGAGATACAAAGTTTCATGTAGGTGCTAATTTGCAATCAGGAGGAACGGGTCTAAATGTAGGAACAGATTTTGGATTGGGAGAAAATATTTCGGTAGGAGTTGTAGCAAATTACTTATTAGGTGTTAAATCAATTGAAGGGGATGATTATGACTTTTTAGACAGAGCAGATCTTAAAGCTCGATTTAATGCCAATATTGGTAAAGTTTTAACATTGCCAGAGCAGATAGATGTGTATCCAGGTTTAGATTTAGGATTAAGAAACTTTGGAGGACATTTAGGAGCTCGTTATTTCTTTTCAGAAGGATTTGGCTTACAAGTAGAAACAGGAGTGCCTTTTGCCAAATACAAAAAAGACCCAGTTGGATTTGATCGTTTAAATAATCAGTTTTATGTTAATCTAAGTGCTGTTTTTAATCTGTAATGAGTGTTGTTGAAAAAAAGTTAAAGGATCGTAGTAATTCAAAATGCGAACTTTGCGGAACTGAACACGATTTACAAGTTTATACAGTAGCTCCCAAAACAACTGAAAGTTTAGAAGATTCTATATTGGCCTGTAAAACCTGTGTAGATCAAATTAACAATCCAGAATTAACAGACGCGAATCATTGGCATTGTTTGTCTGATTCTATGTGGAATGAACATTTACCAGTACAAATAGTGTCTTGGCGTATGCTTACCCGACTAAACAAAACGGATTTAGTTGATATGATGTACTTAGACGATGAATCATTGGAATGGGCAAAAGCAACTGGAGAAGGGGTACAGGAGGATACAATTGTACACAAAGATTCCAACGGAAATGTGCTTCAGGATGGTGATTCTGTTGTTTTAATTAAAGACCTTGATGTAAAAGGAGCTAATTTTACAGCTAAAAGAGGAGCGGCTGTACATAACATAAAGTTGGTTTGGGATAATCCTGAACAAATTGAAGGAAGAGTTGAAGGACAATACATTGTTATTTTAACTCAATATGTAAAAAAAACAAAATAAGACTGTTTAAAAGTTTATGATTTTGTCATCCTTAACGAGTGAACCTGATCGTTTTATTTAAATACTAAAATTAATTAATCCTATTAGGTGCAATAGTAAGACTAGTTCTTGTGTTGGGATGCTAAAATAGACATTTATTTTAAAAAGTTTAAAAATTTATTTTGTTGTATTTTTTTGATTGCTAGTCATTTGAAAAATAAAGTATATTTTTTTTAAAAATAAAGTCATTTAAGATTTGGAAATATAAAGAAAATCTGCTTATATTTGCACCAGCAATGCGGAAGTAGCTCAGTTGGTAGAGCTCCAGCCTTCCAAGCTGGTTGTCGCGAGTTCGAGCCTCGTCTTCCGCTCAAAGCCTTGAAGAAATTCAAGGCTTTTTTATTTTCCGGTTTAATAGTCAAAAATAGTTGGTAAAAACGGATCAAGAACAAAAGT
>NZ_PCMX01000074.1 GCF_002530675.1 Flavobacterium columnare NBRC 100251 = ATCC 23463
GCTTTAGTCATTCCTAAATTTGCCTTTGTAGAGTCTACGGCTAGATAAATAAAATATTCATTATTTTCTGAAATATCAATAATGTGAATCTGTGATTTCAAATTAATCATAATATCTTCTATTGTTTCACCTAATCCTAATGCTTCAATGGCATTTAATTTAGCTTTTACTACTTCTAGGTTGTAAGCTGAGGCTAATTCTGGGTCAAAATTAGGTTCTGCAGATAAAGTATAGTAAGATATTCCACTTTTTACTTCTGCAACGGCAACAGCTAAGAATCCAGGTACATTATCTTTAAGATCTTCTCCAAATTGTTTCAAAAAATCTGACATTTTAAATAAATATAAGGGGTTAAATTTCTAACACAAAGTTATATAATATATGTTGTTTTTTATCTGTTGGTTTTGTTAAAAAATAACATTAGGTGTTAATTTTTATTATTTCTAAATAAAGATTCTGCCTTGTACATACTTTGTGTTTTAGGAGAAGAAGGTTTTATAAGAATAAAAAAATGTATTTTACTTGTAAGATTCCCTAGTGTTTGTTTTATAAAATCATTCATTTCAATGTTAAATAGTTGAAAAAAGTAGGGTAGGATATTTTTTATAGGTAGTACAAATAGGAACTGGTGATTTTAAACTTAAAATAAGTTAAGAGTTATAAAAAATGAAATACATATCGTTTTTAATAATACTATATAAATAGGAATCTATATGAAGTAGGATGTTATAAAAAGTATTTTAAAACGATTGATTACATAAAGCTATTTTGTAAGAGCTAATAGGATAGATTATAGTTTGCAACTATCAGATATTAATATTGTGTTTAAAATTATGACTGTTAAAAATAGAGTGTATTTTAAACCTTAGTAAAACTTTGATTGGATAAAAGCTTAAAGAAAGATTTTGTAATGGCTATAAGGGATGAATTCGATTTCAGATTTTATATAAAAACTTTTTCGGCTATTTAAAAATAGAAATATAGAGTAAGTGTGCTGAACGAAAAATAAGTTTTCTTTAGGGATTTAACATACGAATATGATTTTCGATCGTTTTTTTAATTTTATTTCAATTTTAAAGCTGTCTAAAATAGACAGCTTTAAAATTGGGAGAATGTTACATTTTCTTTGTAATATCTTTTTTGTATTTGTTTAATAAAGCCTTAGTCATCCCTAAATTTGCTCTATTGGAGTCAACTGCTAGATAAATGAAATACTCGTTATTTTCAGAAATATCAATAATATGAATCTGAGACTTAAGGTTAATCATTATGTCTTCAATAGTTTCTTTTAACCCCAATGCGTTAATTGCATTTAATTGAGCTTTTACTACTTCTAGATTAAAAGCAGAAGCTAATTCAGGGTCAAAATTTGGATTAGCAGATAAGGTATAGTACGATATTCCACTTTTAATTTCTGAAATTGCAACGGCTATAAATCCAGGAACATTGCTTTTTAGGTCTTCTCCAAATTGTTTTAAAAAATCGGACATAAATGAGGGTTTTAGAGTGTGAGTTTTATATTACAAATATACCTAAATATAAGTTTGTTTAAATTTTTTAGTTGTAGAAAGCTTTCTATAGATGTTTTTTAATTTTAATAAAAAAGAAAAACCATCTGTATGAGATGGTTTATGGGAGAGGCTTTGATTTAAAGGATATTACATTTTCTTTGTAATGTCTTTTTTGTATTTGTTTAATAAAGCTTTAGTCATTCCTAAATTTGCTCTATTAGAGTCAACCGCCAAATAAATGAAGTATTCATTATTTTCAGAAATATCAATAATATGTATTTGAGATTTCAGGTTGATCATGATATCCTCAATAGTTTCGTTTAATCCTAATGCGCTAATGGCATTTAATTTAGCTTTTACCACTTCTAGGTTAAAAGCAGAAGCTAGTTCTGGGTCAAAATTTGGGTCTGCAGACAATGTGTAATATGAAATTCCACTTTTAATTTCTGCAACCGCAACTGCTAAAAAGCCTGGGATATTGCTTTTTAAATCATCTCCAAATTGTTTTAAAAAATCTGACATTTCAAATAAGTATTAAGGGTTAAATTTCAATACAAATGTAAATTAGAGAAGTGATTTTTTAGCGATTTTTATTGTAGAAAAAATTCTATAATTACTAATTTTTATTTAGAAATAATAAAAATTACTTATCAGGTAATTAGACTGTTAATATAAATTTTGGAGATCTATTGTTTGATTTTTTGCAATACCTTATGTCTTGATAGGAGCAATTTAAATAGTTGTTTTAATCCCAAATTTTGTGATGAATCTGAAAAGGGTAAAAAAGTTAAAATGACACAGGAATTTTTTACCCCAACTGTAGTTTTACCATATTGAGGATAAAAAAATGAAGTACTTTTTTTAGATTCGATGGCCTTTTTATCTATACTAAATTTCTGAAATGTAATCTGAGTTTAATAAGATGTACTAAGAAGACATAAAGACTGTTTTGGATTCATTGTTTTTATATCTTTTTTATAAATAGATCAAGGACATTAAGTTTTTTAGTTTAATTTTCACGCTTAGGATGCTTAAATTAGATGTTGTATTTTGTTGTGAAATTTGAAAAAGAAGAATTAATAAAAAGAGGTTGTCTGAAAAGTTATAAAACACATCATTTGGACCCAATAAGAGTTCGTTATACAGTCAATTATGGGTAAAGTGATAAATTAAACGATTTGTTTTGCTTTTTAGACAACCTTCTTAAAAAGGAAAAGTCTTACATCTTTTTTGTAATATCTTTTTTGTATTTGTTTAATAATGCTTTCGTCATACCTAAGTTCGCTTTTCTCGAATCAACGGCCAAGTATATAAAGTATTCATTGTTTTCAGAAATATCAATGATGTGTATTTGGCTGTTAAGATTGATCATAATATCTTCTATATGCTCATCAAGACCAAGTGCATTGATAGCATTTAACTTAGCTTTTACTACTTCTAAATTAAAAGCAGAGGCTAACTCTGGATCAAAATCTGGATTTGTTGATAAAGTGTAATACGATATTCCACTTTTAATTTCTGCTATTGCTACTGCAATTAAACCTGGGACGTTTTTTTTTAGGTCCTCACCGAATTGTTGTAAAAAATCTGACATAAGCGTGTGTTTTTGGTTAATATGATACTAAAGTTAGTGAAAAAAAAGCAGATTTAGAAATGAAATTTAAACAAAATTTATTTTTTATTTAATATTGATTGTTTTCTTATTTGAGTTGAAGGTTTTCAGGCGTTTGTTATATCGTATTAATACTGAATTTGTAGGTGAAATATTTTACAAATCGCTTTATTTGTAGAGAATGAGCGATAAAGAGGGAGGGAATGGTATAGAGGAGAAGAGGATTCGCCTTGACCGTTGACTTGGTTTGCGTCTTATGTGGTATTTAGGTTTAATTTAGATTATGCGTTAGTGTATGATGGAGATGAAAAGGGTGAAAAAGATAAAGAGGTGTGGATTTTTTTCTATATATGTGGTTTTGTTGAGGATAAAAAATAGAGTGCTTTTTAGATTCAAAGTTGTTTCCATCTGTAATAAGTTTCTAATGGGTAATCTGCGTTTAAAACTATAATATCAATTACAAGATTGTTTTACTAAAAATTTATTTTATAAAAATAAAAAGCCCCAAAAAAGGGGCTTATATATATTGAGGTAATTGAATTAGCCTAAAGCAACTCTCTTGAAACCTGTAACAGTTAAGCCAGCATCAGCTGTTTTAACGTACTGAGCAACGCTCATAGAGCTATCTTTGATAAAATCCTGATTTACTAAAGTATTGTCTTTGAAGAAACGGTTTAATTTACCTTTGGCAATATTGTCTAACATTGCTTCTGGTTTACCTTCGGCTCTTAATTGATCTTTAGCAATTTCAATTTCTTTTTCGATTATAGCTGCATCAACACCTTCTTCATTTAAAGCAATAGGGTTCATAGCAGCAGCTTGCATAGAAACACTTTTAGCAACTTCTTCAGCACCTTCTACGTTTGCAGATAAAGCAGTTAAAGTAGCAATCTTATTCCCAGCGTGGATGTAAGAACCTATGAAAGCGCCTTCTAATCTTTCAAAAGAACCGATTTCTATTTTCTCACCAATTACACCTGTTTGTTCAATTAATTTGTCAGCTACAGTAATACCACCAAAGTCAGAAGCTAGTAATTCTTCTTTTGTAGCATACGCTAAAGCTTGACTAGCTAAATCAGTAGCTAATTTTACGAAACCTTCGTTTTTACCTACGAAGTCAGTTTCGCAGTTTAATGTAATAACTACACCAACGGTTTTGTCTGCATTTACAGCAGCAATAGCAGCTCCTTCAGTAGACTCTCTATCAGAACGGTTAGCAGCTACTTTTTGACCTTTTTTACGTAAGTTTTCAATTGCTAAATCGAAATCTCCGTTAGCTTCAGTCAATGCTTTTTTACAGTCCATCATTCCGGCACCTGTAATTTGTCTTAATTTATTTACGTCTGCAGCAGTGATTGTTGACATACTATTTTATTTTGATTATTTTAATAATTTTAAAAAGTAAAAAATTCCAATCGACTAATTCCAAATTCCAACGTTAATAAATTATCAATTTTGATGATTTTATGGAATTTGGAACTGCGATTGGAATCTAAAAATATTATTTTTCAGAAGTTGTAGCTGCAGGAGCTGCTTTTGCTTCTTCAGTTGCTTCTACTTCTTTTTCTGAAGTTCTGTTTGATAAGCCTTCAGTGATAGCAGCAGTTACTAATGATAATACTTTATCAATAGATTTTGAAGCGTCATCATTTGCAGGGATAACATAATCAACTTGACGAGGGTCAGAGTTGGTATCTACCATTGCAAATACTGGAATGTTTAATTTTTGAGCTTCTTTTACTGCGATGTGTTCAGCTTTGATATCAACTACAAATAATGCAGCTGGTAATCTTGACATATCAGCGATAGAGCCTAAGTTTTTTTCTAACTTAGCACGTAAACGCTCGATTTGTAACTTTTCTTTTTTAGATAAAGTGTCAAATGTACCGTCTTTCTTCATTCTGTCGATAGAAGCCATTTTTTTAACAGCTTTACGAATTGTAACGAAGTTTGTTAACATACCACCTGGCCATCTTTCAGTGATGTAAGGCATGTTAGCCGCTTTAGCTTTTTCAGCTACGATATCTTTTGCTTGTTTTTTGGTAGCAACGAATAAAACTTTTCTACCAGATGCAGCAATTTTTTTTAAAGCTTCATTAGCTTCTTCAATTTTAGCTGCAGTTTTGTATAGGTTGATAATGTGGATACCATTACGCTCCATGTAGATGTAAGGAGCCATGTTTGGATCCCACTTTCTAGTCATGTGTCCGAAATGAACACCTGCTTCTAGTAATTCTTTAACTTCTACTTTATTTGCCATTTTTAGAAATAGTTTACGTTCTGTTGAATTAGCAATGTGTCTTTAAATTTAGATTAGAAAAAATAATTTTTATAACCTCAACCCATTTAGATGCTAAACTAATCTCCGGCCTCAGCACGGAAAAGCAACATAACTTAGTTTTTTTTAATAAATAATAATAAATATTAACGTTTAGAGAATTGGAATCTCTTACGAGCTTTCTTCTGACCGAATTTTTTACGCTCAACCATACGAGGATCACGAGTTAATAATCCTTCAGGTTTTAAGATAGCTCTGTTTCCTTCTCCTACTTCACACATAGCACGAGCAATAGCCATACGTACAGCTTCTGCCTGACCTGTTGTACCGCCACCATATACATTGATTTTTACGTCAAAGTTTGAAGCGTTTTCAGTCATTGCTAATGGTTGCATAACTTTGTACTGTAAAGTTGCAGTAGGGAAGTAAGTTTCAAATGCTTTTTTGTTTACAGTAATGTTTCCTGTACCTTCTGATACATAAATACGTGCCACAGCACATTTTCTTCTACCGATTTTGTGAATAACTCCCATTACTTAAGATCGTTTAGATTAACGGTTTTAGGTGTTTGAGCCGCATGTTTGTGCTCTGAACCTACATTTACACTCAAATTACGGAATAATTGAGCACCTAATTTGTTTTTAGGCAACATTCCTTTTACAGCTTTTTCTACTAATAATGCAGGGTTTTTTTGTTGCATTACTTTAGCTGTTAATGTTCTTTGACCTCCTGGGTAACCTGTGTGACGAACATAAGTTTTGTCCTCTAACTTGTTACCTGTAAGGTTGATTTTTTCCGCGTTGATAATAATTACATTATCTCCACAGTCCACGTGTGGCGTATAACTTGGTTTGTACTTACCTCTTAAAAGCATAGCAACTTTTGAAGCAAGACGACCTAAGTTATGGCCTTCAGCGTCTACAACAATCCACTGTTTGTCTACAGTAGCTTTGTTTGCTGATACTGTCTTGTAGCTTAATGTGTTCACAATAATTACTTTTTAATTAAACATTCCATTCCCAATTAAGGGAGTGCAAAAGTACAATTATTTATTTATAAAGCAAATAGGTTTAATGTTTTTCTTTTTTATTGCTTTTCAGGAGGTTAACTTTTTTGTTTTATTTAGAAGTGTTTGTAAGTAATTAGAGGCTTGTGTAGGTTTGTAGTTGTTATGCGTTTGTTTATTTGTTGATTATCAAGGGCTTTTCTTTGTTAGAATTAAGGGTGGATATTAATTTAAAAAAATGTTTTATAAGACGTTTGATTTGGAAGTATTTTAAAAAACAACAACAACTTTCATTTGTATTAAAGAAGATTGTTTTTATTTTCAAAAAAATGAAAGTTGTTGTTGTTAGTATACGATCTAATGCGCTTCTAGCCAATCCTTACCTAAACCTATTTCTACTTCTAGAGGAACTGCCAGTCGAAAGGCGTTTTCCATTTCTTTTTTTATCATGGGTTTGATTTTTTCTAGTTCGGAATTGTGTACATCAAATACTAATTCGTCATGAACCTGAAGCAACATTTTTGATTGGTAGTTTTCTTCTTTTAAGCGTTCATGGATATTAATCATGGCTATTTTAATAATATCGGCTGCACTTCCTTGGATAGGGGCGTTTACCGCATTTCGTTCTGCTGCTCCTCGAACTACAGCGTTAGCTGAATTAATATCTTTTAAATAACGACGACGGCCTGATATGGTTTCTACATAACCGTTTTCACGAGCAAAATCAATTTGACTTGTAATGTATGATTTTAATTTAGGGTAGGTTTTGTAATAAGCGTCAATGAGCTCGGCACTTTCTTTTCTTGATAATGAAGTTTGATTGCTTAAACCAAAAGCTGAAACGCCATAAATGATACCGAAGTTAACTGTTTTTGCATTACTGCGTTGTTCTTTTGTTACTTCATCTAGTGGAACGTTGAAAACTTTTGCAGCAGTACTTTTGTGTATATCTTCGTTGTTTTGAAAAGCAGAAATCATAGTATCCTCTCCAGAAAGTGCTGCTATAATACGTAATTCAATTTGTGAATAATCGGCAGAAAGAAGGGTGTGGTTTTCATCACGGGCAATAAATGCTTTGCGGATTTGACGACCTCTTTCTGTTCTAATGGGGATATTTTGTAAGTTAGGATTGTTAGAACTTAATCTTCCTGTAGCAGCTACAGTTTGCATATAGTCAGTATGAACACGAGCTGTTTTGTTGTTAATTTGTTGGGGAAGCGCGTCTACATAAGTACTTTTTAGTTTTACAAGTTGGCGCCATTCTAAAATATCTTGTACTATTTTATGATCGTTAGCAAGGTAGCTTAGGACTTCTTCACCTGTAGCGTATTGTCCTGTTTTGGTTTTTTTTTGTTTTGTTCCTCCAATTTGAAGTTTCTCAAATAAAATATCTCCTAGTTGCTTGGGTGAGGCTAAATTAAATTTTTCACCTGCTTGTTCGTATATTTGATTCTCTATGGTTTCGATTTCTTTTTGCATATCTGTAGACATAGATTTTAAAAATTCTTGGTCTAGGTTGATGCCTTCTCGTTCCATGTCTGCTAAAACTTGTACTAATGGAATTTCTATTTCGTCGAATAATTTTTTAGTTCCTACTCGTTCTAAAATAGGTTGGAAGTGTTCTTTTAGTTGATATGTGATATCAGCATCTTCTACGGCGTATTCCTTAATGTCTTCTAATGCTACTTGGCGCATTGATAGTTGATTTTTCCCTTTTTTTCCAATTAAAGTTTCAATGGATTTAGGACTGTACTGTAAATAGGTTTCGGATAAGACATCCATATTATGACGCATATCAGGATTAATCAAATAATGAGCGATCATAGTATCAAACAAAGGACCTTTTATTTCAATTTTGTAATTGGCTAAAATCTTTAAGTCGTATTTGATGTTTTGTCCTATTTTGGTAATAGAATTATTTTCAAAAAAAGGTTTGAATTTATGGATTAATTCCTTAGTTTCTTCTTGATTTTCAGGAAATGGCACGTAAAATCCTTTGCCTTTTTCCCATGAAAAGGCAAGGCCTACTAATTCAGCATTAGTGGTGTCTATACCTGTAGTTTCGGTATCAAAACAGACGGCTGTTTGCTGTAGTAAGTTTTGTAGTAATAAATTAATGGGTAGGTTGCCATTTACTATTTGATAAAAATGAGATGTGTTATCCAGATTTGCGTATTGAAAACCGGATATAGATTCGTTTTCTTCCTGATCGGAAAAACCAAATAAATCCATTTGATTTTCAGGCGTTTTTTTTGCGTTTTTTTTGCTAACAGAGTCAGCGGTGTCTATTTCGTCATATTCTTTTCCGCCTCCAAATAGTTTGTCGAATTGGGCTTTCATTTGGCGAAACTCTAATTCTTGAAATAAAGTATCTGTTTTTTCTATGTCAGGTTTAGAAAGTTCAAAACTTTGTTCGTCAAATTCTACAGGACAATCAAGTAGTATAGTGGCTAGTTTTTTAGAAAGGATTCCTTTTTCTTTGTTGTTTTCAATGTTCTCTTTCATTTTTCCTTTTAGCTTGCTTGTGTTGGCTAAAAGATTTTCCATAGAACCGTATTCAGCGAGTAGTTTTTTTGCTGTTTTTTCACCTACGCCAGGTAGGCCAGGAATGTTGTCTACTGCATCTCCCATCATACCTAAAAAGTCGATTACTTGCAAAGGGTCTTGTACTTCAAATTTTGCTTTTATTTCTTCTACTCCCCATATTTCAATATCGTTCCCAGCACGTGCTGGACGATACATGAAGATGTTTTCGGAAACTAATTGGCCAAAATCTTTATCTGGTGTAACCATATAAACTAGATATCCTTGCTTTTCGGCTTTTTTAGCTAATGTGCCTATTAAATCGTCGGCTTCATAACCTGCAATTTCTATAATAGGAATATGCATAGCGTTTAGGATTTCTTGTATATAAGGGATAGCAATTTTAATCGCCTCAGGAGTTTCGTCACGATTAGCTTTGTATTCGGTAAACATCTCTAAACGATAATTACTACCTCCTTTGTCAAATGCTACGGCTAAATGATCGGGTTTCTCGCGTTTGATAACATCCATTAGGGAATTCATAAAGCCAATAATGGCTGAAGTGTCTAGTCCTTTAGAGTTAATTCTAGGGTTTTTAATAAAAGCATAATAACCTCTAAAAATAAGAGCATAAGCGTCGAGTAGAAATAAACGTTTTTGTGTTGACATGATTATTATTTTGTAAGCATTCAAAAATACAAAACTTGTTACATAAAGAACTTGTTAAGAAATAAGATTTCTAGAATCTTGTGGTTTAATTTAAAAACAGTTTAAATGTTTGTATGTTAAGTTTAATGCTTTGGTGAATTATTATTTTATTATCTTAAAAAAAAGAGTTAATTTTATAAGTGTAGTGTAATTATTAATATCAATTTATGTTATAATGAAAAAAAGCAAAACCCCAAAGAAAACATTGCTTTCCTACTTGTTATTTCTTTTGTTAACAACAAGTTTTTTTGCGCAAGTAGGAATAGGTACCGTAACGCCTGATGCGAGCTCTATTTTAGATGTAGTTTCTAATGATAGAGGGGTGTTGACACCTCGAATGACAACCGCTCAAAAAATGGCAATTGTTAATCCTTCAAATGGTTTAATTGTGTATGATACGGATTTAAAATCATTTTATTTTTATGATACAACATCTGTTAACTGGGTTAGAGTGAATACAAATTCAGATGGTCGGTTAAAATATAAGTTGATAAAATCAACAGATGTGTTGGCTACTGTATTAGCGGATGAACTAGCTGCTGGTGGAGGGGCTAAGTGTCTTCTAGATTCAGGAACTTTGTATGAAATAAATGGTACAATTAATTTGAATTATCCTATTGAAATGAATAATGCTTATATAAGTGGGCAAGATTCAGGGGAAGATAAATTAATAAGGACTTCTGGAGATCTTTTTACAGGAACTACGGGAGGAAGTATTCGGATTTTAACGTTGTCAGCCCCTTCAGGAAATGTTTTCAATATAGATGGTGCTGGAACGGCAAGTCTTATTTTTAGAGATTCTATAGTAGCAAGTTCTTTATCTGTTGGTTCATTCAAAAATTTTGCGATAGTTTTTCTTAGTATCGTGCAGTATTATGGAAATGCAAATGGAGTTGTTTACGAAAATGTGGCAAGATTGTTATTGAGTAATACGGGGTGGTTTAGTAATAATACAGGAGTGTACGAAAAGTTGAACGGAACTTTCTCCTTAGCCGCTAAACAAGGTGGTTTCAGTGAAGTTACTGGGAGTAGTATAGGGTTTGATGTTTCTTCAAATCCTGTCATTACAGGTGATGCAACACTAGAATCTACGGTTTTTACAGGTACCCCTACGACAGGGAAATATGTTAATCCTTATACCGTGGGAGGGTATACGGGGTATAATTTTAATAATAATTGGAATGTTCGTTGTCCTGGTATTCCAACCGAAACAGATGCTTCAGCCGTAGGCGACTTTGCAGTCGATTACCCAGTAGGGAGTGGTGCTTCTACGTCCTTTAATACTTCTAATCCAAGTAACATAGTAAAAGTTCAGGGAGTGTCTACTTCTACTAATTTATTTCGGTTTTCTACAGATGGAGGAGTAAATAACCGGTTAAAATATGTGGGAAAAAAGAAAAGAATATTTCAAGTTACGGGTTCAATTTCTTTTCAGGTGCCAGCTGCTGGAACTTATATAATTTACATTGCAAAGAATGCTACTGTTATATCACAATACAAAATATATGGTAGAGGTTTAACAACCAATGATATAGTGGTTTTGCCTTTAAATGCTTCTGTTGAGCTATCTAGTAATGATTACGTAGAGGTTTATGCACAACGTTATACAGGAGGTACAACAGATGCAATAATAACACCTAATATGACACTAATCGTTAAATAAAAGATGTTTTTATGACTAAAATTATTTTATGATAATTTGTATTGTTTTTTGAAAGGAAGAGATTTGATTTTCAAATGAGCGGTTTTTTGTTTTATCCTTCAGAGGTACGGTATATTCAGAAGTAAGTAGATGTGAAATGAACTTACTTCTGAATGTATATTATAACTTTATATTTCCTTTCATAAATCGAAGATTACCCAAATGGGATGTGTGTAAAATTTTAATCTTCTATGTACAGATATATAACTTAAAACAGTGGTTAATGACTGTTTTTTTAATCAAGGAATTATTTTAAGTTTGAAATACAAAAGTTCTGTTAAAAGGTGATATGAACTTGAACATGATTTTGTTACTTTGCTTGAAAATAATTTAAGATGTTGTTCCGATTTATAGTAATTGCCATTTTATTATTCCTGATAGAAATTTACTCACTACAAGCTTTTAAAACCTTAGTTCGTTCAAAATGGATATTTTGGATAGGAGTAGCAATAAGCATGCTAATTTATATATTTATATTTTACACTATTTTTAATTTTGATCGTAAAGTTGGGCAAACGAAACAAAGTTTGTTTGCACTTGGGTTGTTGCTTACGGTTTATTTACCAAAAATTGTTTTAGCCCTTTTTATGTTTGGAGAAGACGTTTTTCGTTTTTTGTCAGGGGTAACGAACTATTTTATTGAGTATGATAATCGAAGTACTTTTTTACCAGAAAGAAGAAAATTCATTAGTCAAGTAGCTCTTGGTTTGGCTGCAATTCCTTTTTTGTCCTTAATTTATGGAGTAACTAGAGGGAAGTATAATTTTAAAGTTTTTAAACAAGATTTGTTTTTTGATGATTTGCCAGAGACTTTCGATGGATTTACAATTACTCATATTTCAGATATCCATTCGGGAAGTTTTGATGATCCTGAAAAGATACAATATGCAATCGACTTGATTAATGAGCAAAATTCTGATATTTTGTTGTTTACAGGAGATATTGTTAATGCAAAGGCGGAAGAAATGACTCCGTGGATTTCAGTTTTTAAAAGTATTAAAGAACATCGTTTTGGTAAATTTTCTGTTTTGGGAAATCATGATTATGGAGCCTATATAGAATGGGAATCAGAACAAGCCAAAATTCAAAATTTTGAAGCTATAAAGAACTTACACCAACAGATAGATTTTAAGTTGTTGCTAAATGAACATACCAAGATTCGTAAGGATGGAGCTGAATTGGCTTTAGTTGGGGTTGAGAACTGGGGGAAACATTTTGGTATGATGGGAGATATAGACAAAGCATCAGAAGGATTAACAAATAAGGATTTCAAAATACTAATGAGTCACGACCCTAGTCATTGGGAAGAAGTGGTTAAACAGCATGATAAAAAATTTCATTTAACTTTAAGCGGGCATACACATGGGATGCAGTTTGGGATAGAAATACCAGGTTATTTTAAATGGAGTTTAGCACAATATATGTATAAACAGTGGGCGGGTTGTTATGAATACTTAGGGCGTTATATTTATGTGAATAGAGGATTCGGATTTCATGCGTATCCTGGAAGAGTTGGTATTATGCCTGAAATAACGGTTATTCGGTTAAAAAAGGCTTAAAAATTAGGATAAATCACTAAAAATAGTATATTTGTAATGCAAATTGTATTTAAAAAGTACGTATATGTCAAAATTTGGTGAGTTAATAGGCGCTCATGTTCCTGTTTTAATTGATTTTTATACTGATTGGAACGAAGCTTCTCAATCAATGCATCCTGTTATAAAAGACGTAGCAGCTGCATTAGGGGATAAGGCCAAAGTGATAAAAATAGACGTTGATAAAAACCAAGAATTAGCAGAAGCACTCCGTATAAAAGGATTGCCTACCTTAATGATCTATAAAGAAGGGCAAATGAAATGGCGTCAGTCTGGTGAATTAGATGCTAATACGATTATTAATCTTGTTCAAGGACAATTTTAATTTCTTATAATATCAAAAATAAAGCCTTTTTCTTTGTAAAAAGTTAAAGTCTTTGGAAGACAATTTTTTAAATGAGGATAAGCTTTTTGGCTATCGTGAAAAACAATAATGCTACCTGATTCTACTTTTTGGGTAGCATTTTTTATACACTGATCATTACTTATTGATAAGTCAAAATCAGCAGTCAATACATCCCACATAATAATTTTATAGCCTTTTTTTCTTAACCTGATGGACTGAAGAGGGGTTATTTTACCATAAGGAGGTCTGAAAACGTTAGATTTCTGATTGTTAATTCCTGATTTCTCAAGATTATGATCTAAGAGTTCAATGTTTTCTTGAATTATTTTTTCGCAAGCTATTATATCATTTATATATTCTTTTGTAGATTTTTCCCAACCATTTATGTGGTTGTAGGTGTGATTTCCTATGATATGCCCTTCTGATAAAATCCTTTTAAAAATTTCAGGATGCTTTACAATGTTTTTTCCAACACAAAAAAAGGTGGCTTTTATGTGGTTTTCTTTTAATATGTCTAAAACCCATTCCGTAACTTCAGGAATAGGCCCGTCGTCAAAAGTTAGGTAAATTGTTTTGGATGTATTAGGAATAGACCAAACATGATTATAAAATAACCATTTGATGAACTTATTTGTTTTGATCCAATAAAACATACTTGAAATTTTTAGAGGGAATGGATTAATCAGTCATTATTGTTGGTTAAAAATAAAAAAGGCATTTTTTATTTATTTTAATATAAGAAGGAGGACTCTAGATGTTTTCGTAATCAAAAAGGCTGTCCTAAAAAAATGGACAGCCTCTAGGTTTTGTTTTAAGAGACTTAGACCCTAAGATCTTATTCTATTTCTACTTCAAAAAAAGGGAAACGCTTGTTTAAATTATTGAAAGCATCTTTTTCTTGATTGTGAAATTCTTTGTCTTTATACGTTTTTGCTATTTCTAATAATCCTTTGTAGCGCATTAAATCAGTGTAAATGTCACTAGCAAAAAATTGACGTTGATCACTTTGAGGCAATTCACTATAATAGCGTAATTCATCTTGATATTTTAATGCTATTTTTTTTATTATTTCGCGTGCTTTTTCTTTTTTGCCCAATTTGTAATACCCCTCAGCGAAAGGATCTATAAGGCTATAAAATCCGTAATATTCAATAGGTGTTTTGGATAAAGCAAGGTCTATTATTTTTTCTGCTTTAGCTGTTTTTCCTTCGTTTATCAGGTTCGTCATAAGACGTGACATGTGGGTACGATAAGATATACAATTTTTGCGTGTTTGAGGATCGTGATAAATAGAGGAACTATCTCCATTGCCCCATTGTAACTTAGTAAAGATAGCGTACATTTTATCGGTATCTACTTGTCCCATATCAAAATTATAAGCTTCTTTTGGTAGAGGTGTTTTAATTGGGACTAATTTGTAAATCATACCATCTAATTGGAGGTATTCTTTCATCCAGATATAATCATCATCACCAAATGCTCCTGTAGAAAAATAAATGGGACGTTTCCAGTTGTTTTTTCTAACAATATCTAACATCATTAGACGATTCTTATATAAAGCACTTCCTTTTATGTCTATATCAATATAAGGAACAATCGAGTCGTTTTGTTTTGGATTGATGATCTTATTAGAGATGACTGATTTTTTATCAACAGGTATTCTGATTTTATTAGTTGGATAGAACTGGACTTTTTGACCATTTCGTAATTCTATTAATGTTCTAGGGTCATCACTGTGTGCGAATTCCATAAATTCATCTATACTAATTCTTTCTTTTGTTCTTTCTTCATAGATTAGGTAATCACGTTTGCCATCTACATAATCTTTGTGTTCAAAAGATAAAGGAATAGGATCTGATTCATACGCTTTTTTACGCATTGAATCAATGTACCAGTCAGTCATTAATAAACTGGTATTTACAATACGTACGTCTGTTCTATAACCTTCTATTTCTTGTACATACCATAAAGGAAATGTATCGTTGTCGCCAATAGTAAATAAGATGGCATTTTTGTCACAAGAATCTAAGTACGCTTTAGCGTCTGTAACAGCAGTATATTTACCCGAACGATCATGATCATCCCAGTTTTCAGATGCCATTAAAACGGGCGCAGCTAATAAAGAAACTGATAGAGTAAGAGGTAATGCTATTTTAGGTTGAAGGTATTTTTGAACCGATTCATAAAGAGCGTAAACTCCTAAGGCAATCCAAAGGGCAAATACATAAAAAGAACCAACTAAAGCATAATCACGTTCGCGTACTTCAAAAGGGCGCTCGTTTAAGTATATTTTAAGGGCTAAACCTGTGAATAAAAAAAGAGAAAGCAGAACATAAAAGGATTTTAGATCTTTTTTGGAATGAAAAAAGAACCCCATTAATCCTAAAATGAACGGAATAAAATAGTATACATTTCGTCCCTTGTTGTTTTTCCAATCTGCAGGAAGATTTTCTTGTTTGGTAAGACGCGCACTATCAAGGAATGATATCCCGCTTAGCCAGTTCCCGTCTTTAAGGTCATAGTTTCCTTGTTCGTCGTTTTGACGACCTACAAAGTTCCACATTAAATACCTCCAATACATATAGCCAAACTGGTATTCCACCATAAATCGAAGGTTGTCTAAAGTACTTGGTTTTTCTATATTTAGGTATTCTCCATAGGATTTTAAGAACTTATCATAATCTTCTAAATCTAATTTTCCAGCTTTAAACGCATTCCTGAATTCAGATACAATTTGTAATAATTCTTGTTCTTGATTGTATTCTTCTTTTACAGAAAATTCAAGAGGGGATGTAAATTTCATGTAATTTACATTGTGTTCACTACTCCATAAACGAGGTAATATGGCTTTATGATTGTTGTCTGTGTTTTGGATAGCATTTTTATAATCGTTTACAATGATATATTTACCCGTTTTATAATCACGTTCATAGTTTGGTTTTTCATCTAAATACGGATTGTTTTCATCTAATCCAGCATAGGCTTCCGAAAATTGAGGACCGTAAAATAATTTTTGCTCTCCGTACTGCTCCCGGTTGTAATATGCTAAAAGTTCACGAGCATCAGAAGGTTTGTTTTCGTTAATAGGTGTATCAGCATTAGCACGGATAGGAAGCATTAACCAAGTAGAAAAGCCTATGAAAATAAATAGAACAACTAATAGAATGGTATTTAGAAATATTTTTCCTTTTTGCTGGGTGTATTTTAATCCAAAATAGAAAAAAGCAATCAGAAGTATAGTTGCTAATACAGTACCGGAGTTAAAAGGCAATCCTATGCTATTTACAATGAAAACTTCAGTTGCTCCAAAAAAAGTCATTGTCCAGGGTAAAAGGAGTTTAAAGATAAATAGTAATACTGAAATAACAACAATGTTAGCTATTATAAAACTTTTTAATGTTACCTTTTTATAATGTTTAAAATAATATAAAAATCCAATAGAAGGGATTGTCAATAGAGCCATAAAGTGAACTCCAAACGATAGTCCTACAACTAGAGCTATTAGAAGTAGCCAGCGATTCCCTTTGGGGTTGTCCATATCAGCCTCCCAGCGAAGTCCCAGCCAAAATAAAATAGCAATAAAAAAAGTGGCCATAGCATATACCTCTGCTTCTACCGCATTAAACCAAAAACTGTCTGAAAAAGTAAAGGCTAATGCCCCTATAAAGGCACTTCCTAGAATGGCTATGCTATTGTTCTTGTTTAATTCTTTTGAAGATCCAATGAACTTTCTTAAAAGAATAGTGGCTGACCAAAAGAGAAACAAAATGGTAAAGGCACTTGATACCACAGACATCATATTTACCATCAAGGCAATGTTTTCTTTGTTAATCGCAAACATAGAAAAGAAAGCTCCGATCATTTGATACAAAGGAGCGCCTGGTGGGTGACCTACTTCTAGTTTAGCAGATGTGGAAATATATTCACCACAGTCCCAAAAACTCATGGTAGGTTCAACTGTTAGTGAATAAACAACCAGTGCGATAAAAAAAGTAACCCAACCTAGTAGGGTATTCCATTTTTTGAAGTTGAATGACATATTAATCGTTAAGTGTTTTAAATTTTAACACAAAGAAACTGTTTTTTGTGTAAAGAAAAGGTTAAAAATAAAATTTTTAATTTTTTTAATTATTTTTTTGTAAAACTGAAAAAAGCTTATATCTTTGCACTCGCAAAACGAAACTATTGCAGGTTTAATGGTCTATGGTGTAACGGTAACACTACTGATTTTGGTTCAGTCATTCAAGGTTCGAATCCTTGTAGACCAACAAAAAAAAGCTCTGAGAAATCAGGGCTTTTTTGTTATTTATAGATTTTTTGAGTTTAGAGAGGTCAAGAATCAAGTCAAAAACGGGATCAAGTCAAAAATCTGTGAGATTGCTGAATTAAGCAAGTAAATTGGTTGGTCTGAAAAGGAGGAATTGGATCGAGATTAAAAGAGGATGGTCTAATAGAGAAGAAATTTTTTTGATACTTCGAATTCCAATCTAAATTCTTTTGTTTTAGTGTGGAATGACTTTGTAGGAGTGTTTGTGTTTTTATTGTAAGGAAGTTTGGTCTTGATTGGTAATGAATTGTTATTTTATTAAGTAATAATGTTGAATTTTTTAAGTTTGAAATCTTTTGTTTTATATATCCATGCGCTAATTTTAGTGTGGTGATGTTTTGTTGTTATTATGGTTGTTGGGTTAAAGTAAAGCTTTTTTTTAAAAGGAAGACGTTTTCTGGAGGTATAGGTGTGTATTTTGTTTCTTTAAGTATTTGATTTTGAATTGTTTTTCTGTTTTCTCTGTTTTTTTTAATTAAAAAGTTGGAAATAATAGAAAAAAACCAGTATATTTGCACTCGCAAAACGGAAGTATTGTAAGTTTAATGGTCTATGGTGTAACGGTAACACTACTGATTTTGGTTCAGTCATTCAAGGTTCGAATCCTTGTAGACCAACAAAAAAAAGCTCTGAGGAATCAGGGCTTTTTTGTTTTATGGCTTTTTGAAATAAGTAGGATTGGGGTGAATGATTTCTTTTGAGTCTTGTGTTTAATTAAGAGTTAGTGATTTTTTCTTGAGGAGAGGTCGAGGGATTTGTATTGGTTTCTTTCTTAGTGGTTCTAAGGAGGGCTGGTGGGGTGTTTTTTTTGGTTTTAATTTTATTTGTTTAAAATTATTATAGATAAAATTTCTTTTAAAAAATGTGTCAATCTTGGGTTGAGGTTTTGAGGTTGTTTTTGGGTGGGTGTAAATAATAGAAAAAGATATTGGTATTGTATGGCGACTTTTGTGATTAGTAAACGTTTGGATGGTTGTTATAAGTTTGAATTTGTTTCTAGGAAAGGTAAGACGATTATGACTAGTGATAGTTATGAATTGCGTTTTGAGTGCGAGGAGGATATAGATAAGTTGAAGTTGGCTTTGGAGGGGGCTACAATAATGCGTTTTAAGACATCGAGTGGGAAGTTTTATTTTCGTGTAATTGTGGATAAGAGGGAGGTGGCTACTAGTCGAAAATATACTACTCAGTTATTGATGCAGCGAGGAATAGATGAAATGATGCGTTCTGCTATTGTGGCGGAGGTGTTGGATTTTGCGGCTAATGAGTTTGTTTTTCCAGAGTTGGAGGTTTTTTAGAGTTGAAAGTTTTTTAGAGTTGAAAGTTTTTTGGCTGTGTGGTGCTCTGTTTTTGGTAGGAATTGCTAAAAATGGAGTTTTTTTAGTAAAAAAAAAGTGATAAGAAGTGGGAAGGTGTTTTAAAAGTCAAAAGCTCCGAAAAACGGAGCTTTTTGAAAAATATTAGATTTTATCTAATTATTTTTTTACTTCTTCTTTAACAGCAGCAGCAGCAGCAGCAGCAGCAGTATCAACAGCAGCAGCAGCAGAGTCAACAGCCTCAACAGCAGCAGTATCAACAGCTTCTACAGCAGTTTCGTCAGTAGTAGCAGCTTGATCTTTACAAGAAACACTCATCATAGCAACTAAAGCCATAGTTAAAACAACTTTTTTCATCTTACTTAATTATAAAAGGTTAATTATTAATTCGTGTCGCAAAGATATAAAATTTTTATTATGTAAAACTTTTTTCTAAACTTTTTTTTTAAAAAAATAATCTTTGTCGACAAGAGGATTTATTACAATATATATGCCAAATTTTAAAGAGCTTTTTCATACAAATAAAAAGCCCTTATAATACTGTATTATTATTTGTTTTTAGTAGTTCCTATTGGTTGGACGATTTTTATTTCTTCAATTAAATTTTGAGCTCCTGCAAATTTGTCTATTATAAATAAGATGTAGCGAGCATCTACCATGATGTTTCTACAGATTTCAGGGCTGTAGTAGATGTCGCTCATAGTGCCTTCCCAAACACGATCAAAATTACACCCAATTAAATTGCCATTAGCATCTAATGCTGGAGAGCCTGAATTGCCACCTGTAGTGTGATTAGTAGCAATAAAAGCAACAGGCATTTTGCCATTTTTATCAGCATATTGCCCGAAATTTTTAGAATGGTATAAATCAATCAGTTTTTTGGGTACATCAAATTCATAATCACCAGGAATGTATTTTTCTATGACACCATCTAAAGTAGTGAAAGGAGAGTAGATTACAGCATCAGATGGTTTATAGCCTTTTACTTGTCCATAAGTAACACGAAGAGTACTATTAGCATCTGGGAATATACGGGCAGATTTAGGACTTAATTCTAAGATGGCTTTCATGTAAGTACGTTGTAATGCAATATTTTTTAGATTGATTTCATTATACTTAGGAGCTACATTTTTATCATAGGCATCTATGATTGATTTTGCTAAGACATACCCTTTGTCTTGATTTATTTTTTCAATAATAGATTTAGTATCGCCGCTTAATAGTTCTTTCAAACCAGAATAGGAGGTTAGTTTTGAATTTTGAAAAACATCAGTAGTTAATTGAGAAGCATTGATATTGTTTAAAGAATTAGGTAAAAATTGTTTAGGAGATTTTGTAGCGTAAAGATGAATTAACTGTTCGAAGACTTTTTCATCTACAGATACATTGAAGTTTTTGTAAGTACCCTCAAAATTAGTGATTAAATTGTTTTTTCTTTCGGTAAAAATTTGTTCTCCTTTTGTGTTTAAAATTTGCTCTAATTGATATAAACGATAACCAAAATTTAATATTTCACAATTACGCATTACTACTTCAGAAAAGTAGTCGCGAGCAATAGCGTATTCGCGGATGTTTTTATAATTTGTTTTAAATTCATTTAAAAGGGTGCCATATTCTGCTTGTTTACCTGCCTTGTTGATTTTTTGAGTTAACTCGGTTTCAAATTTTTGTTTAGCTTGAACAGCATTTGCTTTTTTTAATCCTTTGATTTCTCCCATCCATTTTTTCCAAGCATTGGCAATTGAAGCATTTTTTGCTGCATATTGTATTTTAATTGCAGGATCTTTACGCATAAAAGAATTTTGAGTTTTTAGGGTGGCATCACGAAGTTCAATGCGTGCGGGGTTTAAATCATTTATGATTTGCTCTACAGCATAGCTAGGTAAATATTCTTGTGTGCGACCAGGGTACCCCATAACCATAGTAAAATCATTTTCGTGTACTCCTTTTATAGAAATAGGAAAGAAATGTTTTGGTTTATAAGGAACGTTGTCTTTTGAGTATTCCGCAGGATGATTGTTTTTGTCTGCGTAAATGCGGAATAGTGAAAAATCTCCTGTATGACGAGGCCATACCCAGTTGTCGGTATCTGAACCAAACTTCCCGATAGAACTTGGTGGTGCTCCTACTAGGCGTACATCACGGAAAGTTTCGGTTACAAATAAAAGATATTGATTGCCGTCATAAAAAGTTTTGATTTGATTTTCTTGCCAAGATTCTTTAGGTAGTGTTTTTGATAAAAAGGAAATGTTTTCCTGAATTTTTTTTTGTTTTTCTAATTCAGAGGAAATAGATGCAATACCTTCTAAAACTTTAGAGGTTACATCTTCAATACGAATAATAAAGGTTACAAATAAATTTTTATTCGGAAGCTCTTCTTCCATCTTATAAGCCCAAAAACCATTAGTTAAATAATCATGTTCTACTGTAGAGTGACTTTGGATGTTGTCATATCCGCAGTGATGATTGGTTAGGATTAATCCTTTGGGAGAAATTACTTCGGCAGTACAGCCTCCGTCAAAGTGGGGGACAGCGTCTTTTAGGCTGGATTTGTTTGTTGAATAAATATCTTCTGCTGATATTTTAATTCCAAGATTTTTCATTTCGGTTTCATTCATTCCTTTTAGCAAAGAGGGAATCCACATTCCGCCCTGTTGAGCAAAAAAGGGAGAAACCACTAAAATAAGAAGTAGTCGTAAAAATTTCATAATATGTATTTATAGCACGTGCAAGTTACAATTTTTAGAGAATTATAAGGTTTTTTTAAGTTTTGATTAAGAAAAACCATTTATCATTTTGTTTTACCGTTTATCATTTTTTGATAATCATTATGATAGTATTGTACTACTTTTAGATTGTTAAATACTAAAATAATGGTCGAAAATTCATAATTATAATTGCATACGGTATTCCTTTGTAGGCTTATCTGTTAATTTTTTAAATGAAATAATTAGGTCTGTCGTCATAGGTACTGTAATTGCAATAAATCTTAAAATCAATCAAAAAACGAACAGAGACCATTATAAATAGAGATATGAATGAAAAGTGAACCTGACGGAATCTTTGAATATTATTTTTGAAGAAAGTTTTAGAAGGTTAATACTGCTTAGGAGCTTCTAAAGTATTCAAATTAGGATACTTAAACAGGTTTTTTTAACAGTTTTATGAGTACTGATAAATTTTTGTTCTAATGGGTATGTTTGCAAAAAATAAAATAGACTTTTTAAAAAGGAGAACATTTTTTGGCTGGATTATAGCCGTTTTAATGATTTAGAGTAGTTTGCCTAAGACGTTTGGAATTTGTAGGAAAATATTTTATAATTAATAAACTTTTAATCCAGTAAGTTTTGTATTATCGCGGGAAGATAGATTATAAAAGACAAATATTGGTAAAACTGTTTTTGGTTTTGGTAGATTTTTGCTAAAGATTAATGATAATAGTATGATACAGTTTATATTACATCTAATAACCAAATTAGTAGATTTAATTATCGAAATTTTATTTTAAATGAAATTAATAACAAATTGGAAATATCACATTTTAAACTTTATAGGATGGCAAATTTATTTGTTATCCATTTTAACTTTTGAAAAGCTATCGTATGGACTTTTTCAGGTTGAAAAATGGAGTGATTTGGAATGGAATAAGCTGTATTATTTTATAGCAGAAGGGGTTTTGTGTGGATTCTTGGGGTTTTTACTGTCCAATGTTATTCTTGTTTATGTAGATTATAAAGTTCAAATTGGTAAAATTTCTAAAAGAGCTCTTTGGGGAATTGTCCTTGTTTTTGTTTTATCTCAAATACTCTATCATCTCTTATTATGGCCCTTTTTAAGTGTGCCATTAAAGTATTTTTTAGATAGAGAAAATCCCTTGACTTTTCTTATGAAATTGGCAAATATACCCGTGTTTGGAGTATCCTTCTTAGTGTGGTTTTTTGTTGTGATGACGTATAAAATTTTTAAATATTTAAAAGAAATTAAAATTAAGCAATTAGAACTAGAAACTAACTTAAGAGAAATAACTTTAAACACACTTAAAGGGCAGATAAATCCACATTTTATGTTTAATAGCTTAAATAATATTCGTGGATTAATCCTTGAAAATCCTTCAAAATCTAGAGAAATGTTAACTAGATTGTCTGAAATGTTGCGTTACTCTTTGACGAAAAGCGATACGAATAAAATTGTATTAGAAGAAGAACTAGAAATGGTTAGTAATTATATAGCTCTTTCTAAAATACAATTAGAAGATAGGTTAGAATATATTACAGAAATAAATTCTGATACATTGTATTTTTCTATTCCACCTATGATAGTACAAATGTTAGTTGAGAATGCAGTAAAACACGGTGTGTCAAATATAAAAGAAGGAGGTGTTGTGAAATTGATTTCAAAAATTAAAAAAAACGAACTACATTTAATTGTTGAGAATACAGGGTTTTTAAAAAAGAGGAGTACTTCTACTCAAATAGGATTGAAAAATATAAGAGAACGACTTTTTCTTTTGTACGCTAACAGAGCTACTTTTGAAATTGTAGAGGAAAATAAAATGGTAAAAGCTAAAGTTGTAATTCCTTTTAATGTATAACAATGATAAAAATTAAAGCTGTTATAGTTGAAGATTCTCGATTGGCTCGAAATGAATTAAAAGAGTTGATTAAAAGTTTTCCTGAAATAGAAGTTCTAGGAGAGGCAGAAAATGTAGATGCAGCCTATGAATTAATTAATTCTTTAAATCCTGATTTGCTTTTTCTGGATATAAATATGCCAGAAAAAGATGGTTTTGAATTGTTAGAAATGTTAGATGATGTTCCGATTACTGTTTTTACAACAGCATTTGACGAATACGCTTTAAAATCATTTGAATATAATGCTTTAGATTATTTAATGAAGCCTGTAAGTCCTAATAGGTTTTCAAAAGCAATTGATAAGGTTAAACAAAAGTTAGAAAACAAAATTGTAAAAAACAAACAAAAGGTAGAGATTTCCAATCAAATTTTTATCAAAGAAGGTGAAAAATGTTGGCTCTTAAAAGTTGCAGATATCTATCTTTTTGAAGTAGAGGGTAACTATACTAAAGTTTTTTTTAATGATCAAAAAGCAGTATTAAATAAATCACTGAATCAGATTGAAAAAAAACTTCCAGAAGATTTTTTTAGAGCTAACCGCAATCAAATAATTAATATAAACTACATAAAAAATATTGATTTATGGTTTAGTGGTAATTTGTTAGTACACCTAAAGGACGATCAAAAGATAGAAATATCAAGAAGGCAATCTAGTTTGTTTAAAGAAAAAATGAGCTTATAAGATTTTTATTTAATAGGATCTTTCTATCTTGTTTTGTATTTCATTATTTTTCTTTTATGAATGACAAAATCGTTAGAAGTATATAATTTTTGAGCATTACTATTGTGTTCTTCAACTTCTAAATAAATCATTTTTATATTAAATATTAATGCTTGTTCTTTAATAAAATCCAAAGCTTTTTTTCCAATACCTTTTCCTCTTGAAGATTCTGTGAGGTATAATTCATCTATAAAGGCCAAAGTACCTTGGTATTCAAAACTAAAAATAAAAGTAAGAATAATATATCCTACTATTTTATTTTCATGGTATACAAACCAGCATCGACCTAAGTTGCTATTAGAAATAAACTCATGAAACAAAGCAGAAGAAGTTTTTGGATTAATAGGATAATTATCAATTGCGTAAAAATCCTGCATCATCTGAACCGCTAAGTCAATTTGATCTTGTTCTATAAGTTTGAAATGTATCATTTAAAAATAGTATTTGTAATAGTTTGAGTTGCTCCAGCATTCATTTGAACAAAAGTTTGACAAATATGTCCTTTTTCACGCCTTTCATCTTCATTTTGAATTAATAAGTTAAAAGCTTGAATTAATTCTGTTTGATCCGAAATAGAAATGCACCCTTTTTGATGTACCAAAGCAGTAGCTTCTGCAAAATGCGAATAATTAGGTCCAATTATCACAGGAACACCAAAAGTAGCCGGTTCTAAAATATTATGTACGCCAGGATTACCAAAGCCACCTCCCACGTAGGCCATGTCAGCATAAGAGTATATTTTTGTTAAAATGCCAATAGTATCTATAATAAACACATTAAATTGAGCTAGATTTTTATTGCTCATTTCAGAATGTAATACCACGGATTTATTAATTTGAGACATGATATTTGATATTTGCCCTCCTTTAATATTATGGGGCGCGATAATAAATTTTACATCATCCGAGGATTGATTAATATATGGGATTAACAAATCTTCATCCTTTGGCCAAGAACTACCTATAACAATAGTTGTTTTGTCGTCTTTGAATTGTTTTATGAAGTCTAACGTATTATTTCTTCCTAAAATAGTAATTACCCGATCGAAACGAGTGTCTCCAGAAACAATAGTGTTTTGAAACCCTATAGTTTTCAATAATTCTTTAGAAGAATCATTCTGAACAAAAAAATAATTAAAGTTTTTTAAAGCATTCCGGTAAAATCCTCCGTACCATTTAAAGAATAACTGTTTTTTTCTAAAAATACCAGAAATTAAGTAGGTGTCAATTTTTCTTTTCCCTAATTCATTTAGATAATTGGGCCAAAACTCGTATTTAATAAAAAATACCTTTTCAGGATGCACTAACTCTAAAAAAAGATTAGCATTGGCTTTAGTATCTAAAGGTAAATAGATTGTAATATCTGCAATTGTATTGTTTTTCTTAACCTCATATCCCGAAGGAGAAAAGAACGTTAATATGATTTTATACGAAGAAAAGTTTTCTTTAATCTTTTCCATGACAGGTAACCCTTGTTCGTATTCTCCTAAAGATGCCGCGTGAAACCAGATTGTTTTATCCGTTGGATTAATTTTTGACGCTAAAGTGTTAAATACATCTTTCCGCCCTTTAACAAATAACTTAATTTTAGGGTTAAGTAAAGCTATGATATTTAGGAAAAATTGTACAAAATGTATAATTGTGTTGTATAGAAAAAGCATAATTAAAATTTGATGATGCTAAAATACATTAGTTTTCTAAAATTTAGTAGAAAAGCTATTAAATTAGTAGATTTGTAACCTAAATTTTACTCGATGAGAAAGATACAAATGGTTGACTTAAAAAGCCAATATGATAAAATAAAAGAGGAAGTTAATACTTCTATTCAAGAAGTTTTAGATACGACAACTTATATCAACGGACCTTTAGTTCATCAATTTCAAGCTGATTTAGAAAAATATTTAGGTGTTAAACATGTAATTCCATGCGCAAATGGTACAGACGCTTTGCAAATTGCCATGATGGGATTAGGATTACAACCAGGCGATGAGGTAATTACGGCTGATTTTACTTTTGCGGCTACTGTGGAAGTAATTGCATTATTACAATTAACACCTGTATTAGTAGATGTAGATATAGATACAATGAACATTTCTATTGAGGCAATTAAAAAGGCAATTACAGCTAAAACAAAAGCCATTGTTCCAGTACATTTATTTGGTCGAGCGGCAAATATGGAGGCTATAATGGAAATAGCTCGTGAAAATAACCTATACGTTATAGAAGATAATGCACAAGCTATTGGAGCTAATTACACTTTTAAAGATGGGGCAAAAGCAAAAGTAGGAGCAATTGGTCATGTGGCAGCTACTTCATTTTTTCCTTCTAAAAACTTAGGTTGTTATGGCGATGGTGGAGCAATTTTTACAAATGATGATCAATTGGCTCATAGTATGAGAGGAATTGTAAATCATGGGATGTATGTTCGTTACCATCATGATGTAGTAGGGGTAAATTCTCGTTTAGACAGCATTCAAGCAGGTGTGTTAAAAACAAAATTACCGCGTTTAGATGCGTATAATAAAGCGCGTAGAGAAGCAGCTTATAAATACAATCAAGCTCTGGGATCAAATCCTAATATTGTGATACCTGAATTTAATAATAATACTGATGATCACGTATTTCATCAATATGTATTTAGGGTTATTAACGGTAAACGTGATGCTTTATTAGAACATTTACAATCAAAAGAAATACCATGTGCCATCTACTATCCAATTCCTTTACATAGTCAGAAAGCTTATTTGGATGAACGTTATAATGAAGCGGATTTTATGGTGACGAATCAGTTAGTTAAGGAAGTAATTGCATTACCAATGCATACAGAATTGGATGATGAACAAATAAAATTTATTACAGATGTAGTTCTAGACTTTATAGGATAGATACTTCTCTGTTAACAATAATCAATAACAATAATCAATAAACAAACAAATTAATTTTTATGAGAATATTAGTAACTGGAGGCTTGGGGTTTATAGGGTCTCATACTGTAGTAGAATTACAAAACAAAGGTTTTGAGGTAATTATAATAGATAATTTGTCAAATTCGTCGATAGAAGTTTTACAACGAATTGAAAATATTACAAGTAAGAAACCTATTTTTGAAAAAATTGATTTACGTGATAAAAAATCAGTTCAAGATTTTTTTCAAAAATATCAAGATGTAAATGGGGTTATTCATTTTGCTGCTAGTAAAGCTGTTGGGGAAAGTGTAGAAAATCCATTGTTATACTATGAAAATAATATAAATACTTTAGTATATCTTTTACAAGAATTACAACAAAAATCAGAAGCCCATTTTATTTTTAGTTCTTCATGTACAGTTTATGGACAAGCAGAAAAAATGCCCATAACAGAAGATGCTCCTGTACAGTCAGCTATATCTCCTTATGGGAATACAAAACAAATAGGAGAAGAAATAATTGCAGATGTAACTAAAGTAACTAATATAAATGCTGTTTTACTACGTTATTTCAACCCAATTGGAGCACACCCTTCTACAGAAATAGGAGAATTACCATTAGGAGTTCCCCAAAATCTAATACCTTTTATTACACAAACAGCTATAGGATTACGACAAGAATTATCGGTTTTTGGAAATGATTATCCTACAGAAGATGGAACGGCTATTCGTGATTATATTCATGTAGTAGATTTAGCTAAAGCCCATGTGGTAGCCTTAGAACGCCTTTTAGCTAAAAAAAATGTAGAAAAAGTAGAGGTGTTTAATGTAGGAACAGGAACAGGAAGTTCCGTGTTAGAAGTTATTTCTACTTTTGAGAAAGTATCAGGTCAAAAATTACCATATAAAATTGTAGGAAGACGAGAAGGTGACATAACAGAAGCTTACGCCCATACAGCAAAAGCTAATGAAGTTTTGGGCTGGAAATCTCAATCTACCCTAGAAGAAGCATTAACAAGCGCTTGGGAATGGGAACAAAAAATTAGAAGATAATTAAAAAGAGGGTGTCCTAAAAGTAATAATTGGATACTTTTGGGACAACCTCTTTTTTACAAATATTTATAGTAGAGATTTTCCAGTCATTACCTCGGGCTTGGAAATCCCCATTAATTCTAAAATAGTCGGAGCTATATCTGCTAAAACACCATCGTTTATATTTTTTAATTCTGGATCTATTAAGATAATAGGAACAGGATTGGTTGTATGAGCGGTATTAGGACTTCCGTCAGGATTTATCATAGTGTCACAGTTGCCATGGTCAGCAATGAGTATTGTTGTGTAATTATTTTCTAAAGCAGTTGTTATAACCTCTTTAACACATTGATCCACTGCTTCACATGCTTTGATAGCTGCTTGCATATTTCCCGTGTGCCCCACCATATCACCATTTGCAAAGTTAAGACACACAAAATCTACTGTTTCTTTTTTTAATTCTGGAATTAATGCGTTTTTTAGGTCAAATGCACTCATTTCAGGCTGTAAATCATAAGTGGCTACTTTAGGAGATGAACATAAAATTCGACTTTCACCTTCAAAAGGCTCCTCTCGCCCTCCAGAAAAGAAGAAAGTAACATGTGGATATTTTTCAGTTTCGGCTATTCTAATTTGTTTTTTATCGGTTTTAGATATTACTTCACCTAAGGTTTCTGTAATATTGTCCTTGTCATAAATAACGTATACATTTTTATAGGTTTCATCATAGTTGGTCATTGTTACATAATACAAGTCTAGATGATTCATCTTTTGTTCCTGAAGATCTTTTTGAGAAAGAACTTCCGTTAGTTCACGACCTCTATCTGTTCTAAAGTTAAAGAAAATAACCACATCGCTATTTTGTATTGTTGTTAAGGGTTCTTGATGAGCATCAACTAATACAATTGGTTCAATAAATTCATCTGTTATGTTCTTAAAATAACTCTCTCTAATAGCGGTTACAGGGTCAGTAGCTTTTTTTCCTATACCTTCTACCATAACGGAATACGCTTTTTTTACCCGTTCCCAACGCTTGTCACGATCCATAGCAAAATAACGTCCTGTTATAGTGGCAATTTTAGCTGCTGAACGTGTACAATACTGCGCTAAATCATCTATATGTTTTTCACCAGATTTTGGATCTACATCGCGACCGTCCGTAAAAGCATGAACGAAAACTTTTTTTAAACCATAATCATTTGCAGCATCCAACAGTCCTTTTAAATGATCTGTATGTGAGTGAACCCCCCCATCTGATACTAATCCTAAAAAATGTACAGGTTTATTGTTTTTTTTAGCGTACTCGTAGGCATTTAGCAAGACTTTTTCGTTATTAAGAGTCTTGTTTTGAACAGCTAGATTAATTTTAGCCAAATCCTGATATACTATCCTTCCAGCACCTAAGTTCATGTGACCTACTTCACTATTTCCCATTTGTCCATCAGGTAGGCCTACATTAAGTCCATCAGTTCGTAATGTAGCATTTGGAAATTGTGTATAAAGGGTATCTATAAAAGGAGTATTGGCTTGGTCAATAGCAGATACTTTAGGATCAGGTGATTTTCCCCAACCATCAAGAATCATTAGAATTACTTTTTTATTCATTTTTAGAAGTGTTATGTGAAACCTCAAAATTAGGAATTTGAAATCAAATATGATCTTTTAATTCGAACAGATTATAAAGCGGGGTTATCAAACGTTATTTTTTGTGAATTAGAGATCAAATTATGGATACAAATAAAATAGCTATAATTATTGTAATTTTATTGATATAGAGTAAACCAAAAGAATGAAATAGTTTCTAATAAAAAGTAGTTAGACTATGAAATTAGGCTTTCATTATCAATTATTTTTGTTTTGTAAAAAATGGTTAAAAAACAGGATGATTATCACCTAGATTTTATGATTTTTTTAAAAACATTTTTAAAAGGGAATAAAAAACCTTACACAAATTTGTATTTCATCTGATAAATAAGTATTTCATCAAATTGTAAAAATAATACTTTCTGTAAATCAAATCGTTATTCTTAGAGGATTAAAGGGGGTTTGGAATAAGATGTGTTTTTGTTATACTTTTGTAGTAGTTTTTAAAGAAATAGGGTTTTATGAGAAGTTATTTTGGTGTTTTTTTATTTCTTATAAGGATTTGTTATGCTTAAGATTTAAGTAAGCTACTTTTTGAATATGATGAGGTAGGCAACCAGATTAAACGTTCTTTTTGTATAAACTGCCCTAGTTTAAATAAAATAGATATAAAGTTAGTTGAGGAATTGGTATCGTCTGATTTACATCTGGTTTCGAGGGTGTAGTAATTCTCTTATTATTTCAATCCAGTTTACTAGCAGTCGTATTTACAGTGGCAATCTATTCAAGGTAAATCAATTCGGTCATTCCGTTTGATTTTACTTTAAGGACAAGTATTACGTGCAGTGATAGGAGTAGAACAAATGAATACCATGGTGTTTGAGTTTGGGAACCCGCCTAAAGAAATGTATATAATAGTGATGGAATATACCACAGGAGATGAAAAAAATATAAAAATAGTCAAGGAATGAGTTTTTGTAATTGAAATTAGGTTATGAAGTAAAAATGAGATGATTACTAGAAATCAATTTTTTACTTTTCGTTCATAACCATTAAACAAAATAAAAATTAAGATTTAAAAAGAACATAATGAAAATAAAAATTAAGGAATTAAGAACTGTATGTTTTGGATTAGTAGCTTCTTTAGGATACGGACAGCAAGTTATTGATAATGTAGGTATTGGGTTAGGAGGTCCCAATTATGGTGCTAGAATAGATGTTAGTTCATTAAAAGGATGGAATGGAGGATGGAGTAGAGGTTTTCAAATAGGAGAAAACTCGGATCCAAACAATCTTAATTTAATTATGTTTGGAGGCAAGGGAACTACTTCAATAAATGGTGCTCCAACTTTAGATTATGGATTTATTGGTAAAGACTGGAACAAGGCATATATGACTTTTTTACCTAATGGTAATGTAGGGGTAGGAACAGTATTACCTATAACAAAGCTAGATGTTTATGGGGATATATCTTTGAACTTTCAACATGGAGCTTCGCCTATTTTCAGAGCAGCTTTTCAGAGTCCAAATGCGGGAGCTATTGATTTTGGAGATGGGTCAGGATGGAAGTTTTATATTAGGAGAAGGAATGATAATATGAAATTGGTTACTTTTTTAGATAATGGAAACGTAGGAGTCGGTACAGATAATCCTTCGGAAAAAATGGAAGTCAATGGAGGATATATTAGAATTACAAATTCAGGTAAAGAAGGACCTGCTTTATCTTTATATAATCCAGAAAAAACAGAAGCAGGAGCAGTATGGAGAATGTACAATATGACAGGTCCCTATGGTAATAGCTTACAGTTTTGGAATTATCCTAATAATTTTTCAAATTCAAATCAGCGTTTAGTTTTACACGATAATGGAGATATGAATGTAAATGGGAATGTTACTTTAAGTAAAAATTTATATGCGAGCGATCTTGTATCAGGAGGAACTAATTCATGGATTTTTCATACGCCTGATGACGGTAGAAATACATTGCATATAGCACCCAATTCTGAAAACAATTGGAAATGGGATAAAGGTATGGTTATTAAAGCAGATGGTAATGTAGGGGTAGGAATTACAACTCCTTTAGGAAAATTACACGTGGGGGATAATACTAATGCGGGAGTGGTTCTTAATAACAGAATAAGTAGTGTAATTTCTCAGATTCCTGCACAATTGTCGTGGGCAGAATCTGGTGCTTTAGGACAGGCTGGTGATTTGATTATTAGTCCAAGAACGGATATTTCGGCTTCGGTGAAGTTTTATACCAATGATGGTAAAACAATTAGTGAACGTTTTCGTATTTCAGGTTTAGGTAATGCCGCACTACAAGGAAAATTAGAAGCCAAAGAAATAAAAGTAACCACTACCCCTACAGCGGATTTTGTTTTTGCCGACGATTACAACCTACCCAAATTAGAAGAAGTAGAAAAACATGTAAAAGAAAAAAGACATCTACCCGAAATAGCATCAGCAAAAGAAATGGAAAAAGAAGGTGTGAACGTCGGAGCATTTCAGATAAAATTATTACAAAAAATTGAAGAATTAACATTATATGTAATTCAACAAAAAAAACAATTGGAAATACAAAATAAGCGCATAGAGGAATTGGAGAAAAAAAACAGGAAGTAACAAGTTTTTTAAAAAATAATATAAAAGTTTTCGCTTAATCCAGCACAAGGACTATCTAGGGACCATATTAGCAATAATTGATGAAAAAGGGAAACGATTAGAAGAATGTCATTTTGATGCTTGGGGAAATTTAACACGTGGTATCATGCAATTATTGGATAGAGGGTATACCGGTCATGAATATTTCGAAGACGAAGGATTGATTCACGTGAACGGGAGGTTGTATGATCCTACTTTACGTTGATTTTTGAATGCAGACAAAAATAGACAAGATCCGACCAATACACAGTGTTATAACAAGTATGGATACGTAATGAATAACCCATTGATAGTCAATGATCCGAGTGGAGAGGTTATACCATTGCTTATTGCAGCGGGAATAGCAGCTACAATAGCTTTGTTTAGTTATACCGCAATAACGTATTTAAAAGATGGAGTTAAGTATTACATAGGTAGTGCTTTAAAAGCAGCTTCTTGAAGAGCAGTTAGTGGAGCTATTACTTTTGGAGTAAGAAGTATTTTTTCTAGTGCAACAGGATGTACTGCACGCAAATAATATCTAACTTTTTGGGTGCAGTCTATTTTAGGACAGCCTCTTATTTTATATTTTGTAGTAACTCCGAAAGGGTATCTTTATGATTTTTCTTGGGATTGAAAATTAGGATATTAAACAAGGTTCGTTTATTTTCCTTCAACCAAAAAGAATGGAATCATAAAAAAGAATGATAAATCGACAAAATGCAAAAAAAATCGACAAAACGCAAAAATAATTTGCTATGTCAAATTTTTTTATGATATTTGTATTATAGTAATAACAATATAAATAAAAGATTGTCAATGGTTTACAGATTTTTACCCCTTGTTTTGTTATTCTTAATGTCTTTTTCCCCAAAGACTACTAATAACGAGAGTTCTGACTTGGTAACGAGTAAAAGTAATTTTGCTATGTTAGCCAAAATTGAGATGATCTATTTTTCTTTAGACGCAAACCATTTGGCATTGCCGCCTATGGAATGCTTTAAGAAAGCAATGTTTGGATATTATTCATTAAAAGAAAAAGGATTAATAGAAAAAGACGTATTAACGGTAATTGATTTTAGTTTATCATCAACTAAAAAAAGAATGTGGGTTATTGATTTGATTTCGAACAGAATTTTATTTAATAATTTAGTTACACACGGAATGAAATCGGGAGGTGAATTTGCTAGTAGTTTTTCAAACGAATTAAATTCTAGTAAAAGTAGCTTAGGTTTTTATATAACAGGAGAAACGTATATAGGTAAGCATGGTCTGTCTCTGAAGTTAGACGGTCAAGAAAGAGGAATTAATGATAACGCAAGAAACCGTTCCGTTGTAATGCACGGAGCCGAATATGCTAACCCAACTGCAATAAAACTCCAAGGCTATTTAGGGAGAAGTCAAGGGTGTCCAGCCATACCAGAAGCCATTAAATGCGATGTTATAAATACAGTAAAAGATAAAACATGCTTATTTATCTATCATCCTACCAGGGCTTATGATATTGCTAGTAAACTGACCGCTTAGTCGTAAATATAATTCAGAATCATATTCGTAAATATCGTTTCTAAACTGTAAGGTTTCTTTAGCATACCAAGCTGTAAAGTATAGGAAATGAATTCCAAAATTCTGACTTACTCTTACAGCTTTTGTTTCTTTCTTCTGAAGAATTGTATCAATTTCTGCTAGTGAATAAACAGGCACTTCTATTAGTTTTTTCTTGTATATAGGGACTGTGTTTTTTGTTTTATTTTTTTGGATGATTTCTTCTTTTACATATTCTTTTTTTAGTTTATCTCTTAATAAATATTCTGCTAATGGCAGTGGCTTTTCTATTCGAATACAGCCAGAACTCAAAGCGCGGTATTGATTGATAAAAAGTTCTCTGTGATTCGTATCATGCATATAAACGAGGTGTTTGTTGCTGAAATTTATTTTTACCAATCCCAAAGAATTGTTGTAACCAGGATCTTGAACGTATTTATAACTTAATGCGTCTTCAGGCTTCCATGAATATGGCGATATTTCCTTATTTTTAGAATTAAAAATTTTGATTTTACTCTTATAAAAATAATTTCTACTTTTTGTAGCAGCAGGAATTAAATCCTCTTTTATAATTGTAGGAGGAACCGTCCATGTGGGATTAAAAACGATATTGTCAACTTTTGAAGATAGAATAGGTGTTTTGCGCTTGGGTTGACCAATTACTACCTTATATGTTTTTATAGTATCGTTGTTCTCTACAAGCTGTAGTTGAAAATCCGTAAGATTAACGGCTAAAAAATTATTGCCCAGATCTACAGGAAACCATCGCCATCTTTCAAGATTTACAAGTATTTGTTGTCTGCGATACTCCTTGCTGTAATTCAATGCTTTCAGGGTTCCTAAGCCTATTCTACCATCTGTTTGCAATCCGTGACGATTTTGAAATAAGATGATTGCTTTTTGTAAATTTTCATCAAATGTTTTATTAAAAAGAGTATCATTGGGTTTTAAATCACCCCATAATCGTAGTCTCTTTTTAATTTTAGCAATCGTACTGCTATTCTTTAATCCAAAGTATAGTTTTTCATTTGGTTTAGGTTTTATAGTGTCAAAAACTTCATTCGGCATAGTATTAATTTGTAATAAAGCCTTTTTAAGTTGTTTGTAAATATAATGTTTCGGTTTGCTTTCGTTAATTAAGCTGTCTACTTGCTTTTTTGCTAAAATATTGGTTAATATTGAATCCGTTACTATGGATTTTGGAGTTATTTCCCAATCAGAATAGATTTCGTTTGCATTAAGTTTTCCGTTTTTTAAATGGGAGCTATATTTAATGAGAGCGATGGTGAGTAATTTGTGATAATTTTCTTTTTGATCAAGTGTTAGTATTATAGAATCTTCATATCTTAATAATTCAGAATAATGATAATCTTCAGGATTTAATCCTTCCTCTGTGGATTTTCTAATGGCTTCTAATAAGGCTATTCTATTTTCATCTAAATCCCAGTTTTCTAATAAAGTTTCATTTTTTAAAGCATTTTTTATGCTTTCTTCTGTTGAAAAAAGCTTAGAATTAGTATTGTTAGCACAACCTAAGTAGATTAGAAAACAAATGAATATAGGGTAAATTTTTTTCATATTTTAATTTCTTTATACACAATATAGTCTAAACCTATATTGTTTCTATCAAATACTTCGACTATATATCTTGTAATTAGTTTTTGTATAAACATTCGCTGTGCTTATGCTCGTATTAAACCAAATTAAGTCTATAGAATTTTCTTTCAAAAACTGTTCCAAATGGTTTAATAAAATTCTTCATAAGTTGTTGTTTGATTATTTTTTAAGATAGTCCTCTCTTTTGCTTAATGCGAATTCGTAAAAGTGAATAAATTACTTTAAAAAGAAAGGTGAAAAAAATGTTTTATCAAACAGTCTAAGATAAGGAAAAATAGCCAAAGGAGTACTATTTGAAAATAACTTTTTAATGGTTTTTTGTGTGTAAGTTCTTCATTTATAGTGAAGTGGTTTTGTGGTTTTGGAATGGTTTCTATACGGATCATGATACACAAAAATACGGTTTTATAAGAAAGAGATTTACTTTATAAGAAAGTTTTTATCGGAAAAATGAGTTATTAATCGTATTTTTTTTAAAAAAAATACTTTAAAAGTTTGTACAAACAAAAAACATGCTTATATTTGCACTCGCAATGCGGAAGTAGCTCAGTTGGTAGAGCTCCAGCCTTCCAAGCTGGTTGTCGCGAGTTCGAGCCTCGTCTTCCGCTCAAAGCCTTGAAGAAATTCAAGGCTTTTTTATTTCTACTTTTTTGGAATCAAAGGGGATCAAAGGATCAAGTCTAAAACGGAT
>NZ_PCMX01000075.1 GCF_002530675.1 Flavobacterium columnare NBRC 100251 = ATCC 23463
GACCGCTTATTTGCTTCTACAGTGTCTGTAAGGTTAAATTTTAACTAGTATTTTTGGATTTATTTATTAAAAAAAGCTCCCTTTTTGGAGCTTAAAACTGTTCAAATCCTCTAAAATCTTCCCATTCTTCAAAGGCTTCTTTAAATAGGTCTTGGTTTTCGATTTGGCTGGGTTTTAGTGTTTTTTCCAGTAGTTGGTATTGGTTTTTTTGTCCCGATTGCCATTGGGTGCATTTTACCAGTCCATAAATTTGCAATTGGGATAAACAACGCTCTACAAAACGCTTGTTGGTGCGGAGTTTTACTTGTACTTCTAATTTTGTGAAGGGTTTCTTTTTAAAGACTTTTTCTACATCATTATAAAATTCATACAACTTTTGAGCATTGACTTGATAATCATTGGTGAAAAAATAAAATACATTGATAATATCTTCTTTGGAAGTCATAACCGTATGGCTGTTTTCATACATTCTAGTTTGTTTGTTGAGTAGTGTAAAACAATGCAGTAATTTGTGATACAGTAATTGCTCTTCAATTTCAAGTCCTTGTAACTGCTCGTTAAACTGCTCAAAATAGGGATTGGTGCTTTTTCTATTGGGGTATAATGCTTCAACTAGTTGGGTTAATTGATATAAAATTATTTTTTTGTCGGTATGTGTTTTTTTTGATTTCATAGTTTTTAGACTTTAAGTTCTTGATATTATTAGTTTTAACTTCGCAAAAAGTTAATTTGCGGTAGTTGCGATTTGGTCATTTTTATTTTTTGTTGATTTTTGTCTGTTTTTGTGCTGTTTGTGCTTCTTGATTGAATACTTTTATCATTTCCATACATTTTTGTAAACTTTCATCGATAACCTTTTGTAAGTCTTCGTATTCGCTTTGATTGGTAATTTCATAAGCATAAGATTTGTCTTTTTTGTTGTGTACTTTTTTGATGTAGCCTTCTAGTAATAATTGGGTGTTGTAATTTCTTAAGGTGCTTTCTTTGATTCTAAATCGTCTTCTTATTTCACTATTGGTAAATAATAATTGGTTGTTTAGTTTTAAATAAATTTTGATGTTTTCTAAATGATTTCTGCACGCTCCTGTTAGGCTGTCGCTTTTTCTTAATAGTACTTCTTTGATTAATTCGTTGGCTTCTTGTATGTCTTCTACTGATGTTTCTATATATTCCTCGCCTGTTTCTTTGTCGATGTGGTGGAATTTTTGGTATTGTTTGTAAAA
>NZ_PCMX01000076.1 GCF_002530675.1 Flavobacterium columnare NBRC 100251 = ATCC 23463
GTGGCTTTAAATAATTGTTTGATTTCGTCTTGGGTTAAAACTTGTAAACTATCTCTTTGGCTGTATTCTTCTCTTTTTAGATGGATGGGTAATGGTTTGGCGTTGTGTTCTTTTAGGTAGTCGTTAAACTTAAATAGTGCTTGTATGTGCTTGTTTAGATAGGCTTTTGAGAGTCCGCCGTCTCTTGTTTTGTTGTCTCTTGTTTTTAGATGTTCGTAGTAATCTTTGATGATTTGAACATTGATTAAGTTGATTTGATTGATATTATATTCTTCGAGGTAATTAAAAAATTCTTTTAAGTGACTGGGTAAACTTTTTTGTGTACTCTCGGCATAACCCAGTATATCCAGCCAATTGGCAAAGCTGTTGAGTAGCTCTTTGTAACTTTCGTTTGTTATTTTTAACTGTTTCATCTTTCATTTTTTTTATTTTTTGGTATGTGTTGTTTTTTGGATTATTTTTATTTTTTACTCTTAACTGGCTGATTTTGTTTTCTTTGTGCGTTCCGTTTTAGTGGTGGAACTTTGTTGAACTGTGGAACGGTTGATTTGGTCGATACATTCTTGCAATGCCTGGCGTATTTGCTCCTCTAACTCCTTGTATTCATTGGGGTTTGTGATTTCGTAGTACTGTGTAGGTTCTCCCTTTTTCTTTACTTTTTTTAATTGATTGTTTTCTAGTAGTTGTTGGTGGTATCGCCATTGAGTAGTTTTAGTTAGTCGTAGTTTTCGTCTGATTTCATAAGCTGTAAAAGTGGTTTGGTTTTGTTCCTGTAAATAGATTTTTAGGTTTTCGAGGTAGTTTCGTGAGGCTCCTGTAATGGTGTCGCTTTTTCGTAGTAGCACTTCTTTGATAAGTTCGTTTGCTTCTTGTATGTCTTCTACTGATGTTTCTATATATTCCTCGCCTGTTTCTTTGTCGATGTGGTGGAACTTTTGGTATTGTT
>NZ_PCMX01000077.1 GCF_002530675.1 Flavobacterium columnare NBRC 100251 = ATCC 23463
TTCGTATGTATTGTATACAAAAGTAATTCAAAATTTTTATCTTATACCAAAAAAGTTGTTTTTAAAAGTCTAAAAAAGACTTTTTTAAGCTCTTTAAATCTGTTTTTATTTTAGTTGATATAACAATTCAAATGCAGGGTTAACATTGCTTAATTACAAACCGTCACACAGTTATTTTATTTTAAAATTTCATACATCTAAAAACAATAAAGCTAGAATTATTTCACTTTAATCTGTTCAAAGTATCTTTCAGTAATAAAATCAATATCTTTAATAGATTTACGGGTCCAATCAATTCTTTTTTCTAAAAATTCTAGATCTGTTAAACCCCAATTTACATTAGAATGACGTAGCCTGTTAGTTAGACTTTGTATAATAATAGCTGCTGATACTGAAATATTCAAACTTTCGGTAAACCCAACCATAGGAATTTTTAAAAATCCATCTGCGTTTTTTATAACTTCATCAGATATTCCTAATCTTTCAGTACCAAAATAAATTGCCGATGGTTTAGAAATATCAAAATCTTCTAACATACTGTCTTTTTCATGCGGAGTGGTTGCTATAATCTGATAGCCTCTGGTTCGTAGATTATTAATACAATCTTGATTATTAGAAAAACGTTTAATATCTACCCATTTTTCTGCCCCAAGAGCAATTTCCTTATCAATTTTTTTTCCAAAACGCTGTTCTACTACATTTAACTCTTGAATCCCAAAAACCTCACAACTTCTCATAACAGCACTGGTATTATGCAACTGATAAACATCTTCACAAACTACTGTAAAGTGTTTGGTTCTGTTAGCCAAAACTTTTTTAAACCCTTCTTTCCTGTTTTTTGTTATAAATGTTTCTAGATATTCTAAATATTTTTCATCATGAAATAAAGATTGCATTGTAAATGTTTTTAATTATCTTGGCAAAAATAATTAAAGTTATGGATGTTTTTATGAACTCCCTTTATATAACAATACCCATTTTTTAATAATCTTAAAATTACCCACATAAATGAAAAAAAAACTAGTTATTTTAACAGGTGCTGGCATGAGTGCTGAAAGTGGCATTAGCACCTTTAGAGATTCTAATGGATTATGGGAAAACCATGATATTAAAGAAGTTGCTTCCCCTGAAGGATGGCGAAAAAATCCTGCTCTGGTTTTAGATTTTTATAATAAACGGAGAGCTCAACTTAAGGAAGTTACCCCCAATAGAGGCCATGAGATAATAGCAGAATTAGAACAAAAATTTGATGTACAAATCATAACACAAAATGTAGACAATTTGCATGAGCGAGCTGGCAGTTCAAAAATACTACATTTACATGGCGAATTAACAAAAGTGAGAAGCACTGAAAATAGTGATTACATAATTAATTGGTCAGAGGATTTACATATAGGTGATATGGCTCCAGACGGATCACAATTAAGACCTCATATTGTTTGGTTTGGTGAAGCTGTTCCTGGTATAAACCAAGCAATTCCTATGCTAGAAAAAGCAGATATTTTAATTATCATAGGGACTTCTCTACAAGTGTATCCTGCGGCAGGGCTTATGCACTACACAAGAACTGATACGCCTATTTATTATATAGATCCTAAACCTGCAAGTGTAAACAATTTGCCAAATCCTATTGAAATAATTCCTTTGAGTGCTAGTGAAGGGATGAAAAATTTAGTAGAAAGAGGGATTTAACCCTCTTTCTAACTTTTTATAAAGCATAGATTTCGTTCTTAGCCAATTCAAATTCTTTAAGTAATTCATCTATAATTTCTTGAACAGGCTTTATCGTATCTATTAATCCTGCTATTTGACCAATTTCTAACTCTCCTTCTTCTAACTCTCCTTCAAACATACCACGTTTTGCTCTGGCACGTCCTAATAACGTTTGTAACTCGTCAACTGACGGGCACTTGGTATATAACTCTTGTAAATCGTTATAAAATTTATTTTTAATTAAGCGTACAGGTGCTAATTCTTTTAAAGTAAGTTGTGTTCCTCCTTCTTCTGTAGCAACTATAGTTTCCTTAAAATTTTGGTGCGCTGAACTTTCTATAGAAGCTGCAAATCGTGACCCCATTTGTACCGCATCTGCACCTAAAACCATAGCCGCTAACATACCTCTGCCTGTAGCTATTCCTCCTGCTGCTATTATGGGAATATTTATTTGTTTTCTAACCATGGGGATTAGAGTAAAGGTGGTTGATTCTTCACGCCCGTTATGTCCTCCTGCTTCAAATCCTTCTGCCACAATAGCATCTACTCCTGCTTCTTGTGCTTTTAATGCAAATTTCGTACTACTTACAACGTGTACAACTACAATTCCTTTTTCTTTTAAAAAAGAAGTCCAAGTTTTAGGATTTCCAGCGGAAGTAAAAACTATTTTTACTCCTTCTTCTACAATTATTTGCATTATCTCTTCAATATTTGGATAAAGCATTGGTACATTTACGCCAAAAGGTTTATCAGTAGCTTTTTTACATTTTTGGATATGTTCTCGTAAAACATCAGGATACATAGATCCTGCACCTATTAATCCTAAACCGCCAGCATTACTTACAGCACTAGCTAGTTTATATCCTGAATTCCAAATCATTCCTCCTTGAATAATTGGATATTTAATATCGAAAAGTGATGTTATTGCATTCAAAATATTTAATTTTTAATTAATTTACCTTGTATTTTTTTAACAGAATCAGCTATTATATAATAATAAACTCCTGCATTCAAATGACTTACATTAATTTCCTCAACTGTATTAGTCAATATCTTTTGAGTTACCAATTGTCTCAGATTATTATAAATCCTTAATTCTGAATTAATACTATCTAAAGGAATCTCACAAGTAATTGCATCAGTGGTTGGATTAGGATATACTTTTATTGGATTCAATTCAAATTCTTTTATACTTAATACATTATTTAAAGCAGTCTGAAAATTTGGTATTCCGTAACCATAATCAGTATCTGGTAACGTAAATCGATCTGCTGATGTTCTAACTAATTGTACAATTTCTGTATTTTTTTTGGTTGGAAAAGCAGACCAAAAAGATGTAATGGCACCAGCTAAAATGGGTCCTGAAAAAGAAGTCCCATTTTCTGTTATAATGGCACCTGTTGGAGTAGCAATAACTGAAGCTGTTCCCATAGCCATTAAATCCGGTTTAATACGATTGTCTGCTGTGGGACCTATTGAGCTAAAACTTGATCTTATTCGTGTAGAAGTAACAGCTCCCACGGTAAGCGCAGCTCTAGCATCAGCAGGAGTTCCTATATGAGGTTCTTCTTTTCCTCCTTCATTTCCTGCTGAAATTACACAAATCATACCTTTAGAAAATGCTATATCAACAGCTCTTGACGCAACGGATGTTTGCCCATTCATATTCTGATATGAGAAACTATGAGCTCTATTATCAAAACTAAAATACCCTAAAGAAGAATTAATAACATCTACTCCCAAACGATCTGCTTCTTCTGCTGCCTCTACCCAATTAGACAATTCTATTACCTCTTCAGTAGCAACATCTTCTGTTATAAACAAATAATAACTTGCATCGGGTGCCGTTCCCACTAAGTTTGTTGTATTAGCTCCCATTGTAGATAATACGTTTGTTCCATGCGAATCGCCCTTGTAAAAATCATTCGAATCTTTTACAAAGTCATAACCTCCTAAGATTAAATTTTTATTACGTAAACTTGCAAACGGAGTGGCTGTATTTACACCTGGAAAACCAGCATCTAAAATAGCTATGATTTTTCCTGTTCCTGTATAATTTTGTTCATGCAAAAAATGCGCGTTCAACATTTGAATTTGAGTAGCTGAATTACCATAAGCATAATTAACTCTTACAGCACTTCGTTCAGACCATTTATCAACAAAAGGCATATTACCTTGATCCCTCATTTTGGCATTTAACGAATGATTGGCATACTGAATATGATCTACAAAAGAACGATCAGCAAGAGCCTCTATATTGGCTTGTGCTCCTTTTACATGTACATAATTTAACCATTTTGATTTTGCTAAAACAGTAATTCCTGTAGCTGTCATTATTTCATCTACATAAGGTTGATGAATCGGTACATCTGTAATATCCAAAGCTATCCCTTGGAAATTTCTCCTATCCAACGATCGTTGTCTTAACTCTAATAATGGATTTGAAAAAAAAACAGCTGCATTAGGTTTGTCTTTAAAAAACACCCACGCCTCTTCTTGAGCTAAAAGAAAATTAGAAATTAAGAGAATTATTCCAAATAATTTTGCTTTCATATATTTGTGTACTTTTCTTTTCAAATATACACAAAAAAGGCTTAAAGAACTTAAGCTATTACCCCAGAACCTATAAGTTCTTCCCCTATGTGCCAAGATACAAATTGTCCTTGGGTTATAGCTGACATAGGCTCTTCAAATTCTACATACATTCCTGAATCAAACTGGTGCAACGTGGCATTTTTTAATTCTTGTCGATAACGAATACGCGCTTTTATTTGCATCTTCTGACCTGTTTTTAGAGTTAAATCGGTTCGAATCCAATGAATTTCTTCTTTAGCAACAAATAATGCTTTTTTGAATAAACCTGGATGTGTATTCCCTTGACCTGTATAGATGGAGTTGCTATGTATATCTGTTGCTATTATAAATAAAGGTTCTTTAGTTCCTCCAATATTAAGTCCTTTTCGCTGACCAATAGTATAATAATGAGCTCCTTGGTGTTTGCCTACAAGCTTACCCATTTGTGGTGTATATTGGATATTGGACGCTTCAAACTTTAATTTTTCTTCTTCTGTACTAAATTCAGGTTTAGGCGTACTATATATCTTATTTGTAGCATCTATTTCGTATATAAGACCTTCTTTAGGCTGTAATTGTTGTTGTAAAAATTCAGGTAAACGAACTTTTCCTATGAAACATAATCCTTGTGAATCTTTTTTCTCAGCTGTAATTAGTTCCATTTTAGCTGCTATTTCACGTACTTGAGGCTTTGTTAATTCCCCAATAGGAAATAATGCTTTTGATAATTGTTCTTGGGATAATTGACATAGGAAATAGGACTGATCTTTGTTATTATCTACACCCGCCAATAATTGGTAAATGGTTTGTCCTTCTACTTGAATTTCTGATTTACGGCAGTAATGTCCTGTTGCCACATAATCAGCACCTAAAGACATTGCTATTTTAAGAAAAACATCAAATTTAATTTCTCGATTACACAAAACATCAGGATTAGGGGTACGCCCTTTTTCATATTCAGCAAACATATAATCTACAATTTTTTCTTTGTATTGCTCACTTAAATCTACTGTTTGAAAAGGAATTCCTAATTTTTGTGCAACCAACAAGGCATCATTACTATCTTCTAACCAAGGGCATTCGTTTGAAATAGTTACTGAGTCATCATGCCAGTTTTTCATAAATAAGCCTATCACATCATACCCTTGCTCTTTTAATAAATAAGCGGCTACACTTGAATCTACTCCTCCTGATAAACCTACAACAACTCTTTTCATTTATTCCTATTTTAGCCCACAAAGATAATTATTTCTTTTTAACCAATGAAGGCTTCTTATAACCGTTAATAGTATCCGTATTTATTTCTTTTATTAAATTTTTATTGGCATCAAAATATTTCCAAAGTCCTTTTTTCTTTCCTTCTTTGTATTGCCCTTGAATTAAAATCACGCCATTATCTTCAAAAACCTTATAATCACCATGCATAAAACCTTGTACAAAAACGGCTTCTTCCTTTAGAGTCCCTGCTTTAGAATATATTTTAGAAACTCCATCTTTAACTCCATTTTTATACATTACTTCCTCAGCCAACATACCGTCTGTAAAAAAGACTTTTTTAATTCCTTCCACCCTATCATCTACATAGTTCTCGGTACACATAATTGCTTTTAATCCTTTATGATAATATTTCCATACCCCTTGACGCAATTTATTTACAACCTTACCTTCACTTACTTTTAATCCATTTTCATCAAAAAAAATAGTATGAGCCCCCCCTTTACCATCAAATTCCCGCGTAGCTTTTAAAATTTTTTTATCAGTATCAGCATAATATTTAAACACTCCAACCTCTACTCCATTTTTAAAATTGCCTTCGTAACGAATCCTATTCGATTGCTCATAATATCCTTTCCAAAAACCCATACGCTCTCCCTTAGTATTACTCTGATTTTCCAATTCCTTCTTAATCTGGGAAAAAACACTAAATGAGCTTAAACACAAAACAATAAATAACCTATGTATTTTCATCTTTCTACTTTAAAAACAAAACTCAAAAGTATTGGTTTTATTTCGTAAACAAAAAATAAAACTCATATTAATAATATAAAATGTGTAACTCTGTTCTGGTCAACTCTTATGAAAACGTTTTAATAAAAAATTAAAACCTGCCCTCTGATATAACAATTATATAATCTGGATAAACAAACAAGTAAAAGGCTTTACAATGATTATTTTATTAACCATAAAGTACCCATATCAAGAATACCACTTCACAATAGGATCTTCTTTTAAAATAGGAGTTAACTTTCTTATAAATTCTTTGTAATAATCTGTATTTACATGAATTTCAAAAGCTTCAGAATCTACAAACTCTTCAATAAAAATAAAGCTAGATTGATCATTGTACTCGTTATATAAAGTATATGAAACGTTGCCTTTTTCTCTTCTGGTGTTTTCTATCATTATTTTAGCCATTTCTAAAAAAAGCGATACGTATTGATTTTCTACTTTTATCTTAACAGTTAAATTTTTATTCATAATCTACAATTCTATTTTAAACTACTATAAATTGAAACTTATTTCTTCAAACAAATTTATTCCTTTTTATCATTAAAAATCACAAAAAACGATAGGAAAAAGAAAAAATAATATGCGTGCATATTATTTTTTTCGTATATTTGGATTTTAGAATCTAAATGAAAGATAAAACAATAGATTATTTACTTAGAACAACTTGGCAAGCCGTTTCTAGAATGTATAATGAAGAAGGATCTAAATATGAGGGTTCTATGGCAATTGGTTTTGCCCTTTTGAGCATAGACAAAGAAGAAGGTACTCCTTCTACCAGTGTAAGTACCCGTATGGGAATGGAAGCCACTAGTTTAACTAGAACCTTGAAATCATTGGAAGAAAAAGGATTAATTGAAAGAAAACCAAATCCTAAAGATGGAAGAGGCGTTTTGATTTATCTTACTAAAGAAGGAAAATTAAAACGAGAACTATCTAAACAAACTGTTCTTAGATTTAATGAAGTCATCAAACAACATATCAATGAAGAAAAATTAATGCACTTCATAGAGGTCACAGAAAAAATAAATGAATTAATACAAGATAAAAAAATATTCAATCAACCAGAGTAATTACAAAATGAAGAGAACAATTAAAAAAGTTGCTGTAGTTGGTTCAGGGATTATGGGTTCAGGGATTGCCTGCCATTTTGCAAATATTGGAGTCGAAGTTTTACTCCTTGACATTGTACCCCGTGAACTTACAGAAGCAGAACAAAAAAAAGGTTTAACGCTAGAAAACAAAGTAGTTAGAAACCGAATTGTAAATGATAGTTTAACAAACGCGTTAAAATCTAAACCTTCACCAATTTATCACACAAAATTTGCTGATCGTATTTCAACAGGAAATTTAACCGATGATATTGCAAAAATAAAAGAAGCAGATTGGATTATAGAAGTAGTCGTTGAAAGATTAGATATTAAAAAATCTGTTTTCGAACAAATTGACACACACAGAAAACCTGGAACATTAATAACTTCAAATACTTCAGGTATTCCTATTCATTTTATGAGCGAGGGTCGTAGCGAAGATTTCCAAAAACATTTCTGCGGTACACACTTCTTTAATCCAGCTCGTTATTTGAAATTATTTGAAATTATTCCTGGTCCACAAACTTCTTCGGATGTTTTGGATTTCTTGAATAATTATGGCGAACAATTCTTAGGAAAAACTTCGGTAGTTGCTAAAGACACCCCTGCTTTCATTGGAAACCGTATTGGTATTTTCGGAATCATGAGTTTATTCCACCAAGTGAAAGAATTAGGGCTTACTATTGAAGAAGTAGATAAATTAACAGGTCCTGTAATTGGTCGTCCAAAATCGGCTACTTTCCGCACGGTAGACGTAGTAGGTTTAGATACATTAGTACACGTAGCTAATGGTATTTACGAAAACTGCCCTAACGACGAAGCTCACGAATTGTTCAAACTACCTGAATTCATCAACAAAATGATGGAAAACAAATGGTTAGGAAGCAAAACAAAACAAGGGTTCTACAAAAAAGAAGGTAAAGATATCCTTTCTTTAGATTTAGATACATTAGAATACCGTGCCAACAAAAAAGCGTCATTTGCTACTTTAGAAATGACCAAAACTATCGAAAAACCTATCGATAGATTCAAAGTATTAGTTAAAGGAAAAGACAAAGCAGGTGATTTTTACCGTAAAAACTTCTCAGCGATGTTTGCTTATGTTTCTAACCGTGTTCCTGAAATTACAGACGACTTCTATAAAATTGACGATGCTATGAAAGCAGGTTTCGGTTGGGAAAATGGACCATTCGAAATTTGGGACGCAATAGGCGTTCAAAAAGGTATCGAAATGATGCAAGCAGAAGGCTATACGCCTGCTTCTTGGGTAACTGACATGGTTGCGTCTGGAAACACTTCTTTTTATAGTGTAAAAGAAGGAGCTACTCAATATTACAATACGGCATCAAAATCGCAAGTTAAAGTTCCTGGTCAAGACGCCTTTATCATCTTAAACAACATTAGAGAATCTAAAAAAGTTTGGGGTAATGCTGATTGTACCGTTCATAATATTGGTGATGGTATCCTAAACTTAGAGTTCCACTCTAAAATGAACTCTATTGGTGGTGGTGTTTTACAAGGAATCAACAAAGCTATTGATTTAGCTGAAAAAGAATACAACGGATTAGTAATTGGAAATCAAGGCGCTAATTTTTCTGTTGGAGCCAATATCGGAATGATTTTCATGATGGCGGTAGAGCAAGAATACGACGAGTTAAATATGGCCATCAAAATGTTCCAAGACACGATGATGCGCGCGCGTTACTCTTCTATTCCAGTGATTGCTGCACCACACGGAATGACTTTAGGTGGTGGTTGTGAACTTTCTATGCATGCGGATAAAATTGTTGCTGCTGCTGAAACATACATCGGTTTAGTTGAATTTGGTGTAGGTGTAATCCCTGGCGGTGGTGGTTCCAAAGAAATGGCATTACGCGCAGCGGATACCTTCCGTAAAAATGATGTGGAATTAAACGTTTTACAAGAATATTTCTTAACTGTAGGTATGGCAAAAGTGGCAACTTCTGCTTATGAAGCTTACGACTTAGGTATTTTACAAAAAGGTAAAGATGTGGTCGTGGTAAACAAAGACCGTCAAATTGCCGAAGCCAAAAAACATGCCTTGTTAATGGCTGAAGCAGGATACACACAACCGGTACGTCGTAAAGACATTAAAGTATTAGGAAAACAAGCTTTAGGTATGTTCCTTGTGGGTACAGACCAAATGGTTGCGGGACAATACATTTCGGAACACGACCAAAAAATCGCAAACAAATTAGCTTACGTAATGGCGGGTGGTGATTTATCAGAACCAACTTTAGTAACAGAGCAATACTTGTTAGATTTAGAAAGAGAAGCTTTCTTATCGCTTTGTACCGAAAGAAAAACATTGGAGCGTATCCAGTTTATGTTAACTAAAGGGAAACCACTTCGTAATTAATATTTTAAATTATAAATGTTGAATTTTAAATGAAACATAAATAATTTGAAAAACAACAAATAATTTAAAATTTATAATTCAAAATTCAAAATAATGAGTAAAACAGCATATATAGTAAAAGGATATAGAACAGCAGTAGGTAAAGCACCGAAAGGACTGTTCCGTTTTAAACGTCCAGATGAATTGGCCGCTGAAACCATCGAGCACATGATGGCTGAATTACCTAACTTCGACAAGTCAAGAATTGACGATGTAATGGTGGGTAATGCGATGCCTGAGGCGGAACAAGGACTAAACATGGGGCGTTTAATCTCTTTAATGGGATTAAAAGTAACTGACGTTCCTGGAGTAACTGTAAACCGTTACTGTGCTTCTGGTTTAGAAACCATTGGTATGGCTACTGCAAAAATCCAAGCAGGTATGGCACATTGTATCATTGCTGGTGGTGCCGAGAGCATGAGTTATATTCCAATGGGAGGTTATAAACCAACTCCTGATTATAAAGTAGCAGCAGCCGGTAACGAAGATTACTACTGGGGTATGGGATTAACTGCTGAAGCTGTAGCAAAACAATTTAATATTTCACGTGCAGACCAAGATGAATTTGCTTATCAGTCGCATATAAAAGCATTGAAAGCACAAGCAGAAGGTAAATTTGATGCTCAAATCGCGCCTATCACCGTAGAACAAACATTCATCAACGAAGCTGGTAAAAAAGAAACAAAATCGTATGTAGTTACTAAAGACGAAGGACCACGTGCGGGTACTTCTGTTGAAGCACTTTCAGGATTAAAGCCTGTATTTGCTGCAGATGGTTCAGTAACTGCGGGTAACTCATCACAAATGAGTGACGGTGCCGCTTTCGTACTGATTATGAGCGAAGAAATGGTGAAAGAATTAAATTTAGAACCTATTGCACGTTTGGTAAACTTCGCTTCTTCAGGTGTTGAACCAAGAATTATGGGTATCGGTCCTGTAAAAGCAATTCCAAAAGCGGTACAACAAGCCGGTTTAAAAATTTCTGATATCGAATTATTCGAGTTAAATGAAGCTTTTGCTGCACAATCCTTAGCTGTTATCCGCGAGTTAGACTTAAATCCAGAAATCATCAACGTAAATGGAGGTGCCATCGCTTTAGGTCACCCACTAGGTTGTACAGGAGCTAAACTTTCAGTTCAATTATTTGACGAAATGAAGCGTCGTGGTAACAAATACGGTATGGTAACCATGTGTGTGGGTACTGGACAAGGTACGGCGGGGATTTTTGAGCTATTATAAATGATGGATTTTAAATTTTAAATTTTAAATGAATTATGAAGAACGATAATATAATTGCTATCAAAACATTTGAATTTGCACTATCTATTATCAATCTAACAATTCAACTTAAAAAAGAAAACGAGTTCATTATTTCAAAACAGTTAATGCGAAGTGCTACAAGTATAGGTACAAATGTTGAAGAAGCTATAGCTGCTCAATCTAAAAAAGACTTTATAAGTAAAATGTCAATCGCTTCAAAAGAAGCCAGAGAGACTAAATACTGGTTGAGACTTTTAGATAAATCAGAAATAACCAAAATTAATATTGAAAATTATTTAACTGAAATTGAGCATATCATAAACATAATAACCAAAATTGTAAAAACTTCTCAGGAAAGTATAAACTAATTTAAAATTTATAATTCAACATTTAAAATAATAACAAATGGAAGATATTACAAGAGGCGGACAGTTTTTAGTAAAAGAAACGAAATGCGAAAATATATTTACTCCTGAGGATTTCTCAGAAGAACAAATCATGATGCGTGATTCTATCAAAGAATTCGTAGACAAAGAATTATGGGCTCAAAAACCGCGTTTTGAGAAAAAAGACTACGCTTACACAGAAGAATGTATGCGTAAAGCGGGTGAACTTGGTTTCTTAGGCGTAGCGGTTCCTGAAGCTTACGGCGGTTTAGGCATGGGCTTCGTATCTACCATGTTAACTTGTGACTATATTTCTGGCGCTACTGGTTCTTTCTCTACAGCTTTCGGAGCGCACACAGGTATTGGTACTATGCCAATCACTTTATACGGTACAGAAGAACAAAGATTAAAATATGTTCCAAAATTAGCATCGGGTGAATGGTTTGGAGCTTACTGTTTAACAGAACCTGGAGCAGGTTCAGACGCTAATTCTGGTAAAACAAAAGCAGAATTATCGGCAGATGGTAAATCATACAAAATCAACGGTCAGAAAATGTGGATTTCTAACGCTGGTTTCTGTAACGTAATGATTGTTTTTGCTCGTATTGAAGATGACAAAAACATCACGGGTTTCATCGTAGAGTATGACCCAGCAAATCCTAATGGAATTACTTTAGGAGAAGAAGAACACAAATTAGGTATTCGTTCGTCTTCTACACGTCAAGTATTCTTCAACGATACAATTGTTCCTGTAGAAAATATGTTAGCAGGACGCGGTGAAGGTTTCAAAATTGCAATGAATGCGTTGAACGTAGGTCGTATCAAGTTAGCAGCTGCTTGTTTAGATGCTCAACGTCGTACGATTACAGAAGCCGTAAAATATGCTAATGAACGTATCCAATTTAAAACCCCAATTGCAAACTTTGGCGCTATTCAAGCTAAATTAGCTAACATGGCAACTAACGCTTATGTGGATGAAGCAGCATCGTACCGTGCCGCTAAAGATATCGAAACAAGAATTGAATTACGTGAAGCAGCGGGTAACACCCACCAAGAAGCGGAATTAAAAGGAGTGGAAGAATTTGCAATCGAATGTTCTATCCTTAAAGTAGCGGTTTCAGAAGACGTTCAAAGCTGTACGGACGAAGGTATTCAAATTTTTGGAGGTATGGGATTCTCTGAAGAAACCCCAATGGAATCGGCTTGGAGAGATGCTCGTATTGCTCGTATCTATGAAGGAACGAACGAAATTAACCGTATGTTATCAGTAGGTATGTTAGTGAAAAAAGCCATGAAAGGTCAAGTGGATTTATTAGGTCCTGCTATGAAAGTGGCTGAAGAATTAATGGGTATTCCTGATTTCAATACTCCTGATTACACGGAATTATTTGCAGAAGAAAAAGAATTAATCGGTAAATTGAAAAAAGCGTTCTTAATGGTGGCAGGATCTGCTGTACAAAAATTTGGTCCAGATTTAGAAAAACACCAACAATTATTAATGTGTGCTTCTGATATGTTAATCGAGATTTACATGGCAGAATCAGGAATTTTACGTACAGAAAAATTAGCGAAAGCTAAAGGAGCTGAAAATGTAAAAGAACAAATTGCTATGGCGCAATTGTACTTATACCAAGCGGTAGATATCGTTTCTCAAAAAGGAAAAGAGGGCATTGTTTCTTTTGCTGATGGCGATGAACAACGTATGATGTTAATGGGATTACGTCGTTTTACAAAATATACCAATATGCCAAATGTAGTAGCTTTACGCGAGACAATTACTGCTAAAATGATTGCAGAAAATGGATATTGTTATTAAGCCTTTAAATTTTAATTAGTTTGGTTAAAAAGGTCACTATTTAATAAATATAGTGGCCTTTTTTATAAATAAAATAGGCAAAAAAATTAAAAATATTCTTTTTATTACCCCGTATTAAGCATTAGAAATTGTTCACAGATCAAAAAGACTTTGAATCTAAAAAAATAATCCTTTTTTCCTCAATGTAGCAAAACTACATCTACGAGAAAAAATTCCCGTACATTTTTATCTTCTTTCTCCTTTTTATTTTCATCACAAAGGCTAACGCATAATCTGGATTAAATCTAAATTCTAGACTAGACTCCTATTTATAAATAGGTTTTGAAAAACAAGAAAGATCCCCGCTTTTTATTGATTTACAAAATCTGAAAAAAAAGCACAATTAAAAAAGGAGTTTCTTCTCTTTTTAGAATATAATTTTTTAAAGAAGAAATACAAATAAAATTACTAAACATAAAAACAATCATCCTAAATAGATCAGAGGAGGAGTAAATGCTATACAATCTCAACTAGATTTAAGCTCTTATTCAATAAAAAAAGATTCATTTGAAGGCGAAAAATCACATTCATTTTTTCTTTAACTTATATTTATATAAATTTTAACTATTGCAAATGATCAAATCATTGATTCTATATTTTAAATTTGCAATATAGTCTACTTCTATATATCTAAATAGAATATCTATCAAAAAAAGGATTAAAAAATACTTTTAAATTTTAATCTAAAACATTTTTAAAATAATGAAGAAAAAAATCGTATCTAGCTTTTTTATTTTGGCATTATATGCTAACTGTCAAAGCTCACATGTCATCAAAAATGAAATTAAAGTCGCACTTAGTTCAAAAAGTGATAGCCAAGTAAGCGGAACGGCTACCTTTTCAGAGAAAAATGGCATCATAACAATGGTAGCTAATATAAGCGGATTAGCTCCTGGAGAACACGCTATTCATTTACATGAGAAAGCAGATTGTTCTGCTCCTGACGGAACTTCAACAGGAGGTCACTGGAATCCTACTTTTAAAAAACATGGTAAATGGGGACAAGCTGAATATCACAGAGGTGATATTGGAAACTTTATCGCGGATGAGAAAGGCAATGCTGTAGTTACATTTTCAACTAATGAATGGTGCATTGGTTGTGATGATCCAACAAGAGATATAATAGGAAAAGGTTTAATCGTACATAAAGGTGTAGATGATTTTACGACTCAACCAACAGGTAATGCTGGAGGCAGGATTGCTTGTGCAGGTCTCTTAAAATAATTCTAATTCCTGACAGACTTTAAATCTGTTGGGGATTTTTTTAACCCCTCTCTGTAATTATTTAGTAAAAGAACTTCAATACTCTTCTTTTTTCTTAAACTTTTCTATATTTCATAATACGTTATAAATTGTAGCTTACTGAATTTACTTTTCTTACTACCAATAAAAATTATTAATATCAAGTATTTTGAATATAAAACTACTATCTACATACCTTTGGGAAATAAACTTTTTAAGAAATGAATTTCCTCTTCATTTGAAACACTACAACCTTATTTACCCTTAGATGACGCATTAGAAATTTATTACAGACAAAAGGCCTTTGAATCAAAAAAAGTAATTCCTTTTTTACCCTCAATGTAGCAAAACTATATCTGCTAGAAATAATTTCCGTATATTTTATACTCTTTGTCCTTTTAATATTCATCACAAAAGTTAACACATAATCTGGGTTTAATTCAGATAAGTATAAACACAAAATTTTGTTAAGTCCTTCCCTTTATTAATCCAATTTATTACTTTTAGCATTCAATCTAACATTTATGTATGAAGAATTAAAATATTGGTATCTAAGGGATCATAAACTTTTTAAAACCTTAAGTATGTCGCAACTCAAACAGTTGTGCATTATTGTTGGTTTTAAAAAAGCAAAAAAAGGTGAAATCATTTATTTTTCTGATTCTGAAATGCCTCGTGTTTTTTTATTAAAAAAAGGGAGAATAAAAATTGTAGCTATAGATCAAGAAGGCAATGAAACCTTAAAAGATATAATTCAGAAAGGAGATCTTTTTGGTGAGTTAACTTTAGAACCCGACAAAACCTCTAATGAACTGGCTATAGCACTTACAGAAGAAGTTTCAATATGTAGTTTTTTATTATCTGATTTTGAAAACTTAATGCTTAAACATCCTGATTTAGCATTGAACTATATGAAATTTGTAGGTCTTAAGCTAAAACGAATTAAAAACAACTATTCAAATCTTATGTCAAAAGATGCTAAAACACGTCTTAAAGCATTTTTATTAGATTGGTGTGAAAGAGAAGGTAAAAATGAAAGAAATAGTGTGACTTTAGAAAATTATTTAACTCAAACAGATATTGCGCAAATTATTTGTACTTCCAGACCCACGGCTACCAAATTACTAATAGAACTAGAAGAGCAGGGAATTATTCAATATACTCGAAAAGAAATAATTATTCCAAATATCCATCTTTTGGAATAATTTTAAGGCTTTTGTAAACTACCTTACAAAATACATTTTCTAGTCCTCTTAATTTTACACTATAACAATAAAATAAAAGAGAATTATGAAAAATGTATTTTTTTATTTACTTTTTTTGCCTTTAACAATTTTGGGGCAAAAACATCTAGCACCTTCTTCTTCTGAAATTAGCCCTATACTGATAGGAGAAACGCTACCTAATACGCAAATTCAAAAAATAGATAGCAGTTTTGTTTCTACTCATTCTATTACTAACAAAAAGAAAACGGTATTAATTGTATACCGCGGTGGGTGGTGTCCTTATTGCAATGTTCATTTAAGCAATATAGCATCTGTAGAAAATGATATCATCAAATTAGGCTATCAAATAATTGCTGTCAGCCCTGATTCTCCTAGTTCCCTAGTAAAAACTTCTGAAAAGGATAAATTAAAATACACTCTGTATTCTGATAGCAAAGGGGAGTTACTAACTGCCATGGGAATTACATACGAAGCTCCTTTAACTTATAAACCTATCATTAGTAAAGGTTCTAATAATGTTAACAAAAATTTCTTACCTGTATCTTCTTTGTTCGTAATTAATGAAGATAATAAAGTTGTTTTTGAATATATAGCTCCCGACTATAAACATCGTATTTCTGATAAATTATTATTAACCGTATTAAAAAATTTATAACAACATGAGACTCCCTATCACAATTGCTATACTATTAATTAGTATTTCTTTTTTTGGACAAACTTCCAAAAATTTAAAAACAAATAAGCAAGAAAAAATAAAATTAGAAAAATTAACGATTGAAAAATACAATCAATTGGTTTCTCAAGATTCTATCATCATAGTTGATTTTAATGCTAAATGGTGCGGTCCTTGCAAAAAATTAGCTCCTATTTTAGAAAAAGTTTCTAAA
>NZ_PCMX01000078.1 GCF_002530675.1 Flavobacterium columnare NBRC 100251 = ATCC 23463
GTTTTCAATAAAAAAAGCAAAGATAATTCAATAACTATTGATACTGATATGTTAACCAAAGGTACATATATTTTAGATAGTAATAATTCGAAAAGTAAACTTGCTATTGAGTAGAAAAATTATAATCTTAAAAGTCCCAAAAGTTATTCCGCTTTTGGGATTTTTTTTATTTTTACTTCATTACTTTTTAAAAGAAGTGTACTTTTACCAGTCAAAATACTAAAAAAATATTTTTAGAGTTTATATTTAAAAATTACAATCGTTTGAAAAATTACCTAATATATATAGCATCTTTTGGACTATGCGCATTTGTCATTGCCTGTTCAACTAAAAAGGATACATTAATTTCTAGAAATTGGCATGCTTTAAACTCTAAGTATAACACGGTATACAATGGTGAGGTCGCTTTGCAATCAGGTATAGACGGACTAAAAAATGCTTATGTTGATGATTTTTGGGAAATATTGCCCGTTGAACGTATGCAAATTGAAGAAGAATCCTTTTTACCAGGGCAAAAAGGGAAAAATGTTAATTTTAGCCGTGCAGAAGATAAAGCCATAAAAGCGATTCAAAAGCACTCTATGAATATTGAGGGGAGAGAGCGAAATTCACAAATGGATGAAGCCCATCTACTATTAGGAAAAGCCCGTTATTATGATAAAAGGTTTGTACCCGCATTAGAAGCGTTCAATTATATCTTATACAAATATTCTAATTCAGACAAAATTTATGAAGCTAAAGTTTGGAGAGAAAAGACAAATGTACGATTAGAAAATGATGCACTAGCAGTTAAGAATCTAACGTTACTTTTAAAAAGACACGATTTACCACCTCATATAAAAGCAGATGGCAATGCGCTTTTAACACAAGCATATATCAATCTTGAAGAAAAACAAAAGGCCGTAAATTCCATAAAGAAATCTATTGAATATACTTCTAATAAAGAAGAAAAAGCCCGCTATAGATTTATTTTAGGGCAACTATACGAACAATTAAAATATAAGGATAGTGCTTCTATAGCTTTTCAAGAAATCATAAATATGAAAAGACAATCGCCCCGTATATATGTTATTCAAGCACATGCCAAACAAGCAGGTTTAATAGACGTTACAAAAGACACACTAATCTTTACAAAAAAATATGCTAAATTATTGAAAGATAGAGAAAATCGTTCATATCTAGATGTCTTAAATCATCAAGTAGCACTTTTTTATGATCAACTCAAATTACAAGAAAAAGCTAAAAATTATTATAAGAAATCACTAAAATCTACCTCAAGTGACAGCTATTTAATGGCTTCTAATTATAGAAATTTAGCTAAAATTTATTTTGATCAAACAAAATACGAAATAGCGGGTAAATACTACGATAGCACTCTAACCAAATTTACTAAAAAGAATAGAGAATACTTTATAATCGAAAAGAAAAGAAAAAATTTAGACGAAGTCATAAAGTACGAAAAAATAGCCAAACATAACGATAGCATTATAAATCTGATTACGATGTCAGATCAAGAACGTATTTTTTATTTTCAAAAATTTATAAAAGAATTAAAGAAAAAAGATTCATTACAAGTCGCATTAGATCAAAAAAAACAAGTTATAGAACAAAATCGTGAGCAAAATAACCAACAAAATGATAATGTATTTTTTGATCCCAATATTGTACCAACTCCAGGTGGAAAAAGAGGTATTACACCATTAGGATTGGATGAATCCAAAAATTCATTTTATTTTTATAACCCCTCAACGGTAGCTTATGGAAAAGTAGAATTTACAAAAAAATGGGGTAAACGCGCTTTAGTTGATAATTGGAAATGGTCAGCGGAAATTCAAAATCAAAAAAATGAAGAGGTAAATCCAGTTAATTTAGAAGTTAGTAAAAATCAATCAGAAACAGTAACTATTAACGAAAAATATACCCCAGAGTTTTATTTAGTTAAGCTACCCACATCAAAAACAGTAATTGATAGTTTAACAAAAGAAAGAAATAATGCGTACTACAACTTGGGGGTGATCTACAAAGAAAAATTCTTTGAAAATAAAGTAGCTGAAGAACGTTTTGAACAATTATTGGCAAATAAGCCAGAAGAACGCTTTATACTTCCAGCCAAATATAACTTATTTCGCTTGTATGAAATTTCTGATTCAGAAAAAGCACAAAAGTTAAAGGCAGACATCATAGCAAATTATCCGAATACCCGATATGCTCAATTAGTGAACGGACAAATATCTGAAAATAAGGATCCAGAAGCTCCGCTTCAAGTGTATCAAAACTGCCATGTTATGTTTGAAAACCAAGAATATAAAGTCGCATTAGATAAGATAGATAAGTCCATGACATTGTTTTCTGGAGACCCCTTATTGCCTAAGTTTGAATTATTAAAAGCTTTATTGAATGGGAAAATACTTGGTTTGAATGCCTATCGTGAAGGCGTTCAAAAAGTAATTAATACATATCCTGATACCGATGAAGCTACAAAAGCAGAAGAAATTTTACGTATAGATATTCCAAAAATGGAACAAATGGTTCTGTCGGCAGATACAACCTCTGTTAAATGGAAAGTGTTGTATAAAGTAGGTGCAAAAGAGGATAAAAACACTAAAATTTTAATAGATAAGTTAGAAAAATATATAAAAGAGAAACAATATTATAAGTTTTTTGTATCTTACGATATTTATAACCAAACCGATAATTTTGTCGTAATTCATGGCATATCTTCTCGTGAATACGCACGTTTTCTAGTAGAATTACTAGCTAAAACAAAAGGTTACGAAGTAAAGGAAAACGCCATTGTTATTTCAAGTCAAAATTATTCTGTTATTCAAATGAAGAAAAATTTAAATGAATATCTACAACTAAAACTTTAATTTATGTTTGACAAAAAGCCCAAAAATTACACAGACCTACTAGGAAAAACAAATCGTATTGTTGAAGGAACTACAATCAAAGGGGACATCGAATCAATTGCAGATTTTAGATTAGATGGTCACTTGATCGGAAATTTTAACTCGAAAGCTAAATTAGTAGTGGGGCCTGCAGGAAGTGTTTTAGGAGATATAAATGCCCAAAATGTGGATATAGAAGGGAAAGCCGAAGGAAAAATAATTGTAGAAGAAATCCTAAATGTAAAAGCTACAGCTACTATAAATGGAGATGTAAGTTGTGGTAAATTAGCTGTCGAACCTGGTGCTAAATTCACAGCAACCTGTGTGATGAAAACAATTGCTCCTTCATTGAATGTTGTAAATGGAGAGCAATAATAAGGAAGAAAAAGGTAGGTTTAATGGAAACAAATGGCTCTCCCTTGTTACCATTCCGTCACAAATGGGAGTTACTATTTATTTGTTTTATAAATTGGGAGAATGGATAGATATAACATATCCCAGTTCTTATTTCTATTATAATAAAATCTTAACATTGTTCGGAGTCTTCATAGCTTTATATAATGTTATCAAACAAGTAAATGAAATTAATAAATAATGCTTATTAAAGAATTTTTAAAAAAGCTATTCCTAATAGGGATGGCTTTTTGTGTACTTAATTTTGGATATTTAATTTTATCCGATCAGCTAATTCCACCAGTTTTTTATCTAATACATGGTTTCTTTTTGTTTTTTTATCTATTAGGAACTATGATTATGGCATTCCTATTAGAAAATAAAAAAGATTTGGTAGGAGTAGGCTTTTTAGTCGTTATTACAAATATTTTTATTTTCACATACATTCTTAATAGATGGTTGTTGCAAAAGAATTTAATGTTTTCTAAATGGAATTTCTTTATTTTATTTATTGGATATTTAATTGCAATGACTTTTTTAGTAGGTAAAAAATTAAATCAGATTAAATTTTAACTATTTGATTGGCTGTGTTTAAAGGGACTTAATAGGTTTGTACAATTGTTGTGTTTGAATTTGAATACAGATTCATATATTTTTTTTTCAGCAATCGTTTTTCATATAAATAAAAAATGTACCTTTGCACCGAAATTTACGAACATAGAAATTTTATTTCCTATGATGATTACAAGAAAACCTGTATCATTACTAATGTCAGCCTTTATAGGCTTATTCTCTTGGGTAGCAATGGCTAACCCAATGACGGATTCAACTCACGGAACTTCAAAGCCAGCTCATGAGGCGCATGCTGTGGTACACGACACGGCTCATGCTGAAGGTGCACACGCAACGGCTGCTCATGAAGCTAGTCACGGCGGTCCTGTTGATGAGAAACCAGAAGTTCAAGCATTTATCAAGCATCACTTGTTGGATTCGCATGATTTCAACTTGTATGTCGATGGAGAAACGGGACACCATGTAGGTTTTCCATTACCCGTTATTTTAGTTGATAATGGTCTTCATGTGTTCATGTCGTCAGCTTTTCACAATGAGAAAGAATTGGCAGAAGTAGATGGTAACTTCTATAAAATGGTTCATGGGGTAATCTATAAATCAGATGTCGAAGGGACAATTACAAATGATCCGCACGGTCATCCAACAAATGCAAAACCTTTAGATTTTTCAATCACTAAAAACGTATTTTCGTTATTGGTAACGGCAATCTTAATTTTCTTTGCTTTCACATCGTTAGCAAAAACCTATAAAAAAGGAAATGCACTACCAACAGGTTTTGGTCGTGTGTTAGAACCACTAGTAATCTATGTACGTGATGAAATTGCTCGTCCAAACATCGGTGAGAAAAAATACAAAAAATTCATGCCGTATTTATTAACGGTATTCTTCTTAATCTGGACCTTGAACTTAATTGGTTTAACCCCGTTAGGAATTAACGTAACAGGTAATATTGCCGTAACTTTATGTTTAGCTTTATGTACTTTAGTGATTACAAACGTAAGTGCTAATGCCGATTACTGGAAACACATTTTCTGGATGCCAGGTGTACCCGTGCCTATGAAAATAGTTTTAGCACCTATTGAAGTTTTAGGGATCTTCACAAAGCCTTTCTCGTTAATGATTCGTTTGTTTGCAAACATCACAGCAGGTCACTCAGTAGTAATGGGATTAATCGCTATTATATTCTTATTCAAACAACAGTTAACCGCTGGTGGAGCTGTGGGCGTATCGTTAGCATTAACCTTATTCATCTCAGTAATTGAATTGTTAGTAGCATTCTTACAAGCATTCATCTTTACTATGTTATCATCATTGTTCATTGGTATGGCGGTTCAAGACCACCATCATGATGACCATCATTAATAGAATAAAAAAGTAGAATTTTTTTAAAAAATTGTTTAATTATTATATAAATCTTTTATTATGACAATTCCAAATTTAGTAGGTGCTGGTTTAATCGTAATCGGAGCTGGTTTAGGTTTAGGTAAAATTGGTGGATCTGCAATGGATGCTATTGCTCGTCAACCTGAAGCTGCTGGTAAAATCCAAACAGCGATGATCATCATCGGTGCCTTATTAGAAGGTTTAGCATTCGGTGCCTTAATCTTAGGTGCTTAATCAGTTTAAATTACGCTTTGCAACGGTTGGTTGCAAAGTGTAGTTTTATTTAACCTATTTTTATTAATTAAACAGAAACAGCAATAATGGAAAAAATATTTAATGATTTTGGATACGGACTATTCTTTTGGCTAATTGTAATTTTAACGATTCTAATTGTTTTATTAGCTAAATTTGCTTGGAAACCCATCATGGAGTCTATAGAAACTCGTGAAGAAGGTATTCGTAGTGCATTACAAGCCGCTGAAAATGCTAAAAAAGAAATGCAAGAATTACAAGCTAACAACGAGCGTATCCTAAACGAAGCACGTGCAGAGCGTGATACTATGATAAAAGAGGCACGTGAAATTAGAGAAAAAATGATTGCAGATGCTAAAGAAGATGCTCAAGCACAAGGATCTCGCTTAATCGAACAAGCTAAGGCGTCTATAGAAAGTGAGAAAAATGCTGCAATGGCAGAATTAAAAATGCAAGTATCTACTTTATCTTTACAAATTGCAGAAAAAATCTTAAAAGACCAATTATCAAGCAATGATTCTCAAGTTAAGTTAGTTGAGAAAATGTTAGATGAAGTAAAATTAAACTAATAATAGAAGTATATGTCAGGTAACAGAGCCGCAGTACGATATGCAAAAGCAATTTTAGATGTTGCTACTTCTAAGAGTTCCGCTCTTGAAGTAAATAATGATATGACTTTAATTGCTAAAACTATTCAAAATAATGCTGAATTAGCCTTGTTTATAACGAATCCAACTTTGAAACTTCAAATAAAATATAATGCTTTATTGGAAGTTTTTAAAGAGGCTACGGCTGTAACGAAGTCTTTATTCCAGTTGTTATTAGCAAACAAACGTTTTGAACTTTTAGAAAAAGTAGCTACACAGTATACAAAACTATATGATGAGGCTAATGGAGTGCAATTAGCAACGGTAACTACCGCTTTTGCTATGACTCCTGAGTTAGAAGCAAAAGTATTAGTTAAAGCAGGTACTTTAACAACTAAAAAAGTTACTTTAAAAAATATTGTAGATCCAACTATTATAGGAGGATTTGTACTGAAAATTGGTGATAAGCAGTATAATGCTTCAGTAGCTAATAGTTTATTAACATTAAAAAGAGAATTGAGTAATTAATTATAACACGAAAGTGTAAAAATTATAAAACAATGGCGGAAATCAAACCAGCTGAAATTTCAGCAATATTAAAGCAACAATTATCAGGTTTTGAATCTGGTGCTACTTTAGAAGAAGTAGGTACTGTACTTCAAGTAGGTGACGGTATTGCTCGTATTTATGGGCTTTCTAATGTACAATATGGTGAGTTAGTGGTTTTTGAAAACGGTATGGAAGGTATCGTATTGAACCTTGAAGAAGATAACGTAGGGGTGGTTTTATTAGGACCATCTACAGGTATCAAAGAAGGGTCAACTGCTAAAAGAACACAACGTATTGCTTCTTTAAAAGTTGGTGAGCAAATGGTAGGTCGTGTAGTAAACACTTTAGGTCAACCTATTGATGGTAAAGGTCCTATTGGTGGTGACTTATACGAAATGCCTTTAGAGCGTAAAGCACCAGGGGTAATTTTCCGTCAACCAGTAACTGAACCAATGCAAACAGGTATCAAAGCGGTAGATGCTATGATTCCAGTAGGTCGTGGTCAGCGTGAGTTAGTAATTGGTGACCGTCAAACGGGTAAATCAACAGTTTGTTTGGATACGATTATCAACCAAAAAGAGTTTTTTGATGCAGGTAAACCCGTTTTCTGTATCTATGTAGCAATTGGCCAAAAAGCCTCTACAGTAGCTTCAATTGCTAAAACGTTAGAAGAAAAAGGAGCTATGGCTTATACAGTTATCGTTGCTGCTAATGCTTCTGACCCAGCTCCAATGCAAGTGTATGCTCCTATGGCAGGTGCTGCTATTGGTGAGTATTTCCGTGATACAGGCCGTCCAGCTTTAATTGTTTATGATGATTTGTCGAAACAAGCTGTTGCTTACCGTGAGGTGTCTTTATTGTTAAGAAGACCACCAGGACGTGAGGCTTACCCTGGAGACGTATTCTACTTACACTCTCGTTTATTAGAAAGAGCTGCGAAAGTTATCGCTGATGACGATATCGCTAAAAATATGAATGACTTACCTGACTCACTAAAACCAATCGTTAAAGGGGGAGGGTCATTAACGGCTTTGCCTATTATCGAAACACAAGCGGGTGACGTTTCTGCATATATCCCAACGAACGTAATCTCGATTACTGACGGACAGATATTCTTAGAGTCTGATTTATTCAACTCTGGGGTACGTCCAGCAATTAACGTAGGGATCTCTGTATCTCGTGTAGGAGGTAATGCCCAAATCAAGTCTATGAAAAAAGTATCTGGTACTTTAAAATTGGACCAAGCTCAGTTCCGCGAATTAGAAGCATTCGCTAAATTCGGTTCTGACTTAGATGCAGCTACATTAAATGTAATTGAAAAAGGTAAACGTAACGTAGAAATCTTAAAGCAAGGTTTAAATTCTCCTTTTACGGTAGAAGACCAAGTTGCAATTATCTATGCGGGTACTAAAAACTTATTAAGAAACGTACCAGTAGCTAAAGTAAAAGAATTCGAAAAAGATTATTTAGAATTCTTAAACAACAAACACAGAGATACTCTAGATGCTCTTAAAGCAGGTAAGTTTGATGACAACATCACTGATGTTTTAGAGAAAGTAGCAAAAGAAGTATCTGCAAAGTATAACTAATAAAGTAAATAGTGAGTAGTGATTAGTAATTAGCTAATCACTATTTGCTAGTCACTAATTACTATAAAAAAATGGCGAATTTAAAGGAAATCCGTAATAGAATTACATCCGTTTCATCAACGATGCAAATTACATCCGCAATGAAAATGGTTTCGGCAGCAAAGCTAAAAAAGGCGCAAGATGCCATTACAGCTATGCGTCCTTACGCTGAAAAATTAACGGAGTTATTGCAAAATCTATCGGCTACTCTTGAAGGTGAAGTAGGTGGAGCTTATACGACGCAACGTGAAGTAAAGAAAGTACTTTTAGTAGTTATTACTTCTAATCGTGGTTTGTGTGGAGCTTTTAACTCTAACGTGGTTAAGGAAGTAAAAATCCTTGCGGATAAATATCAAGGTGCTCAACTTGATGTGTTGGCTATTGGTAAAAAAGGAAACGATACATTGCGTAAAACACATAATGTAATTGCTAACGAAAGTACAATTTTTGATAATTTAACTTTTGATAATGCTGCCACTATCGCTTCTAAATTGACTGATAAGTTTATCGCTGGTGAATACGATACAATTGAATTAGTATACAATCAGTTTAAAAATGCTGCTACTCAAGTAGTAAAATCAGAACAGTTCTTGCCTCTAGCTCCTATTGCTAAAGGGAATGCTGTGTCAGGTGATTATATTTTTGAGCCCTCTAAAGAAGAAATTATTATGACTTTAATTCCTAAGTCATTAAAAACACAATTGTATAAAGCCATTCGTGATTCATTTGCTGCTGAGCATGGAGCACGTATGACAGCAATGCACAAAGCAACTGATAATGCTACAGAATTAAGAAATCAGTTGAAATTAACCTATAATAAGGCACGTCAAGCTGCAATTACAGGAGAAATCCTAGAAATAGTAGGTGGAGCTGAAGCCTTAAATGGATAATATCATCTAATTATTCATATAAAAAAGTCCCACTCTGATTAGTGGGACTTTTTTTCTTTTTAAAGATTTAAAGATTTTAATCTAGCAACATATTTGCCTAATACATCAAATTCAAGATTTACTGTACTACCTACTTCAAAAGCATGAAAATTCGTGTGTTCATAAGTGTAAGGAATAATTGCTACACTAAATTCATTGAGCTTTGAATTGACTACAGTCAAACTGGTTCCATTAACTGTTACGGAACCTTTTTCTATTGTAATGTTTTTAAGAACCTTATCGTATTCAAATGTAAAGTACCAGCTGCCATTTGCTTCTTCTATATATTTACAAACGGCTGTTTGATCTACGTGTCCTTGTACGATATGACCATCCAGTCTGTCTCCTAATTTCATAGCACGCTCCAAATTAATGAGATCTCCTGTTTTCCACTTACTTAGATTTGTTTTGTCAATCGTTTCTTTTATTGCGGTAACAGTATATACATCCTCATTAATATCAACGACTGTAAGGCATATTCCGTTATGAGCTACGCTTTGATCTATTTTGAGTTCTTTTGTTATAGAAGATTGTACTGAAACATGAATGTTTTCGCCCTCTTTTTCAAGAGCAACAATCTTACCTAGAGTTTCTATAATTCCTGTAAACATTAACTGATTAATTTTAGTAAATTTGTATTCAAAATTAGTACAAATATTAAAGCGATGACAAAAAAGCCTGAAAATATAATGGTCGGTATTTCAATAGGAGATCTAAATGGTATTGGTAGTGAGGTTGTGTTGAAATCATTCGAAGATACTCGTATGCTTGAATTGTGTACGCCTATTATTTTTGCTAATGTTAAGATTGTTTCGTATTTAAAAAAACAACTTAATTTAAATGTTAATTTACATGGTATTGACAAGATTGATCAAGTTGTAGTAGGCAAGGTAAATGTTCTGAATGTTTGGAGAGAAGGAGTGAATTTAGAATGGGGAGTAGAAGAACAACACGTAGGAAAATACGCTGTAAAGTCTTTTGTGGCAGCCACACAAGCTCTGAAAGAAGGCAAGATAGATGTGTTGGTTACAGCTCCTATTAGCAAGGTTAATATTCAAAGCGAAGATTTTTCTTTTCCAGGGCATACAAATTATTTAAACCAAGAATTAGACGGAGATGCCTTAATGTTGATGATTCAAGATTCATTAAGGGTAGGTTTGTTGACGGATCATGTGCCTATTAATGAAGTAGCATCTCATCTTACCGAAGAGTTGATATTAAAAAAAATAAAAACAATTAATCATTCTTTAATCCAAGATTTTCAGATTAATAGACCTAGAATAGCAGTATTAGGTTTGAACCCTCATTCAGGAGATCACGGTGTCATCGGACAAGAGGAAGAGTTGATTTTAAAGCCAACATTAAAAAAGTTATTTGAAGAAGGTGTAATGGTTTTCGGTCCTTTTTCAGCTGATGGCTTTTTTGGAAGTGGACAGTACGAAAAATATGATGCAGTAGTGGCTGCTTATCATGATCAAGGATTAATTCCTTTTAAAACGTTATCTTTTGGTAAAGGAGTTAATTATACTGCGGGATTAAATAAAATTCGTACCTCCCCAGATCATGGAACTGGTTTTGATATTGCAGGAAAAGGAATTGCAAATCCAGTTTCCTTTACAGAGGCTATTTATGCCGCTTTAGATATTTTTAAAGCCAGAAATATTTATGAAGAAATAGCTACAAATCCATTAAAAACAAAATAAAATGAGTTATAAACAAAAAAATGTTCATAACCCTTTTGATTTTATAAATAATTTATATCTTTGCACACCCTAATTAAGGAGCAAGTTGTTGTCAGAATGAAACGGAATTGGGTTTAAGTCTTTGATTAAGAGGTTTTAAAGAATAACGTTCCGTCTGAACCTATTAAAAATGTAGATTTATCTGATGAAAGTTACGAATGAATATTTAATCCCCTATGTGGGATTGAAGATAGGAAAACACCAGTTTGAATACCTAATTAGTAAGGCGTTCTTTGATTGCTTTGAATATGACGAATTTGATTCGGCTAATATAAAAGTAAGTTTGGTATTAGAAAAACAAAGTAGTATGCTTGAACTGAACTTTAAGCATAATGGAACTGTAAATGTGTTATGTGATGTAACAGGAGAACCTTTTGATTTACCAATTAAAGGGGATTTACGGTTGATTGTACGTTTTGGAGAAGCGTATAATGACGAAAATGAAGAATTGTTAATTCTTCCGTTTGGTGAACATCAAGTAGACGTAGCGCAGTATATATATGAGATGATTGTTCTTTCAATACCTTTTAAAAGAGTAAGTCCTCAAGCTTTAGAAGAAGAGGAAGCCTTTGAAGAAACAGAAATTGCAGAAGAGCAACATATAAAAGAAGAAGAAATTGACCCACGTTGGGCAGCATTAAAGAAACTATTAACGGATAAATAATTTTGTAAAATGGCACATCCTAAGAGAAGACAATCGTCGACAAGAAGAGACAAGAGAAGAACTCATTATAAAGCAACTGTTGCTCAAATTGCTACTTGCCCAGTAACGGGTGAAGCACATTTGTACCACAGAGCTTACTGGCACGAAGGAAAAATGTATTATAGAGGTCAAGTAGTTATTGATAAATCAGTAGCTGTTGCTTAATATGTTTTTTTAAAGACACATGAATAACTCTCACATTGTGAGAGTTTTTTTGTTGAAAATGATTCATTTTTGAAAAAAATGAACCATTTTTGTGTCTTTTTTATAGAAATTTTGTAATTTCATCAACTTTTAGAATTGACCTTTTAAAGGTTCAAAACAAGACTTTATGAATAAGATTACTGCCGCAATTACTGCTATAGGTTCTTATGTTCCAGACTTTGTTTTATCTAATCAGGTTTTGGAAACAATGATCGATACCACAGATGAATGGATCACCACACGTACGGGGATCAAAGAACGAAGAATCTTAAAAGAAAAAGGAGCAGGTACTTCCTATTTGGCTATTCAAGCTGCTAAAAACCTAATTGAAAAATCAGGAATTGATCCCAAGGATATTGATATGATTATTCTGGCAACAGCCACTCCTGATATGCCTGTTGCATCTACAGGTGTATATGTTGCATCGAAAATAGGGGCTGTTAATGCGTTTGCTTATGACCTTCAGGCTGCTTGTTCTAGCTTTTTATACGGAATGTCTACTGCTGCGGCCTATATACAATCGGGAAGATATAAAAAAGTATTACTAATTGGAGCAGATAAAATGTCTTCAATTATAGATTACACAGATAGAGCTACCTGTATTATCTTTGGAGATGGTGCAGGTGCTGTTCTTTTTGAACCTAATGAAGAAGGGTTAGGATTGCAAGACGAAGTGTTAAGAAGTGATGGAATTGGTAGAGAATATCTTAAAATAGATGCAGGGGGATCTATTCTGCCTGCCTCTAAAGAAACGGTCGAAAAAGGAATGCATACAGTTTTCCAAGATGGAAAAACAGTGTTTAAGTATGCTGTTTCTGGTATGGCTGATGTGAGTGAAAAAATAATGCAACGAAATAAATTATCACATGATGATGTGAATTGGTTAGTGGCTCACCAAGCTAATAAACGTATAATAGATGCTACCGCTGAACGTATGGGACTTGATGAATCGAAAGTTTTGATCAATATTCATCGTTATGGAAATACCACATCGGCTACTTTGCCACTTGTATTGTGTGACTTTGAAAAACAATTAAAAAAAGGAGATAATATCGTTTTTGCTGCATTTGGTGGAGGCTTCACATGGGGAGCTATTTATTTAAAATGGGCATATAATTCATAAAAACATAATAAACCAAAATCGAAATATCATGGATATTAGAGAAATTCAAAACCTAATTAAGTTTGTAGCTAAATCAGGTGCTACCGAGGTAAAACTAGAGATGGACGATTTTAAAATCACTATCAAAACTACACCTGAAGGTACTGAAACCGCTACGTTTGTACAACAGGTACCAATGCAGACAGCTATTCCGCAAGTACCAGTTGCTGCTGCTCCAGCACCAGTTGCTGCTGTCCCAGCTACGCCAGTTGTAACAGAATCAGTTGCTGAAGAGACTTCTAAATATGTTACTGTAAAATCGCCTATCATTGGTACATTTTACCGTAAACCAGCTCCGGATAAACCAATGTTTGTAGAAGTGGGTTCTTTAATTTCTAAAGGGGATACTTTATGTGTTATTGAAGCAATGAAGTTGTTTAATGAAATTGAAAGTGAAGTATCTGGTAAAATTGTTAAAATTCTAGTAGATGATGCTTCACCTGTTGAGTTTGATCAACCATTATTCTTAGTAGATCCATCATAAGTTATTTTAAATGCTAAATTTTGAATGATGAATGTCAGTCGTTTATCATTCAAATAATTTAAAATTTATCATTCAACATTTAAAATTTCATTAAAATGTTTAAAAAAATACTAATCGCTAACAGGGGAGAAATTGCACTTCGTGTAATTAGAACTTGTCGTGAAATGGGAATTAAAACAGTTGCCGTTTATTCTACAGTTGATGCAGATAGTTTACATGTGAAATTTGCTGATGAGGCTGTATGTATAGGACCTGCTCCTAGCAATCAGTCTTATTTAAAAATGTCCAATATTATTGCAGCTGCTGAAATTACCAATGCTGATGCAATTCACCCAGGATATGGATTCCTTTCAGAGAATGCTAAATTCTCCAAAATTTGTCAAGAACACGGAATCAAATTTATTGGAGCTTCTCCTGAAATGATTGAGAAAATGGGAGATAAAGCAACGGCCAAAGCCACTATGAAAGAAGCAGGAGTGCCTTGTGTTCCTGGTTCTGATGGAATTTTAGAGTCATTAGAAGAAGCTAAAAAAGTGGCCAAAGAAATTGGTTATCCAGTAATGATGAAAGCTACAGCTGGTGGTGGCGGTAAAGGGATGCGTGCTATTTGGAAAGAAGAAGAGCTTGATAAAGCTTGGGAAGGGGCTCGTATGGAAGCTGCTGCTGCTTTCGGTAATGATGGCATGTATATGGAGAAACTTATTGAGGAGCCTCGTCATATCGAAATCCAAATTGTAGGTGATTCTTTTGGTAAAGCTTGTCATTTATCAGAAAGAGATTGTTCTGTACAACGTCGCCATCAAAAACTAACCGAAGAGACACCTTCTCCATTTATGACGGATGAATTACGCCATAAAATGGGAGAGGCTGCTGTGAAAGCTGCTGAGTATATTAGTTACGAAGGAGCAGGAACAGTAGAGTTTCTAGTAGATAAACACCGTAATTTCTACTTTATGGAAATGAATACTCGTATTCAGGTAGAACATCCAATTACAGAGCAAGTTATTGACTATGATTTAATTCGTGAGCAAATTTTAGTAGCAGCAGGTGTGCCTATTTCGGGTAAAAATTACTTACCGCAGTTACATTCTATAGAATGTCGTATTAATGCAGAGGATCCTTATAATGATTTTCGTCCTTCTCCGGGTAAAATCACTGTTTTACATGCGCCAGGAGGTCATGGAGTGCGTTTAGATACACATGTATACGCTGGGTATACAATACCGCCTAATTACGACTCAATGATTGCTAAGTTAATTACTACGGCACAAACTCGTGAAGAAGCAATTGCTAAAATGAAACGTGCTTTAGATGAATTCGTAATAGAAGGAATAAAAACAACTATTCCTTTCCATAGACAGTTAATGGACGAGCCTGATTATGTGGCAGGAAATTATACAACTAAGTTTATGGAAACTTTCAAAATGAAAGAGCCTAAAAATTAAATAAAAAATTTGTACTGCACCCAAAAGTTTAGACAAATTTAAACTTAATTTTGATAATAATGAGTTCGATATTTTATCGGACTCATTTTTGTTTAGATTAGACTTGATTTTTCGTTATTGTAATATTTAATGTATTCTTGAATTTCTTAGAGTTTTAATTTTGCTGCCCATTATTTTAAAACTTATATCGAAGATAATTTTTGTTTTCTACTTTGATTAATCGTTTTTTACGATTAAATATAAAACAACAAACCCGA
>NZ_PCMX01000079.1 GCF_002530675.1 Flavobacterium columnare NBRC 100251 = ATCC 23463
ATATATACTCTTATATAAGTTTCTTTGTGCATTTTTTAATCTATAAAAAGCTAATTCAAAGTTTTCTGTCGTTAAGAGTTTTTCATATTGATTCATTTATCTTTTAATTTTAAAAAATATACTATTTTTTATTCGCATTTACCAAATATAAAAAATCTCCCACAAAAAAAGCGGTCTTACAACCGCTTTCCTTTTATTTATTTTGATTCTCAATCCATTTTCTGGCATTAACAAAAGCTTCTAACCAAGGCGAAACTTCATCTTTTTGCTCGCGGTCTGGGTAATGTGCCCAGTTCCAAGGGAAGATCGAACGCTCAATATGTGGCATCATTACTAAATGGCGTCCTGTAGTGTCGCACATCATGGCAGTGTTATAGTCGGAACCATTTGGGTTAGCTGGATAACCTTCGTAAGCATATTTACCTACAATGTTGTATTTATCCTCACTGTATGGTAATTTGAATTTACCTTCACCGTGCGAAATCCAAACTCCTAAAGTCAATCCTTCTAAAGAAGATAACATCACGGAGTTATTCTTTTGAATTTTAACTGAAGTAAAGCCACTCTCGTGTTTGTTAGAAGTGTTATGGTGCATTTTGCCGTGTACTTCGTGTTCTGGATTGATCAATTCTAATTCCATTAACAACTGACAACCGTTGCAAATTCCAACCGACAAAGTATCTTCTCTCTTAAAGAAGTTTTGTAAAGCGGTATTTGCTTTTTCATTGTATAAGAAAGCACCAGCCCAACCTTTTGCTGAACCTAATACATCTGAGTTAGAGAAACCACCCACAGCTCCAATAAATTGGATATCTTCAAGAGTTTCACGACCCGAAATTAAGTCGGTCATGTGCACGTCTTTTACATCAAAACCAGCTAAGTACATCGCATTGGCCATTTCACGCTCGGAATTACTTCCTTTTTCACGGATGATGGCCGCCTTCGGTCTGTCATTGCGAGGATATGAAGCAATCTTACCGCTGAAATTTTCAGGGAATACAAACTGTAAAGGTTGATTTTTATAGTTATTGTATCTTTCTTGAGCCATTCCGTTTTTAGATTGTTTCGAATCTAAAAGGAAGGAAGTTTTGTACCAGGTGTCTCTTAATTGCGCTACATCAAAATGGAATTGGTCATTGAAGTTTTTGATTGAAACGGTGTTTCCTTCAGTAACGGTTCCAATTTTGAATACCTTTACATTGCGTTTTGCAAAAGCTAAATCTATGGCATCATCTCCTAAATTAGACTGGAATACCAACCCAATGTTTTCGTTGAATAACGCTTTTACCGTATCGACTTCGTTTAATATCGTCAAATCAATGGTTGCACCCACATTTACATCAGCAAAACACATTTCAAGTAAAGTAGTGATTAAACCACCGCTACCTACATCGTGTCCCGCACTAATGTTTCTCTCTTTGATTTGGTTTTGGATTTCGTTGAATGCTTTACGCACATAAACGGCATCTTTCATCGTTGGTACTTCATTACCAATTTTATTTAAAATTTGGTAGAAAGAAGAACCGCCTAATTTGAAATTATCTTGTGAAAGGTTGATATAGTAAATGTTACCGCCGTTTTTCTTAAGTACAGGTTCAACTACTTTAGTAATGTTTGAACAGCTTCCCATAGCCGAAATAATTACCGTTCCGGGTGCAATTACTTCATCATTAGGGTATTTTTGCTTCATTGAAAGCGAGTCTTTACCCGTTGGGATATTGATGCCTAATTCGATAGCAAAATCCGAACAACCTTTTACTGCTTCATATAAACGAGCATCTTCACCTTCATTTTTACAAGGCCACATCCAGTTCGCTGATAAAGAAACCGATTGTAATCCGTCTTTTAAAGGAGCCCAAACTAAGTTGGATAATGCTTCACCAATGGCATTTTTTGAACCTGCCACTGGATCTACAATTGCGGCTACTGGAGCGTGTCCTATTGAAGTCGCAATACCTTCTTTTCCTTTATAGTCTAATGCCATTACCCCAACATTATTCAATGGTAATTGTAACGGACCTGCACATTGTTGTTTCGCAACTCGACCACCTACACAACGGTCAACTTTATTGGTTAACCAGTCTTTGCACGCTACTGCTTCCAACTGTAGCATTTGATTTAAGTAGTTTGGAATATCAGCAACAGTATAATCAGGATTTGAATAGTTACGATTAATCTTTTTATCCGTCATAATCGTTTTAGGTGAACTACCAAAGAAATCTTCTAAAGCATAATCCATTGGTTTTGCCCCTGTTGTTTTCGATTCGAAAGTAAAACGATGATCATTCGTTACATCACCCACAGTGTACATAGGCGAACGCTCTCTTTCTGCAATACGGTTTAGAGTTTCGATATCTTTTTCACCAATGACTAATCCCATACGTTCTTGAGATTCATTACCGATGATTTCCTTTGCCGAAAGGGTAGGGTCACCCACAGGTAATTTATCTAAATCGATATGTCCACCAGTAGCTTCTACTAATTCTGATAAACAGTTTAAGTGTCCACCAGCTCCGTGGTCGTGAATCGAAACAATAGGGTTATTGTCACTTTCAACTAATCCACGAATGGCATTAGCCGCACGTTTTTGCATTTCAGGATTCGAACGTTGAATGGCGTTTAATTCGATACCTGAACCGAAAGCCCCTGTATCAGCAGAAGATACCGCAGCACCTCCCATACCAATTCTATAGTTTTCACCCCCTAAAATAACGATTTTATCGCCTGCTTTAGGTTCGTGTTTTTTAGCTTGTTCTAATTTTCCGTAGCCAATACCACCCGCTTGCATAATTACTTTGTCGAAACCTAATTTGCGAGCCTCTTCTTCGTGTTCAAAAGTTAAAATTGAACCCGTAATAAGCGGTTGACCAAATTTATTACCAAAATCAGAAGCCCCGTTAGACGCTTTGATTAAAATATCCATAGGAGTTTGGTACAACCAAGCTCTTTCGTCCATTGCATTTTCCCAAGGGCGATTTTCTTCTAAACGAGAGTAAGAAGTCATGTACACCGCTGTACCAGCTAAGGGTAATGAACCTTGTCCACCTGCTAAACGGTCACGAATTTCACCTCCTGAACCTGTAGCGGCACCGTTGAAAGGTTCTACCGTAGTAGGGAAGTTGTGGGTTTCAGCTTTTAAGGATAATACCGATTCGAATTCCTTTTCTTGGTAAAAATCAGGTTTGTCAGCACTTTTTGGGGCAAACTGAACGGCAGTAGGTCCTTTTACAAAAGCTACGTTGTCTTTATAGGCTGAAACAATCTCGTTAGGATGTGTTTCAGAAGTTTTTTTAATTAATTTGAATAGGGAAGTAGGTTGTTCTTCGCCATCAATGACAAAAGTTCCGTTGAAAATTTTGTGACGGCAGTGTTCTGAATTGGCTTGTGAGAAAGCAAAAATTTCAGAATCAGTTAGTTTTCTTCCAATTTTAGTTGAAAGATTATGTAAATATTCCACCTCTTCTGGGCTTAAAGCCAAACCTTCTTGTTGGTTATAAGCTTCAATATCTTCAATTTCCAGAATGGGCTCCGGTTGAATATTAATGGTATAAATTTCTTGATTTAACTCCGAATATTTTTGAGACAGCATAGGGTCGAAATCCGAAAAATCTGGAGTAACTTTTTGGAACTCTTCAATGCGAATAATTCCAGAAATACCCATGTTTTGAGTGATTTCAACGGCGTTTGTGCTCCACGGAGTTACCATAGCCGCGCGGGGACCAACAAAAAAATCCGCTAATACGGATTTTTCTATTTTATGTGCGTCGCCAAAAAGCCAGTTTAATTTTGTAATGTCTTCAGTCGATAATTCGTTTTGCGTTTGTACAGCAAATACAGTGTTGGTTGCGTTACCAAAAAAATGAATCATTGTTGTGTGTTGTTGTGTTTGTCATGGCAAATGTAATACTTACTTTTTGAAAAATGAAATAAGATTTTTAAAACACTTAAAAGTGTTTTTACTGCATTTCATCGGTTTTTTTGGTTAATTGTTATTATTTAAAGTTGATTTGTAGAAAAATAACAAGTAAGATTATGAAGACCTATTTAATAACAGTTTTGCTGTTTTTTAATTTTAATTTTTATTCGCAGTCTTTTATTTTTAATCAAAAGCTATATAAGTCAATAGAAGATAAGGCTATTAGATTTGATGAAATTAATAGAAGAGTTGAAGAATCTTTTAAAAATCGTGATATTAATGCGAAAGGGAGTGGATGGAAAGTATACCAAAGATGGAAGTATATTTCGAGTTTTGAAGTAGATGAAAATGGTTATCTACCTAACTCGAAAGGTGTTAGGGAAATGAAAAAGGCATTTAGGGAGAGTCCAGTTCTTAATGATCAAGTTTATGAAAAATCATTAAATAATTTATGGACACCCGCAGGGCCTTTTACATATACGAGTAAAGGGTCTCGTAGTTCAGGTCTAGGTAGACTAAACTGTTCTGTTACGGATCCTACTAATGAAAATATAATTTATGTAGGAGCAGCTACAGGAGGTGTTTGGAAATCTATAGATGGAGGGTTAAGTTGGTCTCCTAAAACTGATTTTATAGATTCAATAGGTATTTCAGGATTAGCAATAGATCCTAATAATACGAATGTAATCTATGCAATGACAGGAGATGCTGATGGAACGGATGTAGAATTTGATGGTCTTTACAAATCAAATGATGCAGGTGAAACTTGGGTAAAAATGGGGTTAACAGATATAAATTATGGAAGAACAATATTGATAGATCCTAATAATAGTAATGTTGTAATTGTAGGGACAAATTCTGGGGTGTATCGTTCGCAGGATGGAGGGCTTACTTTTGAGCAAACTTCGGATCAAGAAGTTGTTTATCAACTCCTTTTTAATACCAATGATTCTAATATTGTGTATGCTTCTACTTCAAATGGGAATGATACTTTTATTTATAAAAGTATTGATAATGGTTTGACTTGGGAATTAAAGAAAAGTTTTGTGCGAGTAAAAAAAATGCTTATGGCAACTACTCAAGCGGACTCTAATTATTTGTATTTGTTAGGAGCCAATACATCTGGAAGTTTAAACGGATTTAAAGGGGTTTATTTATCAGTTGATTCAGGAGAAACGTTTACGCTTAAAAATGATAAAACGAACATATTAGAGGTTTATCAAAGTTATTATGATTTAGCATTGGCAGTATCGCAAACTAATAAAGATTTAATCTATACAGGATGCCTAAATTTATGGGGATCAAATGATGGAGGAACAACTTTTACCAGGTTGAATTATTGGACAGATGATACTAGTCCTAGATATACACATGGGGATATTCATAATATAAGGACGGTAGGATCTAATGTGTATGTGTGTTCGGATGGTGGAATTTATATTTCTAAAGACAATGGTAATACTTTTGTGAATAGATCCTTTGGTTTACAAATAAGTCAGTTTTATAAAATAGATACTGCTCCATCTACAAATTCTAAATTAGTAGGAGGCTTACAAGATAATGGAGGTTTTATATCAGATAATGATGCTTGGGTAAATTTTCATGGAGGAGATGGTTTAGATACGGCAATAAATCCTGCAATGCCTAATTTAGCATACGGTTTTACACAAAATGGTGGATTTTTGTATGAATATAATTTTAATTCAGATGATTATGGCTCTTTTATCACAAGTCATTCACCAGGAGAGTGGCTTACTCCACTTGAAATTTCTAGTGCAGGGAACATTTATGGAGGATGGAAAGAAGTAGAGGAATTAGTGAATAAAAAAGTTTGGCAACCAAGGACTAATAATTCTAATGGATATAACATAAGAAACATGAAAGTTAATCCATTATACCCTAATAGGTTGTTATATTATAGAAAAAGTACTGCTAATCCTAATTTTGATGAATTAATTTATACAGATGAAAACAGAGATAATTCAGGTAATTTGGTTCCCAGGGTTATTGATCTTCCTCCTGCTCCAGGAATGTTTACTAAAACTTTGGTGGCGATTTGTTTTAATCCTGTAAATCCTAATATTTTCTATATAATATATGGTACAAAAGTGTATAAAACAGCCGACTCAGGAAAGACTTGGATAAATATAACTTATAATTTACCTTATTCGGTTAGTTATTGTATAGCTGCACAAGGAAATCAAAAGAATTCTGTTTATGTAGGGACAAATTTAGGAGTGTATTATTTTGATGAAGAGTCGAATTCTTGGAGTCTTTTTAGCAATGGTTTGCCTAGAGTTAAGGTAACAGAGTTAAAAATTAATACTTCTGAGAACAATTTAACGGCTTCTACTTATGGAAGAGGAATATGGAGAGTCGCTTTACCAAGTGGAACGCTTGCCGTAGAAGATCATCAATTGGATGTAAATAAAGGAGGTGTTTTTCCTAATCCTTCTAATGGTATTTTTAGACTAAATGTTAATATTCAGGAACCTTTAAAAATGGCTGTATATAATATTTCAGGTAAATTAGTTTTTGAAAAAGCATTCCAATCATTAACATCTAATGATGAAATTAATATTTCAGATAATCCTAAAGGAGTTTATTTGTTAGATATAAAATCAGATCAGTACACCATTAGAAAAAAGATTTTAATAAAATAACTTAATTTTAAAGTGTTTTTTAATGAGTTGCTAGATTGGTTTTTGTATGGTAAATACTCTTTTATTTATATTATAAAAGTAAGTTTAGAAGAATAGTAAAAATGCAAAAAGTTTCCTAGTATTAAGTTTTTATTTTTTTTGAATTTAAAACCCTGTTTTGAGTGAAATAGCACAAAATAGGGTTTGTTCTTTTATTTTGTAATTGGATTATTTCTAGGATGAGGGTAGCTACTTTTAAAAAGACAGGAGAATTTTATCATATATTCTTTTTCTGGTTGTAGTGATGACGAAGGAAACAAATTTATTTATAATAAAATAGTAAGAAACTAATCCATTGTTTGATTGTTACCCCAAACGAGGAAATTACATAAAGGAGTCACATAATGTAATTAGGGATTATTGAACTAAATTATTTGAGACTTTTTGTTTGTTCTTATACTATAAAAAGGGATGCTATAATAGGGGTGTTTGAAAAACATATTGTTAGAATTTCTATTAGTAGATACAGAATAAGTACTTATTAATGAGTATCTAAATTTTTACTAGATCGTATTTGAATCAAGAGGTTGGCTTCTACAATAGACTGAAATAACTATAAATCCTGAATTATATGAAAAGATGATTTAAAATTTAGATTTTAAAGAAAAAGAATGTATAAATGATTAATAATTTTAAAAATTACTCGGCCATTTTTCGTAATTGGTTTTTATTTTTAATGGCAATTTTTTTTCCTGATATGCTGATTAATTCTTGTTTGTTTAATTCAGAAAGGAGCCTGATGCAACTTTCGGTGGCAGTACCTATTATACCAGCTAATTCTTCACGAGAGAGTTGGATACGGAGTGAACCGTCCTCATTGTTGCCAAAGGTTTCCTCCAAATAAATGAGCGTTTCGGCTAAACGTTCTTTTACGCTTTTTTGAGCCATTGATACCATGTGATCATCAGCCTCTTTTAAATCGCCACAAATAGTCTTCATTACATTCATAGAAAACTGATTGTTTTGATTAAAAAATTTTAAAATTTCACTTTTAGGTACAAAACACACTTCCATATCTTCTAAGGCAACAGCACTCAAATTAGCGGGTTCTTCGCTTATCATTGATCGTTGTCCTAAAAGTTCACCTGCTTTTACCAGTTTTACAATTTGATCTTTACCATTAGTACTCAGTTTGGTCATTTTGCAAATACCATCTTTTATACAAAAGACTCCGTTAGTCATTTCACCTTCTTCAAAGATAGGTTCCCCTTTTTTAATGGTGTATGACGTTTTGCATTCGGCCATTCGTAATAATTCGTCCTTTGTTAGGGCCTTCAAAGAACTGAATTGCCTAACGATACATTGTTCACATTTGCTCATAAACACAAAATTCAGCATTCAAAGATATTCAAAGTATGATAAATATCATAGTAAAATTATCAATAACAAAGGAATTTTGTTTAAGGTTTAAAAGAGCAAATTAATTTATGGATAAAATAAATTGTTTTCATTGTGGAAACGATATTGTAGAAAAGGAAAAAATTGTTTTTGAAGATAAGTCTTTTTGCTGTGTGGGCTGTAAAACAGTATATGAGATTTTTAGTCAAAATGATTTGATTTGTTATTATGATTTCGAACAGTCACCAGGTGCCGCACCGCAAGATATTAAGGGGAAATATGATTTTTTAAATGACGAAAAAATTGTTTCTAAATTATTAGAATTTGAAGAGAAAGGAACCCATATAGTTACATTATATATACCACATATACACTGTAGTTCTTGTATCTGGATTTTAGAAAATCTTCAAAAATTAATTCAAGGAATAGCTAGTTCCCAAGTTAATTTTCATCAAAAGAAAGTTAGAATTACGTATAGTCCAGATATGACCAATTTAAAAGGTATAGTTGAAATACTTAGCAAAATTGGGTATGAACCCTATATCAGTCTAGAAAATTACGAAAATAAAAAACAACAAGTAGATAGAACTTTAATTTACAAAATAGGGATTGCATTTTTTTCTTTTGGTAACATCATGTTACTTTCTTTTCCAGAATATTTTGAAGTAGGAGAGTTTTGGATTGAGCAATATAAGGGATTTTTTAGATGGTTGATTTTTGCGTTATCATTACCTCCTTTTTTTTATTCTGCCTCAGGGTATTATGTATCTGCCTGGAAAAGCATCCAATCAAAAATGCTAAATATAGACATTCCTATTGCTTTAGGAATTATAGTAATGTTTGTACGAAGCACAATAGATATAATTTTTGATTATGGACAAGGCTTTTTTGATAGTATGTGTGGGTTGATCTTTTTCATGTTGTTAGGTCGACTATTTCAACAAAAAACATATAATTTTTTGTCTTTTGAGCGTGATTATAAATCCTATTTCCCTATAGCCGTTACTAAAATTACAACAGATGGATTAGAAGAACCCATTCAAGTATATGATATTATAAAAGGGGATAGACTATTAATTAGAAACCAAGAATTAATACCCGTAGATGGTATTCTAATTTCGTCAGAGGCATCTATTGATTATAGTTTTGTTACGGGAGAGGCGGTACCAATGAAGAAAAAATCAGGGGACAAGGTATATGCAGGAGGAAAACAAATAGGAAAAGTTATAGAAATAGAAGTCTTGCATTCGGTTTCACAAAGTTACTTAACGCAATTATGGAGTAATGATGTTTTTCAAAAACGAGTAGAACAAAAATACAAAACAATTACAGATACAATTAGTAAGTATTTTACACCTGCTTTATTGTTGTTGGCTTTTGTGTCTTTTGTTTTTTGGATATTTCAAGATGTTTCTACAGCATGTAATGTTTTTACAGCAATTCTAATTGTGGCTTGTCCGTGTGCATTAGCATTAACCGCTCCTTTTACATTAGGAAATGTCCTTCGCATAATGGGATATAGAAAATTCTATTTGAAAAATGCTACGGTTATAGAACAATTAGCAAAAGTAGATACAATCGTTTTTGATAAGACAGGAACCATTACAACGAACAAAAAAACATCTATAACCTATGAAGGAAGTGAATTAAATGCAGATGAATTAAGACTTTTAAAAAATGTACTTCGCACTTCTAATCATCCTTTAAGCCGAAGGTTGTATGATTTTATTCCAACTCAAGAAAAAATAGAAATTACTCATTTTGAAGAAATAACAGGAAAAGGAATTTTTGCAGAATTGAACGACCATTCAGTTAAATTAGGTTCTTCACAATTTTTACAACACATGAGTGAAAATACTCATAAGAAAACGAAGGTTCACGTTGCAATTAACGGGGTATATAAAGGAAGTTATGTGTTTAATAATCAGTATCGTGAAGGATTAGAACAATTGTTTGAAAATTTATCAAAAAAATACCAATTGGTTGTTTTATCAGGTGATAATGATGGAGAAAGGAAGATTTTAGAAAAAATGTTACCCTCTTCTACAAATTTAGTATTCAATCAAAAACCAGAAGAAAAATTACAATATATAGAAAATCTTCAAAAAAACGGCAAGAATGTAATGATGGTAGGAGATGGGTTAAACGATGCAGGAGCATTGGCTCAAAGTAATATAGGAATTGCTATTTCAGAAAATGTAAATGTGTTTTCTCCTGCCTGTGATGGGATTTTGGATGCTACCCAATTTTCAAAGATTGATTTTTTTATGAAGTATTCAAAAAATGCGATGAAAACTATTTATATGAGTTTCGGATTATCGCTCCTATATAATGTTGTCGGCTTAAGTTATGCTGTAACAGGTAATTTGTTACCTATCATAGCGGCTATTATAATGCCTTTGAGTACTGTTACTATTGTGAGTTTTGTAACATTGATGAGTAATTTTTATGCGTCTAAAAAAGCATTTTAAATCTTTTATTTTAAGATACTTAAAATAAAAGATAGTATAAATGTTAAACAAAAAGGAGAGTATGATAAAAGTCATATTTTATCCCATATAGTCAAGGTAACTTTGAAGTGTAAAAATAAAGGTATGAGTATTATTTATTTGTTAATCTGTATCAGCATCGTATTGGCTGTTACCTTTCTCTATATTTTTATTAGGGCGGTAAGGAGTGGTCAGTTTGACGATGATTATACTCCTTCGGTACGTATGCTATTCGAAGATGAGTTAAAAAATAGTAAACCCAAAACAAATATAAATTCAGAAAATCAAATTTAATTATGGAAATGCAACAATTTTATTATGACAACAAAATTGTAAACAAGTTCATATACGCAACCATAGTTTTTGGGGTAGTAGGTATGTTAGTAGGGCTATTGTTAGCAACAATGTATTTATTCCCTAATATTACAGATGGTATTTCGTGGTTGAGCTACGGACGTTTACGCCCTTTGCATACAAATGCAGTAATTTTTGCCTTTGTGGGTAACGCAATGTTTGCTGGTTATTATTACTCTATTCAACGATTATTAAAAACCAGAATGTATAGCGATTTTTTAACGAACTTAAATTTCTGGGGATGGCAGTTAATTATTGTTGCTGCAGCCATTTCTTTGCCTTTAGGTTATACTACCTCTAAAGAATATGCTGAGTTAGAGTGGCCAATAGATATTGCTATAGCATTAATTTGGGTAGTATTTGGTGTTAACATGATCATGACTATTTTACGTCGTAGGGAAAGACACCTGTATGTAGCCATTTGGTTTTATATAGCCACTTTTGTAACAGTAGCAGTACTACATATCTTTAATAGTTTAGAATTACCTGTTAATGGGTTAAAATCATACTCTGTTTATGCAGGGGTTCAAGACGCATTAGTTCAATGGTGGTATGGGCATAACGCAGTTGCGTTTTTCTTGACAACACCTTTCTTAGGATTAATGTATTACTTTATGCCAAAAGCAGCTAACAGACCTGTATACTCTTATAGGTTATCAATTATTCACTTTTGGTCTTTAATTTTCTTATATATCTGGGCGGGGCCTCACCATTTGTTATATACCGCTTTGCCCGATTGGGCGCAAAACTTAGGGGTAGTATTTTCAGTAATGCTAATTGCGCCCTCTTGGGGAGGTATGATTAACGGGCTTTTAACTTTAAGAGGTGTTTGGGACAAAGTACGTACGGATGTAGTATTGAAATTCTTTGTAGTGGCACTTACAGGCTATGGTATGGCAACTTTTGAAGGTCCTATGTTATCATTAAAAAATGTAAATGCTATCGCACATTTTACAGATTGGATTGTAGCACACGTACACGTTGGAGCTTTAGCTTGGAATGGTTTTATGACTTTTGGTATTATTTATTGGTTATTACCTAGATTAACTAAAACACAATTATATTCTCAAAAACTAGCTAATTTCCATTTTTGGATAGGAACATTAGGGATCATCATGTATACTCTACCAATGTATGTAGCTGGTTTTACACAAGCTTCTATGTGGAAACAGTTTAATCCCGACGGCTCATTAGTCTATGGTAATTTCTTAGAAACAGTTACTCAAATTATGCCTATGTATGCTATCCGAGCTATAGGTGGAACCATGTATTTATTAGGTATGTTAGTAATGGTTTATAATGCGTACAAAACGGTTGCTAACGGACAATCAGTTGAAGATGAATTAGCAGAAGCACCAGCATTAAGTACTATTGCTCCATATCGTTTGAAAAACGAAAAATTTCATGCTTGGTTAGAAAGAAAACCGGTTCAATTAACCGTTTTAGCTACAATTGCAATTCTGATAGGAGGGATTATACAAATTATTCCAACGATTGTTGTAAAATCTAATATTCCAACCATTTCAAGTGTTAAACCCTATACACCTTTAGAATTAGAAGGACGTGACCTATATATTCGTGAAGGATGTGTAGGATGTCACTCTCAAATGATTCGTCCTTTCCGTTCAGAAGTTGCACGTTATGGGGACTATTCTAAATCAGGTGAATATGTGTACGATCATCCTTTCTTATGGGGATCTAAACGTACAGGACCCGATTTGTTTAGAGTAGGAGGAAAATATAATGATAACTGGCATTTTAATCACATGTGGGATCCTCAAAGTACATCAGCTGGTTCCATTATGCCTGCCTATAAATGGTTGTTTGATAACAAACCAGCCGATTATTCTCAAATTGAGAAAAAAATGGAGGTAATGAAAACATTAGGTGTTCCTTATACTGAAGAAGATATTAAAAAAGCAAAAGCATCTATTGCTGAGCAGTCTACTAAAATTGAAGCCAATCTGAAAAACGATCCAGACTTTGTAAAAAGTTACACAGAAAGTGAGAAAAACGCGAAGATGCGTAAAGAAGAATTTGTTCCTATGAGAGATCGTGAAATTGTAGCTCTAATAGCTTATTTACAACGTTTAGGAACAGATATTAAGGTTAAAAATTCACAAAATTAAAAGACTATGTTGAAGTTTGTCAAACACACTATGGAAAATATCGTAGGTATCGAGATATATCCCATCATTTCATTATTAATCTTTTTCTTCTTTTTTGTAGGATTATATTTTTGGGTTTTTACTTATAAAAAAGATAAGATTAATCAACTGAGTAATTTGCCTTTTGCGGAAGGTACTACAGACGAATTTTTAAACTTATAAAACATAAAAGGGCCTTTTATAATAGATAGAAAGATGATAAGATTATTAAAAGGCAATAGATATGTACTGCTAAAAAATAAAATTTAAGCATTATGAAAAAAATATTTCCTATATATGTAAGAATTCCTGTATTTTTTGCAATGTTTTTCATTGCCATGGAATTCTTTATTGACTCGGGTGACCGTCCAGCTTTTATTAAGTATCCCATATTAAATGTTATCCTATTAATATTTCTATTAATATTAGTAGCTGTGGAACTAGTTCTTAATGCAACTGACAAAGTCTTAGACACTTTATTAACGGATGAACAAAGAAAAGCAAAAGAACTAGAAGATAATCTACCTTTTACAGAAACTCAGTTCTTCAAAGGAATTTTACAAAAGTTGACTCGTTCTCGTAAAGTTGAAGAAGAAAATGAGTTAATTATGAACCATAATTATGATGGTATTCAAGAATTAGATAATGTTTTACCTCCTTGGTGGGTCTATTTATTTTACGGAACCATTGCGTTTGCATTCATTTATTTAGTACGTTTCCACATGCTAGGACATGATGATCAAACCGCTGAATTTGAAAAAGAAATGGCTATAGCAAAAGTACAAGTAGAAGAATACAAAAAAACAGCACCAGATCTAATGGATAAAGAAACAGTTACTTTATTAACAGACGCGGAAAGTATTAATGCAGGTAAAGCTATTTTTCAAACCAATTGTATTGCTTGTCATAAAGCCGATGGAGGAGGTGCTATAGGACCAAACTTAACGGATAAACATTGGATTTTAGGAGGAGGAATTAAAAACGTATTTAATACCATTATGGAAGGAGGACGTGCAGGAAAAGGTATGATTTCATGGAAAGATCAAATAAAACCTTCGGATATACAAAAAATAGCTAGTTATGTACTTAGCTTACAAGGAACTAATCCTGCTGGAGCTAAGGCTCCTGAAGGAGATGTATGGGAAGAAGGGGGAGCTACTAAACAACCGGCTACAGAAACAAGCTCAGCAGTTGTTGATTCAACAAAAGCTAAATAATTAAAGTGAAATTAGGTCTTATTTAGACAAAAGAGAGAAATCTCATAAAAAAAAGAGATGTTTTATGAGATTTCTCATTTCACTTTGTTTAATCCAAAAAGATAGAAAAACAATAAATTATGGCAGGCCATTCACCATCAGATAGTTTTAGAGATACTATTGCAACTATTGATAAAGAAGGAAAACGCGCTTGGATTTTTCCTAAAAAACCAAGTGGGAAATTTTATGATAGAAGAAAAATAGTCAGTTACTTCTTATTAGTTTTTCTTTTTTCAGCACCTTTTATAAAAGTAAATGGAAGCCAGTTTTTATTATTTAATGTAATAGAAAGAAAATTTTCCATTTTAGGATTTCCTTTTTGGCCTCAAGATTTTCACCTAGTAGTGATCTCTATGATTATTGGGGTCGTTGGGTTAGCATTATTTACAGTTGCTTTTGGACGTATTTTTTGTGGTTGGATTTGTCCTCAAACTATTTTTATGGAAATGGTTTTTCGACGAATAGAATATTGGATAGAAGGCGATAGAGGAGCTCAAATAAAGTTAGCTAAGCAAGAATGGAATGCTGAAAAAATTAGAAAAAGAATAACAAAAGGGATTGTCTTTTTTGTAGCTTCTTTCTTTATCGCTAATGTTTTTTTAGCTTATCTAATGGGGGGAGATCATGTATTAGATATGGTACGTCAAGGACCACTACACAATACAGGTACTCTAATTGCTCTTTTAATTTTTACGGCAGTTTTTTATTTTGTATTTGCATGGTTTAGAGAACAAGTTTGTATTATAGCTTGTCCTTATGGTCGTATGCAAGGCGTACTATTAGATAATAAAACCATTAACGTAGCCTATGATCATGTAAGAGGAGAGGGCGAAAAAGGAAGAGCAAAATTCAAAAAAGGAGAAGATAGAGCTTTAGCTGGTAAAGGAGATTGTATTGATTGTCATCAATGTGTAAATGTTTGTCCTACAGGGATTGATATTAGAAACGGAGTTCAGTTAGAATGTGTTAACTGTACCGCTTGTATTGATGAGTGTTATACCATCATGAAAAGCGTAAATCTACCTATTAACTTAATACGCTATGCAAGTGAAGATGAAATTGTAAAAAAAGAAAAATTTGTTTTTACAACTCGAATGAAAGGATATGTAGCTGTTTTAAGTATTCTTATAGGTATTTTTATAGGGATGTTATTTTTAAGAAATGATGTAGAAGCTACAGTATTACGTTTGCCAGGGCAATTATTTCAGCACAAGGGAGAAAATATCACAAATGTTTTTACTTACAAAGTTGTTAATAAAACCATGAATGATTTTAAAAACGTAACATTTAAATTAGTAAGCCCAGAAGGTAAAATAGAAATTGTGGGCAAACAAAGTATTCAGGTAAGAAAAGACAATTTAGCTCAAGGTACTTTGTTTGTAGAAATTCACCCAGCATTTTTAGAAGGTGATAAAACAAAAATAAAAATAGAAGTTTACAATAATAATAACTTGATAGAAACCACTACTAGTAATTTTTTAGGGCCAAGAAAATTTAATTAGCAACTAGCAAGGTAATCTTTTCAAACCTTAAGAAAAAGAATTTTAGGAAAATAGAACTTAACTTCTTAATTCTTAGGGTTAGAATATAAAACAGGTATGTAATAATAGAATTATGAGAGCAAATTGGGGAACAGGAATTGTGATAGCATTTGGGTTATTTATCACATTTATATTATACTTTGTATTTAAAGTACAAGGAACAAAAGAATATGATCATGAAATGGTTACAGAGGAATATTATAAAAAAGAAATAGGATATCAAGATCAATTAGATAAAGAACAAAATGCCAGTAACTTAAAAGAAAAAGTCCTTTTAGAAATTACAAGCGAAGGACTTCTAATAAAATTTCCAAAATCATTTGAATATAAAAATATAATAGGTAAGGTGTCCTTTTATAGACCGTCTAATCAGCAATTAGATTTCGATGTGCCCATATCGTTATCTTCTTCCAATTTGCTCATACCTAAAACCAAGCTGATTGGCGGTCGTTGGGACATTACTATTGATTGGAAATACCAAGAAAAAGGATATTTAAATAAAGAGAAAGTTAATTTATAAAAAGAAACAAAAAAAATATCTATTTCTTTAAATCAAAAATGATATACTCAGCATTCATATTAGGTTTGGTTAGCAGTTTGCATTGTGTGGGTATGTGCGGGCCTATTGCAATGATGTTACCCGTTGACAGAACAAATCAAGCTAAAAAAATTATACAAATTACAATTTATCACACAGGAAGAATCATGTCCTATATTTTATTAGGATTGTTTTTTGGTTTGTTGGGCAGAGGGCTTTTTCTTGCTGGTTTTCAGCAAAAAATGTCAATTATTATTGGCGTTTTAATGATAGTAATAGTTTTAGTTCCAGAAAAAGTCTTCGCCCAATACAACTTTTCCAAACCAGTATTTAGACTGTTAAGTAGAGTAAAAAAACTACTAGGTCAGCAATTTAAAAAGAGAACCTATAAATCTATCTTTATGATCGGGATACTCAACGGATTTTTACCTTGCGGATTAGTATACGTAGCACTTTTTGGCGCTATAGCCATGCAAGAGGTTTTCTTAAGTATGAGCTATATGGCTCTATACGGAATAGGTACCATTCCTATGATGACTGCAGTGGTATATGTTTCTAATTTATTAACAATACCTGTACGAAACAAAATTCAAAAAACAATACCCATAGCAATAGCTGGAGTAGGAGTCCTATTTATTTTCAGAGGACTAGGATTGGATATTCCTTTTTTTTCCCCTAGTACCATGAGTTTATTTATTCAAAATACACCGCATTGCAAATAATAATAAAAATAAGTACAAGTAAAAATATAGAATTATACTAATAATTTAAATATAAGCAAAAATGGAAAGACACAACCTACTGAACGAATTCCCAGAATTCACCGAAAAAATCCACGATTTAAAAACAACAGATAATCATTTTAGAAAATTATTTGATGAATACCATGAAATAGAACATGAAATTCATAGATACAATTCTGGTGCAGAAGCTACTACAGATTCACACATGCACGAATTGAAAGCTAAATTATTGTTTTTAAAAGATGAAATTTTTTTAATGTTAAAAAATTAGCTTGATAAAAAGTGAAAACCTTTTTAGGTTTTCACTTTTTTCTTTTACCAAAGAAGCGTGTTAAACAAAATTAAGACTAACCCAGATTACAATATTAGACCCGAATGAAGTGTACAGGCGAAGCAGTAAATTTATTACAGATAAAAAGGACTCCATTTTTGTCCTCAATCTAAAACTACAACTGTGGTAAAAAATCCCCGAGTATTTTACCTTCTTAGCCCTTTTTATCTTCGTTATAAAGTCTACACATAATCTGGGATTATACATTGTTTATGACAAAAAAATAATACATTAAATACTCATAGAAAATTTGAGTAAAAGTTTGAAATTGAAGAAAAATAAAGCAAAATAGATTCGTTTTTTCGGCTTACTTCAAGTCTAGTGAAAATGGGGTTAAACGGTAAGGACAGAAAATACAAAGAATTAGGAATCAAAACCGAAAAGCTAAGATTTGTAGATACAAAAAGGATAGAGGGTGTCCAAAGGTAGTAATCTTGTCATTTCGCCCCAAGAGAGGATCGAACGAAGCAAATCAGATAGTACTGATAATGTAACTTCTCCTGTCGTCCCATTGACAAACTAGATGTTAAGTTACTACTTTTTAGACACCCACTTTATTTACGTAGTTTTATAGATTTTATTTTACTAAACCTCTAGAAATAACGATTCTCTGAATTTCTGAAGTTCCTTCATAGATCTGAGTAATTTTAGCATCACGCATCATTCTTTCTACATGATACTCACTAACATATCCATTACCGCCATGTATTTGAACAGCTTCTATTGTTACGTTCATGGCTGTTTCTGAAGCAAATAATTTAGCCATTGCGCCAGAATGAGATATATCTTGTCCAGCATCTTTTTCGCAAGCTGCTTTTAAGCAAAGCATTCTAGCAGCCGTAATTTGAGTAGCCATATCGGCTAATTTAAAAGCGATAGCCTGATGTTGGAAAATTGGTTTTTTGAATGCTACTCGTTCTTGTGAATATTTTAAAGCTAATTCATACGCACCAGAAGCAATACCTAATGCTTGAGAGGCAATACCAATACGACCCCCATTTAAAACAGCCATAGCAAAATTAAAACCGAAACCATCTTCACCAATGCGGTTTTCTTTAGGTACTTTTACATCAGAAAACATAAGTGAATGTGTGTCAGAACCTCTGATTCCCATTTTTTTCTCTTTTGGACCTATAGAAAATCCTTCCCAACCTTTTTCAACAATAAAAGCATTAATTCCTTTATGTCCTTTTTCAGTATCTGTTTGAGCAATAACGATGTAGGTAGAAGCTGAACCACCATTTGTAATCCAGTTTTTAGTACCATTTAATAAATAGTAATCTCCTTTATCAATTGCTGTTGTTTTTTGAGAAGTAGCATCAGAGCCAGCTTCTGGTTCAGATAAACAAAATGCACCAATAACGTCTCCTTTAGCAAGAGGAACTAAATATTTCATCTTTTGCTCTTCACTAGCAAATTTTTCTAAACCTGCACACACTAAAGAGTTATTTACGGACATGATTACAGCGGCAGACGCATCTATTTTAGCTATTTCTTCCATAGCTAATACATAAGAAACACTATCTAAACCTGCTCCTCCGTATTTGGGATCAACCATCATACCTAAAAAGCCTAGTTCTGCCATTTTTTTTACTTGCTCCGCTGGAAATATAGAATGTTCATCTCTTTCTATAACACCTGGTAATAATTCAGTTTGCGCAAAATCTTTTGCTGCTTGCTGAATCATTAAATGTTCTTCGCTTAAATTAAAGTTCATTGTATTTTTGTGTTTTTGTTTTTATAAAAGTTTTCAAATATAGTTATTTATGCGAATTTACCAATAAGTTTGTCTATTTTTGCAAGTTATGAAAAATAAGTTTTTTAACGTTATAGGTGTTATGTCTGGTACCTCTTTAGATGGGATAGATTTAGCTCATGTATTCCTTAAAAAAAAGAACCAAACTTGGGAATTTGAAATGTTAGAAGTGGAAACCATACCTTATCATCATGAATGGGTATTTAGATTACAATCTGCTGTTAGCTTCAATCCACAAGATTTGAAAATGTTAGATAAAGAATACACAATATATCTGAGTTCTATAATTAGTGAATTTATAGAAAAGCACCAATTAAAAGACTTAGATGCCATTTGTTCACATGGACATACTATTCTACATCAACCACAAAATGGCTTTACTTTACAAATAGGAAATTTACCAGAAATAGCCCAATTAATCAAACAAACGGTAGTATGCGATTTTAGAGTTCAGGATGTTAAAAAAGGCGGACAAGGAGCTCCTTTGGTTCCTATAGGAGACCAAATTTTGTTTTCTGATTTCGAATATTGTTTAAACTTAGGTGGTTTTTCTAATATTTCATTTCAAATGCAAGGAAAAAGAATTGCTTTTGATATTTCTCCAGTCAATACAGTTTTAAACTATTTATCAGAAAAAGCAGGAAAAAAATTTGATGATAAAGGAAAAATGGCCGCTTCGGGGTCTATCAATGATCTTTTATTAGCAGAACTAAACGAACTGAACTTTTATAAATTACCCTTCCCTAAATCTTTAGGGATTGAATATGTAAAAAGCCACATAATCCCTATAATTAATAAATTTAGTAGTTTAAGTATCCCAGATACTTTATGTACGTTTTCAGAACATATTGCTATCCAAATTAGAAATATATTGCTAACAAAATCAGGAAAAATGTTAGTCACTGGAGGGGGTGCCTATAATGATGATCTAGTGGAAAGAATTAGAAAATATAACCCAAATATAGAAATTATAGTACCTGATAAAAAAATAGTTGAGTTCAAAGAAGCACTAATTTTTGCCTTTTTAGGAGTTCTAAAATTAGAAAATAAAATAAATGTATTGTCAAGTGTTACTGGAGCTTTTGAAGATCATTCGGCAGGTTTTATTTATAGAATAAAATAACAATAAAAAGTTCATTTTTGGAATCATATTTAAATATAATACATTTGTATTACCCTAAAATATTCAAATATATGAAACTAAAAAAATTATTTTTTACGACTCTTATGCTTACGACGTTCTTGTCTAATGCACAAACGCAATTTGAGACAGATGGTGTAATTGTTCCTAGAACTATAGAAGTGAATGGAGGAAAGAAAATTCAATTAAATGGATTTGGAACGCGATCAAAAGCTTGGGTTGATGTATATGTACAAGCGTTATATTTAACCGCTTTATCCCAAGATTCGCAAATAATTATGGACAGTGAGACCGATATGGCTATCCGTATTGAAATTATTTCAAAAATGGTTACGTCTCGTAAGTTAACCAATGCAATGGAAAAAGGGTTTGAAAAATCATGTGGAGAAAGATTGAACGTCATGATGCCTAAAATCAACCAATTTAAAGCATTACTTTCGGATGAAATAGTAAAAGGAGATGTTTATATTTTATCATACAATCCCAAAGATGAAACTATTTCAGTTACTAAAAATGATAAATTAAAAGGAAAAGTAGAAGGGAAAGATTTTAAAAAGGCTCTTTTCGGCATTTGGTTATCACAAGAACCAGCGGATGAAGATTTAAAGAACGAGCTTTTAGGAAGACATTAAAAAAACATAAGTCATTAAAAAAGTTGTGCAAAATATTTACATTTGCACGACTTTTTTTGTAAAATACACATCTAAATTTAAATAAAACAGCATGAAAGAACTTTTAAAGAAATTTGAAAATAAAGAACCAGAAGTAGTATTTCATTGGAAAGATCCAGAAACAGAGGCAGAAGGATGGACCGTAATTAATTCATTGCGTGGAGGTGCTGCTGGAGGAGGAACTCGTATGCGTAAAGGATTAGATATGAACGAAGTTTTATCCTTAGCTAAAACAATGGAGGTTAAGTTTTCAGTTTCAGGACCAGCTATAGGTGGAGCAAAGTCAGGAATTAATTTTGATCCAAATGATCCTAGAAAAAAAGAAGTTCTACAACGTTGGTACAAAGCGGTATCTCCCTTGTTGAAAAGTTATTATGGAACAGGTGGCGATTTAAATGTAGATGAAATTCATGAAGTAATACCAATGACTGAAGAATGTGGTGTTTGGCATCCACAAGAAGGAGTGTTTAATGGGCATTTTAAACCTACTGAAGCCGATAAAATAAACCGTATAGGACAATTACGCCAAGGAGTTGTAAAAGTGATAGAAAATACTACTTTTTCACCCGATATTCATAAAAAATACACTGTAGCAGATATGATTACAGGGTATGGAGTGGCACAAGCGGTTAGACATTATTATGATATTTATGGAGGGAGTGTTGTAGGTAAAAAAGCCATTGTTCAAGGTTTTGGTAATGTAGGGTCAGCTGCTGCTTTTTATTTAGCAGAAATGGGGACTAAAATCGTAGGTATTATAGATAGAGAAGGGGGGCTTATTAATGAAAATGGTTTTAGTTTTGAAGAAATCAGAACATTATTCCTTAATAAAGAAGGGAATAAACTGGTAACGGATAATATGATTCCTTTTACTGAAATTAATGAAAAAATTTGGTCTATAGGAGCAGATATTTTTGCACCATGTGCTGCATCACGTTTAGTCACAAAAGAACAGGTTGAAAGCATGATTATTTCAGGATTAGAAGTAATTTCTTGTGGAGCCAATGTTCCTTTTGCAGACAAAGAAATTTTCTTTGGTCCTATTATGGAAGAAACAGATAGCAAAGTAAGTTTAATTCCTGATTTTATTTCAAATTGTGGTATGGCTCGTGTTTTTGCATACTTTATGGAACGAAAAGTACAAATGACAGACGAAGCTATTTTTAATGATACTTCAGATGTTATTAAAAAAGCTATCCAAAAAACATTTGATTTAAGTTCTGATAAAAAGAATATAAGCGCAAGAGCTTTTGAAATAGCATTAAAACAATTAGTTTAATTTTTATTGTTTAAAAAATTAAATTTCCAAAAAGAAAAACTTTAGTCACATAAATAATATTGTAAAAATTAGATACTTTATTTCTGTCTTTTATTTTGTTCAACGATGTCTTTAATCATTCAAATAAAGATAGTTGATTAAGTTAAATGGATAAGGTTTTGAACTTTTGGATAATCTTAGTTGTTATAGATTTATATAAAAAGAGAATATCATATTTTTTGAATATTCTCTTTTTAAATTTATAGGATCTAGCCAAGCCAACCTTCTCGATCTAGACTCCTATATTGAATAGCTTCCGCTATATGATGAGCATGTACATCATCTGAATTTTCAAGATCAGCAATAGTACGAGATACTTTTAATATCCTATCATAAGCTCTGGCGGATAAACTTAATCGTTCCATTGCTGTTTTTAATAAATGAAGAGAATCATCATCTAAAGAACAATATTCTCTTATTTGTTTCGTAGTCATTTGAGCATTGTAATGTAAATAATCATATTTTTCAAACCTTAAACTCTGAATATCACGTGCTTTACAGACTCTTTTTCTAATTTCTAAACTACTTTCGGAGGGACGATTGTCTGAAAGTTTTTCAAAAGGAACAGGTGTTACCTCTATATGCAGATCTATTCGATCTAATAAAGGACCTGATATTTTGTTCATATACCGTTGCATTTCATTAGAACTTGAACTTAATTTAGAAGAGGAATCATGAAAATAGCCACTCGGACTAGGATTCATACTGGCAACAAGCATAAAGGAAGAAGGGTAGGTAATTGTAAATTTAGCTCTAGCGATAGTTACTTCTCGATCTTCCAATGGTTGCCGCATTACTTCTAAAACTTCTCTCTTAAACTCAGGGAGTTCATCTAAAAAAAGAACACCATTATGTGCTAAGGAAATTTCTCCAGGCTGCGGATAACTACCTCCACCTACAAGAGAAACACTTGAGGCAGAATGATGAGGAGCCCTAAAAGGACGCTGATTGATTAAGCCTGAATCTTTTGATTTTCCTGCAACGCTATGTATTTTCGTTGTTTCTAATGCCTCTTTTAACGTCATAGGAGGTAGAATGCTGGGCAATCGTTTCGCTAGCATGGTTTTGCCTGCTCCAGGTGGACCAATTAATATAATATTATGTCCCCCAGCTGCTGCTATTTCCATACACCTTTTAATTGATTCTTGACCTCTTACTTCTGCAAAATCAAATTCAGGAAAATCAATAGTTTTAAAAAAATCTTCGCGAGTGTTTATTTTTATAGGTTCTAGTTGTATTTTATTTTCAAAAAAATCAATAATTTCACTCACATTTTCAATTCCATATACTTCTAAATCAGATACAATAGCGGCTTCGTTAGCATTTTGTTTAGGTAAGAAAAACCCCTTAAAACCTTCTTCTCTAGCTTTTATAGCAATAGGTAAAGCCCCTTTTATAGGTTGCAAACTTCCATCTAAGGAAAGTTCGCCCATTATAACATATTGCTCTATTTTATCTTTGTTGATTTGTCCAGAAGCCGCTAGAATGCCAATGGCAATCGTTAAGTCATAAGCAGATCCTTCCTTACGTAAATCAGCAGGAGCCATATTGACGATTATTTTTTTTCCTGGAAATTGATAATGATTATTTTTAAGAGCAGCTGCTATCCTAAAGCAACTTTCCTTGATGGTACTATCGGGTAATCCTACTAGATGATAACCTATCCCTTTTTCTGTGTTTACTTCTACTGTAATAGTAGTAGCATCTACGCCAAAAACAGCGCTTCCAAATACTTTTACTAACATGGCTTAAATTATTTTAAAGGCTTATATTTAATAAAATTAATGAAAAAAGAGTAAAAATGTTTGTTTTTAACTTAATTTTTTGTTAAAAATTAATTAAAATAAAATATATTGAGTGATTATTTTTAATTTTCAAGAATAAAACAAAGCTTCAATGATGAAAAAAATAAAGGCGTTTTTACTCTTAAATTTAGTGTTTTTGCATACAATAAATGCGCAAGAGTATTTTCCTAATAATGAAAGCGTAAAAAATAAAGTCTCTAATTTGACTGCTTTTATTAATGCAAAAATTTATATTACTCCTTCAGAAGTGATAGAAAATGGAATATTATTAATTAAAGACGGGAAAGTAGCAGAAGTTGGTAAAAACTGCCTAATTCCTAATTCAACTATTACTATTGATTTAAAAGGAAAAACTATTTATCCCTCATTTATTGATTTGTATACTAATTTTGGAATCGAAACAACGACAAAATCTAATACCAATAGAAATGATAATCCCTTGTATGATACCCAAAGAAAAGGATATTATTGGAATGAACACATTAAAACAGAAAATAATGCTTTTGAAGTTTATAAGTATGACAACCAAAGAGCAGAAGAATTTTTAAAAGCAGGATTTGGTCTTTTATGTACCCATATTCCAGATGGAATTGCTAGGGGTACAGGCGCTTTAGTGTTTTTGAATAATGAAAAAGAAACCCATCATTTTTTAGAAAAAACAATAACTCATCATTTCTCTTTAAAGAGAAGTACATCTTCTAATCAAGCGTATCCATCTTCATTAATGGGAACATTAGCGCTGTTGAAGCAGATGTATCACGATGCTAATTGGTATAAAAAAGGAAATTCAGAGTATAAAGATACTTCTTTAGAATCTTTGATAAAAAATGAAAAATTAGTTCAAATTTTTGCCACAGAAGATAAATTAAACAGTTTGCGAATAGCTAAAATAGGAAAACAAATTGGTGTTAATTATATCTTTAAAGGGTCAGGTAATGAATTTGAACGTATTGACGAAATAAAAAAATATAATTCTAAATTTATTATTCCAATTAATTTTCCTGAAGCTTATGACGTATCAGATCCTTATATAGCCAATCAAATGGAATTGGCTGATTTACGATTTTGGAATCAAGCCCCCTTAAATCCTAAAATATTAGCTGATAATGACGTAGTTTTTGCTTTAACAACAGACAAATTAAAGAAAATAGATGACTTTAAAACCAATTTATTAAAAGCTATAAAATATGGCTTAAATAAAACAATAGCATTAGAAGCACTAACTACCATTCCTGCTAAATTATTAGGAAAAACCAATCAAGTAGGTTGTTTAAAAATAGGAGCGTATGCCAATTTTTTAATTACTTCAGGAGATATTTTTGATGTAAAAACTACCTTATTTGAAAATTGGGTTAATGGTAAAAAGTATGTAATAAACAATTTAGAAACTAAAGATGTTAGAGGAAATTATGATCTAACTTTTAGAGACGAAAATTACAAAATGAAAATCGAAGGAGAAATAAATGCTCCTAAAGTAGAAATTAAAACAAAAGAAAACAAAAAAGTAAATTCTAAATTAACAATATCCGATAATTGGATGAATATCCTATTGCAAACAGCAGATACCACTAAAACAGAATTTCATAGACTAACAGGTTTTATTTCAGATACCAAAAAAATTACAGGAAAAGTAGTAACAGCTCAAGGATTAGAATCTATTTGGGAAGCTAAACAAACAGATGTTTTTGTACCAAATCAAGAAGAATTACCCCAAAAAGAGGCAAATAAAATTTTTCCTGTAACCTATCCTAATTTGCCCTACGGCAATCTTCAAAAACCAAAAAATAAAATCCTATTGTTTAAAAAAGCCACCGTTTGGACCAATGAAAAAGATGGAATTCTACCAGAAACCGATGTTTTGATAAAAAATGGAAAAATAGTAGCAATTGGAAAGTCTATTAATGAGACGACAGCTGAAGTAATAGATGCAAAAGGCAAACATTTAACAACTGGGATTGTAGACGAGCATTCGCATATAGCAATATCCAATGGGGTAAATGAGGGAGGACATAATTCATCAGCAGAAGTAACAATAGAAGATGTAGTTAATTCTGAAGATGTTAATATTTATAGAAATTTAGCAGGCGGAGTAACTACCTCTCAATTGCTACACGGTTCAGCTAATCCTATTGGTGGGCGTTCAACTATAGTACGTTGGAAATGGGGATTACCACCCGATGAAATGATTTTTCAAAACGCACCTCAATTTATCAAATTCGCTTTAGGAGAAAATGTAAAACAATCTAATTGGGGAATTTCAAATCCAACCCGTTTTCCACAAACCCGTATGGGAGTAGAACAAGTATTTATAGATTATTTTACCCGAGCATTAGAATATGATAAAATGTGGAAACTCTACCACACACAAGGAAAATCAGGTAAATTAAAAGAACCACGTATTGATCTTGAATTACAAACAATAGCTGAAATCTTAAATAAAAAACGATTCATCTCATGTCATTCTTACGTTCAGTCTGAAATTTTATCTTTAATGCGAGTAGCTGAAAAATTTAATTTTAAGATAAATACCTTTACTCATATCTTGGAAGGATATAAAGTAGCTAATGAAATAAAAAAACATGGGGCAGGAGCTTCCAGGTTTTCCGATTGGTGGGCCTATAAATATGAAGTAAATGATGCCATTCCCTATAACGCATCCATTCTTCATAAACAAGGAGTGCTTGTAGCAATAAACTCTGATGATGCCGAAATGTCAAGACGATTAAATCAAGAAGCAGCAAAAATAGTTAAATATGGCGGTATATCAGAAGAAGAAGCTTGGAAGATGGTAACATTAAATCCAGCTAAATTACTCCATTTAGATGATAGAATAGGAAGTATAAAAATAGGTAAAGACGCAGATCTAGTTTTATGGGATGATAACCCATTATCAGTATATGCAAAAGTAGACAAGACCATAATCGAAGGAACCTTATATTATGATAGAATACTAGACCAGCAACACAGACAGTCGATTCAGCTAGAAAAAATAGAGTTGATAAATCAAATGTTGCAGCAAAAAAATCAAGGAGCCTCTACACGACCAGTAGCTAAAACAGAAAAAAGACACTACCATTGCGATACAATGGAAGAGTAAAAAACGTCATGATAAACAGTAAATATTTCAATAAATGAAAAGATATATAAAATTTCTATGTTCCCTATTGTTTATAACAGGAATGTATGCTCAACAAACACCAGCTCCTCAACAAACCAAATCAATACTTATTATAAATGCTGTAGCTCATTTAGGGAATGGAGAGCTAATAAAAAATAGTGCTATAGGATTTAAAGAAGGTAAACTAAATTTAGTAGCTGACGCCTCTCTTACACGTATTGATTTAACCTCTTATGATGAGGTAATACACGCGGAAGGCAAACACTTATACCCTGGTTTTATAGCGCCTAATTCCACTATAGGGTTAGTTGAAATTGATGCCGTAAAGGCTACCGATGATGAAAGAGAAATAGGAGGTTTTACCCCTAATATAAGGAGTCTTATAGCTTACAATACAGAATCAAAAATAACAGAAACTGCACGGATTAATGGAGTTTTAACAGCTCAAATCACCCCTAGAGGAAGGTATATAGCAGGAACTTCTTCTATAGTACAAATGGATGCGTGGACTTGGGAAGATGCGGTAATTAAACAAAACGATGGAATTCATTGCCATTTTCCAGTTACATTTAAAAAATCAGGATGGTGGGCCGAACCTGGAATTATAGAAGTAAACAAAGAGTATTCAAAACAAGTAACTGAATTTTCTGATTTTTTAAAACAAGCTAAAGCCTACTTGAAGAGCGAACCAATAGAAAAAAATACTGTTTTTGAATCCTTAAGAGGCATTTTTAACGGAACCCAAACACTATACATAAATGCCTACGAAGAAAAACAAATCATAGACGCTATTCGAATAGCAAAAGAAAATCAAATACAAAAAAGCGTAATAATAGGAGGGTATCAAGCAGATAAAGTAGCACCTCTTTTAGTTCAAAATAATATAGGAGTTTTACTAGGAAGAGTACACAGTTTGCCCAATTTAGATCATGATGATATAGATCAGCCTTTTAAACTAGCAAAACTTTTAATAGATAAAGGCGTTTTAGTAGGATTAGAAAATAGTGGTGATATGGAGCGAATGAATATAAGAAACTTGCCATTTTTAGCAGGCACAACAGTAGCATACGGATTAACAAAAGAACAAGCTTTACAGTTAATTACTCTAAATACAGCTAAAATCCTAGGAATAGATTCCTTTTGTGGTTCTCTAGAAACAGGTAAGGATGCTACTCTATTTGTATCAGAAGGTGACGCACTTGATATGCGCACCAATAATTTATCGTACGCCTACATACAAGGAAGAAAAATTTCTTTACAATCTCATCAAACTCAATTAAACGATAAATATAAAAGTAAATATGGCATTCAATAAAGAAGCAACAAAAATCATGGAATCATTTTTATAATCTTAATTTTAATAACAATGCCTATTTTATAATATTCAGGTAGACTACAAGTCTATCTTTTTTAATAAAGAAAAGATATATTTAACCCAGATCCTAAAACTTGAATCTCTAATTCTTGGTTCTTGAAACAAAAATTGTAATTTTGCAATCCAAAATAGAAGAATTACAATATGTTAGAAAGACTTCAATATGTAAAGCAACGTTTTGACGAAGTATCAGACCTAATCATCCAACCCGATGTTATTGCTGATCAGAAACGTTATGTGCAATTAAATAAAGAATATAAAGATTTAAAAGCTTTAGTTGAAAAACGCGAAGAGTATGTAAATCTTGTTGGAAATATTAATGAAGCCAAAGAAATTTTAGCAGATGGTTCTGATGCCGAGATGGTGGAAATGGCTAAAATGCAATTAGAAGAAGCGCAACAAAGACTTCCTCAATTAGAAGAAGAAATTAAGTTCATGCTTATTCCTAAAGATCCAGAAGACGCTAAAAACGTGATGGTAGAAATTCGTGCGGGAACAGGTGGAGACGAAGCTTCATTATTTGCAGGAGATTTATATAAAATGTACTCTAGATATTGTGAAACCAGAGGTTGGAGAACCTCTGTTGTAGATCTAAACGAAGGAACAGCTGGCGGATTTAAAGAAATTATTTTTGAAGTAACAGGCGAGGATGTTTATGGAACCTTAAAATATGAAGCAGGTGTACACCGTGTACAACGTGTACCTCAAACAGAAACTCAAGGACGTGTGCATACTTCAGCAGCTACTGTTATGGTGTTACCAGAAGCAGAAGAGTTTGATGTACACATAGATATGAACGATGTGCGTATAGATTTATTCTGTTCTTCAGGACCAGGAGGACAGTCCGTAAATACAACCAAATCAGCCGTTCGTATGACACATATTCCAACAGGATTAGTGGCACAATGTCAAGACGAAAAATCCCAACATAAAAATAAAGATAAAGCCTTATCAGTACTACGTTCCCGCTTATATGAAATGGAACTAGCTAAAAAACAAGAAGAAGACGCTAAAAAACGTAATTCACAAGTTAGTTCAGGTGACCGTTCCGCAAAAATTAGAACCTATAACTTTCCGCAAGGACGAGTAACAGATCACCGAATAGGAATGGATATTTTTGATATGGATGGTGTAATGAGCGGAAAAATTCAAAAATTTATAGACGAATTACAATTAGTAGCCAATACTGAAAAATTAAAAGAATCAGAAGTATATTAATGAGGTCCTCCGAAAAGGTTACAATCTTGTTATTTCTACCAAAAGGAAGGCTCGAACGAAGAGAACAGACAAATCAGATAATGCTGATAATGTGATTTCTCCTATCTTTGAAGTGATAGACTAGACCTTGATTTTGACTTTTCAGACACCCTAATGATTAAAAAAATTAACCATCAAATAATTTTAAATGAAAAAAGTTCTAGCATTATTTTCTTTTTTTCTTTGTACAGAACAAATAGAAGCACAATCCTATATAGGATTTGTACCCGATAATTATAGTGGTGTACATGGTATGATTTATAATCCAGCTACTGTAGTGGGATCTCCTTATCGTTTAGATTTAAATCTAGTTTCAGGAAGTGCCTTGCTGGGCAATGATTATTTTGGTGTAAAAATTACAGATCTTTTAAAAAAAGATTTTGACATAGATTTACAATCTAAAAAATTTGCTTCATCAAATAATAATATAATGGTAAATGCAGACATACTAGGTCCTTCATTTATGTTTAATATTGCACCAAAACACTCTATTGGATTCTTTTCCAGAGCTAGAGCCAATTTTAATGTACATGAGCTAAATGGAACCTTATTTGATAAATTTGAAAATAATTTTAAAGACACCAAAAACTACAACATAGATGAAGGAGATTTTAATATGGTGATGAACGCTTGGGCAGAGTTAGGTTTGTCTTATGGAGCCATTATATTAAATAACGATCAATATACATTAAAAGGAGGTTTATCTCTAAAATACTTACAAGGTGTTCTTAACTCGTATGCCTACGGAAAAAACATAAGCTTATTTTTTGATGCAGAAAATATTACTAAAAATCAAAAAATTACAGCTACAGGTGATTTTGTTTATGGAGGTACTAGAGATTTTGATAAAGTAGATGAAAAAATAAAATACAATCCAAATTCCAGCGGTGTTGGAGCTGATTTAGGGGTTGTTTTTGAAATAAAAAATCAAGAAAAGCAAAAAAAGTATGGGCCTAATTATAAATGGAAATTTGGAGCATCTGTAACGGATATAGGGTCTATTAATTATAAAACAAATACTGAAAACCATTACGAATTTAATAGCATCACCGTAAATCAAGTATTAGTAGATTCAGCAGGCGATTTAGATAAGATATTAGCCCTATTTGATACAAGCCCAGAAGTCTATTCTTCACAAAAAGTAATGTTACCAACAGCCTTACATGCTAATATAGATTGGAATTTTTTTAGAAAATTTTATTTAAATATTAATGGAGATTTTAATCTAAATGATAAAAAAGCACTAAATACAACATCAATTGCAAACACCTATATTGTAACTCCACGTTACGAAAGCAAATGGTTTAGTTTTGCAATACCTATTAATTATTTAGAATATAGAGGACTAAATGTAGGAACTAGTTTGCGCTTAGGACCTCTATTCCTAGGTTCAGGATCTATTTTAAGTAATTTAGTATCATCAGAATCTAAAGGAATTGATGCGTATGTAGGTCTAAAGGTACCTATTTATAAAGGAGAAAAACGCATAAAAGAACCAAAAGAAATCAAAAAATCTGAGCCAGCACCTGTAGTTCAAGAAACAATAATACCCGATACAGATAATGATGGGTTATTAGATAACGTAGATCAATGTATCAACGAAAAAGGACCTAAAGAAAATGGTGGATGTCCTTATAAAGATACGGATAATGATGGTGTTATAGATCCTGAAGATAAATGTGTAACAGTAGTAGGTCCTGCTGAAAACAACGGTTGCCCTTGGCCTGATACTGATGGAGACATGGTTTTAGATAAAGACGATAAATGTGTAAACGTTCCAGGAACAATAAAAAATAATGGATGTCCAGAAGTTACACAAGCAGTTGTTAAAAAATTAAACGATTATGCAAAAACAATTTTGTTTGATGCAGGAAGAAACACTTTTCAATCTTCTACTTATCCAGTTTTAGAAGCTATGTCAGCCTTGTTAAATGAATACCCTATGGCTAAATTTTCATTAGAAGGACATACTGACAGTGTTGGGAAAGCAGAAGTTAATAAAAAACTCTCAGAGTCTCGTGCATCTGCTATTATGAATTATCTAGTGAGTAAAGGTATTGATAAATCACGACTAAAAGCTATAGGCTATGGAGAATCAAAACCAATTGCTTCTAATAAAACAAAAGCAGGAAAAGCTTTAAATAGAAGAGTAGAAGTAAAATTAATTATTGAATAATTTACCTATTTTTCGTATATTGTTCATTGTTAAATCATACGAAAGAACAATATGAAAAAAATAAATTTTAAAAAAATGAGCTTAATAGTACTATTAAGCTCATTTTTTTCTACCACAGCTCAAGAAAAAGGAACGAGTGAATTAAGAGCTACGGAATAGTTTCTACAAATGGCATTATTAATACCGTTACTAATATTCTAACCGCACCAGCAAGTTTAGGAACAATAGAAATTGACAATAAAGTCAGTACAGGGGTATTTACCCTAGAATATAATTATGCGATACTTAATAAATTAAATTTAGGATTGGATCTAGCTTATGAAACTTTTGAATCAGACATACTATCTAATGGAAAAGTTATTAATAAGCAAAATGAAGAAGACATTACTTTAGCCCTAAAATCTAATTATAACTATTTGTCAAACGATAACTTTAGATTATATTCAGGACTAGGAGTAGGATATACCCTGATACGTAATAAAACAAATGAATTATCATCAGAAGGATTATCCTTTGACAATTCAAACCGATTTAATTTTCAAATCACAGGGATAGGATTTAGGTATGGAAAAAAATTAGGAATCAGCGCAGAAGTAGGATTAGGTTATAAAGGAATTTTAAACGGAGGAATTTCCTATCAATTCTAAGATTAATATATTTCTTAAAAGGATGTTCAATTTGAACATCCTTTTTTTATTTTTGTACCACAAAACAAAAAGATGACAACACAACAATTAATCCAACAAATTCAACAAAAAAAATCATTCCTTTGCGTAGGTTTAGATGTAGATTTAGAAAAAATTCCACAGCACCTATTAACAAAAGAAGACCCTATTTTTGAATTTAATAAAGCCATTATAGACGCTACACACGATTTATGCATAGCCTACAAACCTAATATAGCTTTCTTTGAAGCCTACGGAATTAAAGGGTGGGTTGCACTCGAAAAAACAATTCAATATATCAATGAAAAATACCCTGAAATTTTTACCATTGCAGATGCTAAAAGAGGCGATATAGGTAATACTTCTTATATGTATGCTAAAGCATTTTTTCAAGACTTACAATTTGATTCAGTTACAGTAGCGCCTTATATGGGAAAGGATTCAGTAGAACCCTTTTTATCATTTGATGGCAAACATACAATTATGTTAGCTCTAACATCTAATGAAGGAGCCTTTGATTTTCAAACATTAAGTGTCAACGGAAAAGAATTATACAAACAAGTAATAGAAACTTCTAAAACTTGGAAAAATTCTCAAAACTTAATGTACGTAGTGGGAGCAACTAAAGCAGAATATTTTAAAGAAATTAGAAAAATAATACCCAACAACTTCTTATTAGTCCCAGGGGTAGGGGCACAAGGAGGAAGCCTACAAGAAGTTTGTAAATACGGAATGAACGACAAAGTAGGACTCCTAGTAAACTCTTCTCGAGGAATCATATACGCTTCTACTAATGAAGACTTTTATCTAAAAGCAAGACAAGAAGCCCTGAAATTACAAAAAGAAATGGAAGATATTTTAAATTCAAATGCTGCATTATAAGATCTAGAGTGATAAAATAAAGCATTGAATAATAAACAGAAACAAATGATTTATACAGATCAAATAGGAAATCAACACAAATTAGAAACAACTCCTAAAAGAATAGTTTCTTTAGTACCTTCGCAAACAGAATTATTATACGATTTAGGATTAGAAGAAAAAATTGTAGGTATTACAAAATTTTGTGTACACCCTTTTCATTTTAAAACCACTAAGACTAGCGTAGGGGGAACTAAAAATATAAAAATAGAAAAGATAGAAGCACTACAGCCCGATCTGATTATTTGTAATAAAGAAGAAAATACACTAGAAATAGTACAACAGCTAGAATCTATTTGCCCAGTTTGGGTAACAGATATCTATACTATTGAGGATAATAACAAAATGATAGAAGACTTCGGGAAGCTATTTAATGTTCGTACAGAAGCGCAAAAATGGATTAACAAAATCAATTTTGCAAAAGAAGACTTTCTTAATTTCATTAAGGAGTACGAAGCGCAAACAGTAGCCTATTTTATCTGGGGTAAACCCTATATGGTAGCAGGAAGAAATACCTTTATCAATCATTTATTAGAATTAAATAAGTTAGAAAACATATACGCAGCTAATGAAAAATATCCTGAGCGTTACCCAGAAGTTGTTGTGCAAAAAATGCGAATTCAAGGCGATCCTGATCTCATTTTTCTATCATCAGAACCTTATCCATTTAAAGATGAACACGCATTCGAATTAGGGAGGTATTCGCATCATGCAAAAACCGTTTTTGTTGATGGAGAAATGTTTTCTTGGTACGGCTCAAGACTAGTTAAAGCCTTTGATTATTTTAAAAAATTGCGATTGCGTATTGGTGAACAGCATTTACATCATACACATTCACACTAAAACTCTATATTTACATTAAAAACATGATACACTATACCATTTATGAAAACACCTCCACTAGCCAATGGGTTACTTTTGTACATGGAGCAGGAGGAAGTTCTTCAATATGGTTTAAACAGATTAGGGAGTTTCAAAAACACTTTAATGTTCTACTGTTAGATTTAAGAGGACATGGAGATTCTAAAAAAACAGGATTCGCTAAAAAATACACCTTCAAATCCATAGCTCATGATGTCTTAGAAGTTATAGATTTTCTAAAGATACAATCATCCCATTTCATCGGAATTTCCTTAGGAACTATAGTCATTAGACAATTAGCAGAAATGTATCCAGAAAGAGTTAAAAGTATGATTATGGGAGGCGCAATTCTAAAAATGAATTTTCGTTCACAGATATTAATGCAATTAGGAAATATTTTTAAATACATACTGCCTTATTTAGTTCTTTATAGACTATTTGCATTTATTATAATGCCTAAAGAAAATCATAAACAATCTCGCTTAATGTTTATAAATGAAGCAAAAAAATTATACCAAAAAGAATTTCTAAAATGGTTTAGACTAACAACAGAAATAAATCCCGTTTTGAGATGGTTCAGACAAGTAGAACTAAATATACCAACCCTGTATATTATGGGAGAAGAAGATTATATGTTTTTACCAACCGTAAAAAAAGTAGCAGACTTGCATTATAAATCAGCAAAATTAACCATTATTCAAAAATGTGGACACGTTGTAAATGTAGAACAGGCCCATCTATTTAATAAAAGAGCAATTGAGTTTTTAAGAAAATTACAATAACCCTAACGCATCTAAAAAATATTTTAGGAACAGACACAGTAAAAAGTCTACAGATAAGGATTAAAAACAATTTATTCAGATCGAGTAAAAAAATAACTCATTACTCCCCATGGAACCATAATTCTAAAAAGAATACCCACCAAAGTTCCAAAGATATATTATACAAACCCATCCATTACTAATCTGCATCACTTTTAACCCAGATTACGCATTAGAAATTTACTACAGATAAAAAGTAATTTAAGACTAAGAAAGTAACTCCATCCCCCAATCTTGCAAAACTATAAATAGCTTACAGAAAAAAATCACATATTTTTATCTTCTTTACCCTTTTATCTTATAGTATAATACCATTTAAACTTTGAATTTTTTTTAAAAAAATAGTACATCTACAAAAGCAACAAATAGTAGTGTTGGTTCTCGATGCGCTTCGCGCTCGAACGAACGATGATTTTCAATTATATACTCAACCGTCTGTTCGAGCTGTTTTTAAAATGAAAAAAAAACGTATCGAGAACTTTACTTTTAATCCAGTATATTTTAAGTTTAAATAGTATAAAACCTAATGAATACTCTGGTTTTAAACTACTTAGTAAAACATCCCTAAAGAAATAGGAGGGAGGAGTTAACTATAAGGCAAAAAATTACTTCCTACCCTCCTGTTTTGCCACATTAATATATTTAATCCTATCCTTGTACATCTGAATCATTTCTAAATTATGGTAGTAATCAAGAGAATTTGGATTTAGAATTTTTAAAATTTCCTCACGTTGAACAATCAACTCATTCAAATGTTTAATAGTTTTATCATGACCATTTTCTGTAAAATAGATTGCAGAAGGTTCATTCACCTGATTGAAAGAATATAAGACATTCTCTAAAATTTGATATTTTGTCGTTGGAATTTTCTTTCCATTTTCATATCCGTTGTACGTCTGAAAGGATACACCTATTAGATCAGCTACTTCCTTTTGAGTCAAACCTTTCCTTTTTCGAGCAATCTTTAATTCTTCTGGCGTCATAGATTTCCTTATGCTTTTGTCTAATTTTAACATTGTTTATTATTTTATAAATTATTTGATTTTTTATTTGTTTAGTATCAAATATTTTATATATTTGTATATCTAATTTTCACATCTAGTTTATGCGTGTAAATTGTATTGCTGATTTTCACACATAGTTTACACAAACTACTTATGTAAATAGTTTGTGTATACATTAAAAACAAATATACAAAAGTTATGTCAGTTGATTCTAAAAATACGATGAAGAAGAGAGAACTAACTACATTAAAACGTATTGAGATAATTCAGCGTTCAAGTAGTCTTTTGATGTGCTTTTTTAACAAAGGATTTAGAAGTTTTGATGCGTTCAAGGCGGTTATTCAAAACTATTACCCCGAAATACCAGAATCAAAAATATTTGATTTTTGGCATTTTAGGAATGTAAGTGAAGAAATCTGTGATAAAATAGAACTAGTTTTCGAGTTATTATTTAATCGATCATAATTAGTAACGAGATAAACTAATTCAGCCTGTAATCTGTAAAAGAAGTTTTAAAAGCAAGCATCTTGCTAAGTAAAAAACGAAAGAATAAAGGCGTTTCAATTAAGAATAAGAAATAAATAAAAATCTTCTTCTTTGAAAATAAAACCGTAATAAATAAAAGAATACACTAAAATAACGAATGGAATATGAAGGTATTAAAGAAAATAAAGTAGAGCTAAAAGGTAAAACACTTGTTGGGACTATGAAGTGTATTCTGTATTAATATTTAAATTCTATATGAAATTTATAAAAAAAATAACTATGTGCAATAACTGTGTATTCTGGTTATTAATTGGAGTAGTACTAAACTTACTAGTTCAAGTTATTCTATATTTGATATTATGATTGTATTTAAATAATATATTTTGAAATAAGCATAGATTTTGCTTTTGAATCGCTAATTAATAACGCCTAAAATAAAAAAATACGAATAGCTTTTCTGGCCTTTATGTATTGTTGTTCGTTAAGCTTAAGTTTAGTTTTTTTTAGTTTTTTAGTTTTTTAGTTTTTAATTTTAGGTTTGCTAATGCGAGTTTGGAATGTATTATTTTAGGAATGTCTAGAGTTGATTGTTTTGTAGAAAGGAGAGTCTTAAATACTAAACTTGGTGGTTGGGAGTATTTTTTTTCTTCTATTTTCTTAATGAAAAGACAAACTATTAAACAAAACTCAGGCATTCCTTTTTTGTTGTCAATCTTTTTTAATACTTTACTCCTAAAAAAAATATATTAAAAGATTTAGTAAGGATAACTCCAGGTTTAACTTAAATAATAAACCTTATAAAGAGTTTTTTTTCCTTCAATAACCAGTCATGAGTATTATCTAATCAAACTTTTAGGCTTGATTCTGGAATGTTAGTAGAGATAAGGGGGTAAAAAAAAAGACCCACAGCTCTAAAATAGAATGATTTGTGAGTCTTGATAAAATAAAACATTTGCTTTGTGATCCAATCAGGATTCGAACCTGAGACCTACTGCTTAGAAGGCAGTTGCTCTATCCAGCTGAGCTATTGGACCCTTTAGATAAAATCTAACTTTTCTTTGTCGGGGTGGCAGGATTCGAACCTGCGACCTCCTGGTCCCAAACCAGGCGCGATGACCGGGCTACGCTACACCCCGAAAAGCTTTCTAAAAGCGGAGAGACAGGGATTCGAACCCTGGCATCGGTTACCCGATGACAGATTAGCAATCTGCTCCGTTACCACTCCGGCACCTCTCCTTAGTTTTTAAATATTTTAATGAACTTTCGACCTATTTAAGTCAATTTTGTGATCCAATCAGGATTCGAACCTGAGACCTACTGCTTAGAAGGCAGTTGCTCTATCCAGCTGAGCTATTGGACCCTTTAGATAAAATCTAACTTTTCTTTGTCGGGGTGGCAGGATTCGAACCTGCGACCTCCTGGTCCCAAACCAGGCGCGATGACCGGGCTACGCTACACCCCGAAAAGCTTTCTAAAAGCGGAGAGACAGGGATTCGAACCCTGGCATCGGTTACCCGATGACAGATTAGCAATCTGCTCCGTTACCACTCCGGCACCTCTCCAACGATTTTTATAAGAACTTTTATTTCGTTTTGCGGTTGCAAAGATATAATAAGATTGTGTTTTTACAAGTATTTATTCGTTTTTTTTTAAAAAAAAACGAAGACTATTGGATTTAGAAACATAACGTCTTAAACATGAAATGTTTAGTTCTAGTAAAAAATGTTAGCAATCTTTTAGTTTTATACTCCCAACAGAAAGTAAGGTTAAAAATAAACGAAATCAAAAAATAAGAACACTCATCATAAAAGAAATTAAAATCCAAGAAGATAAAACAAAAATTACTCCTAAGTTTCTTATGTGAATAATCATTAAAAGAGTTTATTATTTCTATTTTAAATTAGTATTTTCGCACAAACTAATTTAGAAAATTATTCGTAATGAAAAAAGTGGTTATAGTATCAGCTGCCCGTACACCAATAGGAAGTTTCATGGGGGCTTTATCAACGGTTACAGCTCCACAACTAGGTGCTGTTGCTATTAAAGGTGCTTTAAATAAGATAAATTTAGATCCAGCCTTAGTAAATGAGGTATATATGGGAAATGTTATTCAAGCAGGAGTAGGACAAGCCCCAGCTAGACAAGCAGCATTATTTGCAGGACTTACAAATGAGGTTCCTTGTACTACTGTAAACAAAGTATGTGCATCAGGTATGAAAGCGGTTATGATGGGAGCACAAGCCATTATGTGTGGTGATGCAGATATTATTGTGGCAGGAGGAATGGAAAATATGTCGTTAATTCCTCATTATGTACACATGCGCAATGGTGTAAAATTTGGTCCTACCACATTTATAGATGGAATGCAAAAAGATGGATTAACAGACGCTTACGATAATAATGCTATGGGAGTATGTGCAGACTTATGCGCAACAGAACACAATATTACCCGTGAAGAACAAGACCATTTTGCGATCCAATCCTATCAAAGATCAGCCTCTGCTTGGGAGGCAGGAAAATTTGATAACGAAATTATTCCCGTTACAATTCCTCAAAGAAAAGGAGAACCCATTGTAGTCTCTAAAGATGAAGAATATACAAATGTAAAACTAGATAAAATCCCAGCATTAAACCCTGTATTCACAAAAGAAGGAACCGTTACAGCTGCAAACGCTTCAACAATTAACGATGGAGCGGCCGCATTAGTTTTAATGAGCGAAGAAAAAGCAAATGAATTAGGATTAAAACCATTAGCCTATATCAAAGGATATGCGGATGCCGCACAAGAACCTAAATGGTTTACAACAGCCCCAGCTAAAGCATTACCATTAGCCTTAGCCAAAGCAGGTCTAACCTTAGATCAAGTAGACTTTTTTGAATTTAACGAAGCTTTTTCAGTAGTAGGATTAGCAAATGCTAAAATACTAGGATTAGATAATCAAAAAGTAAACATAAATGGAGGAGCCGTTTCATTAGGTCATCCATTAGGATGTTCTGGCGCTAGAATCATTGTTACTTTATTGAACGTATTAGAGCAAAACAATGCAAAAATAGGAGCAGCAGCCATTTGTAACGGTGGAGGAGGAGCCTCTGCTATTGTAATAGAAAAAATCTAATAATAAAATCCCTATGAGTTATGAGCAAAGTCCTTAAAAAAGGATTTTTTCATAACTCATAATTTAAAAAATAGAATACATAAAATGTTTGGCATTTGTAATTTAGCTAATATTCCTTTACGTTTTGAACCCAGTGATCGCAGTGAACTCGTTTCACAAGTTTTATTTGGTGAGCATTTTCAGATACTAGAAGAAACCCCAAAATGGTCTAAAATAAAATTAGCCTTTGATGCGTATGAAGGATGGGTAGACAATAAACAATTTAAACCTATAACAGCTCAAACCTATCAAATACTTGAAAACTCGGATTTACTACTAAATGGCGATTTTATAGAATATGTTACATCTTCTGAAAAGGGACTAATGTCTATTCCGCTTGGAGCCTCTCTACGTTTTTTAGATCTGCCGACCATAAATACAGAAAACTATCATTTTGAAGGATTAAAAGTAACAGGACAAAAATCAAAAGCCGAAATTATTAATACAGCCTTTATGTACTTACACAGTCCCTACTTATGGGGAGGGAAAACACCCTTTGGAATAGATTGTTCCGGTTTCACTCAAATGGTATATAAATTAAACGGCTATAAACTACTCAGAGATGCTTCCCAACAAGCCGCACAAGGTGATGCTCTAAGTTTTATAGAAGAAAGCGAACCAGGTGATTTAGCCTTTTTTGACAACGAAGATGGCAATATTATTCATGTAGGAATCATAATGGAAAACAATTATATCATACATGCCAGTGGAAAAGTTAGGATAGATCGCTTAGACCATTTAGGAATATACAATGCCGAACAAAATAAACATACACACAAATTAAGAGTGATAAAAAAAATTATCTAATTCATCTTTTTTAATAGATCATTAGCATTCATTTATTCTTAAAAAATATAGTTAACTTTGCCACTAAATTTTTTAAGACATCCATGAATCAAGACACTATTGTAGCGCTTGCTACTCCATCAGGAGCGGGAGCCATAGCTGTAATCCGTATTTCAGGTAAAGAGGCAATTGTTAAAGCACAACAAGTTTTTAAATCCATTAAAAAGAAAGACTTAGCCAAACAAAAATCCCATACGCTACATTTAGGACATATTGTAGATGGAGATAAAATTCTAGATCAAGTCCTTCTTTCCTTATTCAAAGGCCCCAACTCCTACACGGGCGAAGATACCGTAGAAATTTCCTGCCACGGCTCTACATTCATACAACAGCAAATCATCCAGCTCCTACTTCGCAAAGGCGCTCGAATGGCACAAGCAGGCGAATTTACTCTGCGCTCTTTCCTAAACGGAAAAATGGACCTTTCACAGGCCGAAGCCGTAGCCGACTTGATTGCCTCGGACAACGAAGCCAGTCATCAAATTGCCATGCAACAAATGCGTGGCGGCTTTAGCAACGAATTAGCAAAACTACGCGAGGAATTATTAAACTTCGCTTCCTTAATTGAATTGGAATTGGATTTTGCCGAAGAAGACGTAGAATTTGCCGATAGAAGTCAATTTATAGATTTATTAAACCGCATCGAATTTGTTTTAAAACGCTTAATCGACTCCTTTGCTGTAGGTAACGTGATTAAAAACGGAATCCCCGTAGCCATTGTAGGCGAACCTAATGTGGGCAAATCGACCCTATTAAATGCCCTATTAAACGAAGAACGCGCCATAGTATCAGACATTGCCGGTACCACACGCGATACCATCGAAGACGAACTAGTCATCAACGGCATAGGCTTTCGTTTTATAGACACCGCAGGCATACGCGAAACAAAAGATGTCGTAGAAAGCATAGGAATCCAAAAAACCTTTGAAAAAATCGAACAAGCGCAAGTGGTTCTATTTTTAGTTGACAGTTCACCGCTAATAGTCAACAGTTTAGATTCACTTAAAAATGAAATAGAACAAATTAAAAACAAATACCCTCAAAAAACGTTACTGACAATTTTCAATAAAATGGATTTGATGCCAACCGAATTAATGTCAAACATCAAATCTCAAATTTCAAATTGTTTATTCATTTCTGCAAAACAAAAAATAGGTATCGATGAGTTAAAAAACACCCTATTATCCTTTGTAAACACAGGTGCCCTGCGCAACAACGAAACGATTATAACCAATACCCGTCATTACGATTCGTTACTCAAAGCCCTAGAAGAAATTCAAAAAGTACAATGGGGCATGCAACAAGGTTTGCCTTCAGATTTGATGGCCATAGATATTCGCCAAGCCCTATACTATTTTGGAGAAATTACAGGTGAAGTCACTAACGATGAGTTGTTAGGCAATATCTTTGCAAACTTTTGTATTGGCAAGTAAGTAATCCTTCTCGTTTCATACTAAAGTAGTATTTTGTAATGCAAAAGAGTTAAAATAAAAATGGTAAATTTGTTTAGACAAAAATCAAGTAATTATGGATTTAGCAGCAAGAAAATATAATTTCATTCAAGAGTTAAGCTCTATTGACGAAAATCTATTAGAAAAACTTGAACTATTTCTAAAAACAAATCAAAAAGATTGGTTTGACGAACTATCTATTGAAGAACAAAAAGAAATTGAAATTGGTCTTAAACAAGCCGATAATAATGAACTCACGGCACACACAGAAGTAATGAATAAATTTAAAAAATGGCATTAAAAATTTATTGGACATTACAAGCCGAAAAAGGGCTAGAAAACGTATTAGATTACTTAGAAAGTAACTGGACAATAAATGAAATAATTCAATTAGAAGAAAATATAAATCAGGTTATTCGTCAAATCATTATTCATCCAAAATTATTTCCCAATTCTTCTAAAAATAAAAATGTACACAAAGCCATTATAGACAAGAATAATTATATGGTATATAGAGTAAACAAGAGTAAGAAATCTATTGAAATAATTACCTTTAAAAGTACCAAACAAAAACCTGAAAAATAAAAGTTTTATTGGTAACTAACGATGAATTGTTAGGCAATATCTTTGCAAACTTTTGTATTGGGAAATAATAACATTTATTACCTTTGATACTATCAAATGATACTATCATGTATAAACCACCCTATCAAATTACATCCGAAATTTTAAAATTAATTACTTCAATATCAGAACGAATTGGAGCCATTAACGCAACCCATTTATACAAACCCGCCACAGAATTACGAAAGAAAAACCGTATCAAAACTATTCAGTCTTCTTTAGAAATTGAAGGGAATACCCTTACAGAAGAACAAATAACCTCTTTATTAGAAAACAAAAGAGTTTTAGCACCTCAAAAGGATATTTTAGAAGTACAAAATGCTATAAAAGTATATGACCAACTCAAAACATTTAATCCGTTAAAATTAAAAGACCTAGAAAAAGCGCATCAAATAGTAATGGAAGGCTTGATTGAGCAAGCTGGTAAATTAAGAACAACTAATGTTGGGATTGTAAAAGGTTCAAAAGTCGAACATATTGCTCCAAGTGGAAAAATGGTAAACCAATTGATGAAAGACCTATTTGAATATCTTAATAAAGACAATGATTTAATCTTAATCAAAAGTTGCGTATTTCACTATGAATTTGAGTTTATACATCCGTTTATTGATGGTAATGGAAGAATGGGAAGATTATGGCAAACTTTGTTACTGATGCAACAATATCCCGTTTTTGAGTATTTACCTGTTGAAGCCTTAATAAAAGATAATCAAGCAGAATATTATGCTGTCTTATCGAAATCAGATAAAATAGGAAGTTCTACGCCTTTTATTGAGTTTATGCTTAACATACTCCTGCAAGCCTTAGACAACCTTCTTAAAACGCAAAATAATAACTTAACAGCCATAGACCGAATTAACCTCTTCAAAGAAATTATTAAATCGAATCCATTTAGTAGAAAAGACTATCTAATACACTTCAAAGAAATAAGTGAAGCAACCGCTAGTAGAGACTTAAAATGGGGAGTCGAAAATACTATTTTAATTAAATCTGGAGATAAAAGGCTTACAACTTATAGCTACACTTCTTGATTTTAGTTTACTTTATTTTGCTTTAAATTTTATTATTTTGCAACGTTTTTAAAACTAAAAACGTATTAACCCTTATAAATAAACACTTTTAAATTTTTGTATTGGGAAGTAAGTGTTTAGATTATTGAATTACTAGATCATAAATTGTTTAACAAAGACTATATTTAACCCAGCATAATCTTCATAGGAAAAACAAAATGAAATTCCCCCCATGACCGAAAACATAATTTTTACGTTACAATTAATCCAAATCGACTTTTTTACGGCTTTTGGATTATATACTTTTCTCTATTTATTCGTATCGATTTTTACTAAAAATCCAGTCCTCAAAAAAGTGGATGACAAAGCCACTGCCTTTATTTCCTTTGCAGGAATTGTGTATTTAATAGTATGGATAACGGGATTAATTGTAGAACTAACTATTTTAACCCCAGAAGACAAAACCGCACTTTTAAACAGAATGTTTGGCAAATATTGGGTAGCATTTTGGACACAACCCTTATTATGGGTATTCCTAACCCAATTGTTACGATTCCCTATCGTTCAAAAAAATGTTTTATCCCATTAGTAAGTAGCATTTTCTTGATGTGTTCTATTGAAAGAATGGTAATTATTATCACTAGTTTTCATCGCGATTACCTCCCTAGTTCCTGGACCATGTATAATGATTTAGACATTTATCCATCCAACTATTTCCTTACTTTACTCCTTAAAATCATGGTATTTTTAGTGTTTGTAGGTATTTTTAGTGTCATTACCACGAAACTAAAAGAGATTAAAAAGAACGGTAAAACAACAGCTGTTTAAAAAAAATCAAGCAATACCCTACCTCATACACTTTTTTTTCATAGTTCCGTTGCGGTTTTCCGTAATCGTAACCATTTTTCTTTGATTAAATTTGTATAAAAGAGATACTTAACTAAGCCTATAAAATTATAATGGTTTAAATGGCAGTGATTAAAACTACTATAAATTAAAATTTAAAAGCAAGAAAAGTAGAATAAGTCAAATAATTTCAAACAAAAATGTCAATACTAAACAATATCAAAAAAGTACATATTTTAAAAGCTATCGAAAGAATTGATGCAGAAATTAATTTTAATCCAAAACGCAAAATAAGAGTCTGGGCTTTGCGACATAACCATAAATTATATCCTTGTAAACTGGTTATTTCTTATGCAAATACCTATATAAACAATACAGAATTAGATCCAAATCCTACAATATTCACAACCTATATGGCCATAGAACACTTAAAAAAAGAAGGCTTTACTGATATACTAAATTTAAAAAACAGGTAAATGGATGCGCTATCACATTTAAAAAAAATTGAGGTTGCTATTAATAACGTAAAAACAACCCAAATAGAACTAGACTTAGATTTAAGCTTAGATGAACAATTCAAAGCGCAGTTCAATTTTTTCCAAAAAATTAGTTCACCTACCTTATATTGGTTTGAATGCAAAACATTAGAAGAAGCAAAAGAAATAAAAACGTTATTTACTAACAAAAGAAATGAATTAATCGCAGTACCACCTATCAATGGTAATTTAAGCAAAGTATTATACTTAGGAGTACGTCAAGGAGGAAAGTATAAAAGGGAGAAAACTTTTAGTAGAATTTCTGGCAGAATCTACCATCATTACGGATTATATAGCGTAGAATCAACCCAAGGATTAAAACTTAATAAATGGGCAATTAATAGTGGTAAAAAAATTTATTTGAACATCCTAGAACTAGACCTTAATGAAACCCAATACCTCTACATACTAGAAAAAATCTTTGCGTTAGAACTCAATCCAATGTTTGGAAAACATTAGTTGGATAAAAAAGTAAAAAAGCATTGCTAATTTAAAAGTTTTATAAAATTAGAACAAACTAAGACAATATTTTAAAAGAAGATTTTTTAGATTTACCCTTTTACAATCAATAATCAAAAGGGGAATAATTTATATACGAAGTAAATATTAATTAAATAAATTTAATATTTTTTGATTTTAACAATGTTAATTTAACAATTACTCTTCACATTAGAAAGATATTGAGGTTTTATAATTTTAAGATGAAACAACTAAAACAGTTAGAAAATTTATTCAAACATATTTTCCAGACTAGGGAAACTTTAATCGATTCTATTGAACTAAAAAAATATTCTGAATTAGAAAAAAAAGGAATTATTAAGAATAATTCAGAGGGTAATTATGAAGTCGATTTATATTCTTCAGAAATATATGATTACTTGAAAAAGTTGGTCACCATTAAACTAACTAGTAATTTATCTGATGACATTGAGGAATCTTTCAAAACTATTCATAATCTTGAAGAACTTATAAAAAATGAGCACAATTATGGCAATGTAATAAATGCTTACACCCAATTATTTGATGCTTTTAGAGTTAATTATTTAGTAGAGTTAGATACAAAAGGTATAGATGTTATTTCATATAGAAATGAACTAAATCAAAAATCAAATGTAATTTATGAATTAAGAAACTTAGAAAAAATATTTTATGCTTTTCTTGTTTCAAAAGATATAAGTATTGAACAAATCAGTGATTTTTTAAATTCTAATAATGAAGAAGAACGCAGACATTATTTAAATGAATATTTGTTTTCAATTGTCGATAGAAAAGAAGATTTTTCAATAAGTCTGATT